>NZ_JBVHUE010000020.1:146926-164848 GCF_055565515.1 Streptomyces sp. NPDC028419 | reverse complement strand
TTTGTTGCGCCTTCCTCCCCCCAGCGGAAAAGGCCCACCCCTCCCCCCCCCCCCTCCCCCCCCCCCCCCCCCCCCCTCCGCCCCCCCCCCCCCCCCCCCCCCCCCGGCGAGCTGCTCGATGATCCGGCGGGCGAAGAGGTGGTGGTGGGCGCCGGTGCGGCCGGTGACCAGGTCGCCGTCGACGACCACGTCCTCGTCGACGTACTGCGCGCCCATGTTGCGGACGTCGCCGATCAGGTTGTTGTGGCACACCACCTTGCGGCCGCGGACCTTGTCGGGGATCGAGGCGGCCAGCCACATGCCGTGGCAGATGATCCCCTTGAGGACCGTGGGCTCCTCGAAGGCCCGGCGCAACAGCTCGGTCGCGGGGGCCAGCCGGTCGACGTCCTCGGTGTAGCGCAGCCGGTCGGCCACCATGCCCGAGGGCACGATCAGGGCGGCGTAGCCGCGCAGCCCTTCGTCGTCGAGCCCTTCGAGGCTCTGGTCGGCGGTGAAGGGCGCCCGGTACTCGTGGCCGGTGAAGGTGATGGAGTCGTTGCCCCACAGCCGGGTCAGGAAGTCGACCTCGGCGCCCTCCTCGGCGAAGCGGCGGCCGTAGTAGAAGATCTCCGGCTCGTAGAAGTCGCTCTCGATCAGGACCGCGATCCGGGTCCCGGACAGCGCTCCCTCGCGCAGTACGGCGTCAGACACGGGAGGCCCCCTTCAGGAAGTCCGCCGCGCGCTCGGCGATCATCGCGATGGCGGTGTGGCAGTTGCCCGAGGGCACGGCGGGCATGACGCTCGCGTCGACGACGCGCAGGCCCCGTACGCCGTGCACCCGCAGCTCGGGGTCGACCACGGAGAGGTCGTCGACGCCCATCCGGCAAGAGCCGGCCTGGTGGTGGTAGCTCTCCGCCTTCCGCCGCACGAAGCGGCGCAGGTCCTCGTCGGTGACGGCGCCCGGGCCCGGCTGGAGTTCCTGCTTGTACCAGGGCGAGAAGGCGGAGGTCGCGAAGATCTCGCGGGCCACGCGGACGCCCTGCACCATCCGCTCCAGGTCCCACCGGTCGCCCAGGTAGTTCGGGTTGATCAGCGGGTGGGCCAGCGGGTCGGCGCTCGCCAGCCGGATCCAGCCGCGCGAGACGGGCCGGACCACCCCGGGCAGGATCGAGACGGTGTGCGGATGGTCCTGGCCGACGATGACGTCGAACGGGACGTGGACGAAGGCGATCTGGAGGTCCGGCGCGGGCAGGCCCGGACGGGAGGACAGGAAGAGCGCGCTCTCGGAGAGGTTCTGCGCGGGCGCGGGCAGTTCCTGGGTGACCTCGGCCATCAGGCCCGTCAGGACGTGGTTGTGGAAGTTCTCGCCGACCCCCGGCAGCGCCGCGGTGAGCGTGATGCCGTGCGGGCGCAGCCGGTCCGGATGCCCGATCCCGGAGAGCAACAGCAGCTTCGGGGATTCGATCGCCCCGGCCGCCACGATCACCTCGCGCCTCGCCCGGACGGTGTGCGTGCCGGGCGCGCCGGCGCTCAGGTGTACGTCGCGCACGTCGCGGCCCGGGAAGTCCGCCGCCGGCGCGCTCTGGACGTACTCGGCGCCGGCGCAGGTGTCCCCGTCGAAGAGCAGCCGGGTGGTCTGGGCGCCGGTGCGCAGGGTGAGGTTGGAGCGGTCGAGGGCGGGCTCCAGGTAGGCGGCGAGCACTCCCTGGCGGCGGCCGTCGGCGACGTCGATGTGGTGCCAGCCGGTGCCGAAGAGGCCGCGCCGGGGCCCGTCGGTGTTGAAGTCCTCGATCTCCGGGTGGCCGAGCTCCACGGCCGCGTCGATGAAGGCGCGGGAGACGGGGTTGGGGTCGTGCCGCCCCGCGTGGGTGACGCGCTGGGGGCCGCGGGTGCCGGTGGTGGCGGCGGTGCGGTCCTCCTGCGCCTCCAGCAGCGCGAAGTACGGCAGGACGTCCTCGTGCGCCCAGCCCGCGGCGCCCTGGTAGGCCCAGTTGTCGAAGTCCGAGGCGTGGCCCCGGATGTGCATCATGATGTAGAGGTTGCTGCTGCCGCCGGGCGCCTTGCCCCGGGGTTCGTAGGTGCGGCGGCCGTCCAGCCCGGGCTGCGGGACGCTGGTGTAGCCCCAGTCGACGGGCCCGCCCAGCAGCTTGTACCAGGACGACGGGTCGTCCACCTCGGGCGGGATCCGCGGTCCGCCCGCTTCCAGGACGAGGACGGTGACGTCCGGGTCCTCGGAGAGCCGGTTGGCCAGGACGCTGCCCGCGGTGCCCGCTCCCACGACGACGTAGTCGTACTCTTCCTCGTTGCCGGTCCCGCGGCGGGACCCGGCGCGCGCTCTGCTGTCCACCGGTGGCCCCCTCAGCCCTGACCCAGCACCTGGAAGGGGGCGGTGTCGTGGTAGTTCGCCATGTAGGCGATCTTTCCGTCCACGATCCGGAAGAAGTTCATGACCTCGGCCTCGATGGCCTCGCCCGCGGCGCTGACGGCGCTGAGGTGGGAGACGGCGGCGGCCTTCTCCCCGCCCCCGTCGAGGACGAAGTGCACGGGCTCGTTGCGGAAGGTGCGGTACATCGCGCCCATGCCCTTCATCATCGAGCGCAGGGTGTCCAGGCCCTCGACGTGTCCGGCGAGCTGTTCGTCCATGACCTGGTCGTCGGCGAAGAGGTCGCACCAGCGGTCCCAGTCACCGGCGTTGGCGTACTCGTAGTACTTCGTCAGGATCTGACGTGCGTCCATCGCGCTCATCCCCCTATCGGTCCCTACGGGTTCCGTCCGGCGCGAAGGGCGCCCAGAACTGGCTGAACGCGGTCGCCGAGTCGCCGAAGAGACCGTCGCGGCCCTCGACGATCCGGCCGTCGCGCCAGCGCATGAAGTGGAAGACCGGGTAGTCCATCCGCTCGTACGGGGACGCGCCCGCGGGGTCGGCGCCCTCGCGCCGGGCGACGTTGCGGCACACGTCGGCGCTGCAGTCCTCGCCGACGAGCACGGCCTCGATGTCCATGCGGAAGGTGCCGCCGGTGAGCTTGTGGGTCTGGCCCATCAGCTCCAGGAAGGCGTCCAGGCTCTCGTACCAGCCGGCCAGCGGGTGGTTGCCCGGGACCAGCCAGCGCAGGTCCTCGGCGTAGTACTCCAGGATCCGGGCGCGGTCTCCCGAGCCGAGCGCCCGGTAGGCCGACTCGACCCGCTCCCGTGTCACTTCGGTCATCGCTCGTGTCCTTTCTCGGGCCCCGTACGGGGCCTCAGAGCGCGCCCGAACCGGGCATCGGAGCCAGCTCGTTGACGGTGTAGGTCTTGATGCGCGGGCCGCCGGGAGCGGCGAGGACCGTCCAGGTCTGGTCGGCGTCGAAGCCGAGCCACTGGCTGCGGGCTGCCGGCGGGTCCCAGATCTTGGCCTGCCAGTTGACGAGGACGCGCACCACAGCGCGGTCGCCCTCGATGACGGGCTCCACCTTGGTGACGGTGTGCACCTCGTCGAAGAAGCGGTTGGTGACGGCCGCGTACCAGCGGCCGAAGCCCTCGTGGCCGAGGAAGGTGTCCTCCGGGACCTTGAACTCCAGGTCCGCGGTGATGAGATCGAGCACCCGGTCCAGCGGAAGGTGCTGGTCCAGGGCCACGTACCACCGGTCGGTGAACGCGCGGATCGCGTCCTCGGTCAGCCGCTCGACGGACATGCCTGTCTCCTCCTTGTCGGTGGGGCGGGGCGGGAAGGAACGTTCGGGCAACGGGCACGGACTGGCGTGCTCAGATCTGGACGTCGACCAGGAACGGGCCCGGGTGCGCCAGCATCCTGTCGACGGCCGCGGCCGCCTCGTCCGGCTTCTCCACCCGCGTCCCGCCCGCGCCCAGCGCCCGGGCCAGGGCGGCGAAGTCGATCTCGGGGCGGGAGAGGTCGAAGGAGTCGGGGAAACCGTGCTC
Organism: Streptomyces sp. NPDC028419; assembly: GCF_055565515.1. Classification (NCBI taxonomy): domain Bacteria; kingdom Bacillati; phylum Actinomycetota; class Actinomycetes; order Kitasatosporales; family Streptomycetaceae; genus Streptomyces; species Streptomyces sp. NPDC028419. Next base: position 160,954 of record NZ_JBVHUE010000020.1, on the reverse strand, counting down.
CGGGATGGCCCGCTCGCGCCAGTACTGGGCGATGTTGTCGTCCAGCAGCCGGTACTTGCGGTTGTTGCACACGACGAACTTCGCCTCGATGCCGTGCCGGGCCGCGGTCCACAGCGCCTGGTAGGTGTACATCGACCCGCCGTCACCCGCGAAGCCGACCACGGTGCGGTCGGGACGGGCGAGCTTGGCGCCGACCGCCCCCGGGAAGCCGACCCCGAGGGAGCCGCCCCGGGTGAGGTGGTAGTCCCCCGGCCGTTCGGCGGGCAGGTAGTGGGTGACCAGCGGGGAGGTGGTCAGCGCCTCGTCGAAGACGATCATGTCGCCCCCGGTCCGCTCGGCCAGGGTCCGCAGGAAGACGGCCATCGGCGTACCGTCCCCGGGCCCGGAGTCGCGGGCCGCCAGGGCCCGTTCCCGGGTCCGGACGTCCAGCCGGGCGGCCGCGGCCGCCCGCCGCTGCGGGGTGAGCAGGTGCTCCAGTGCGCCGGCCAGCGCGCGCAGCGCCCGTTTCGGATCGGCGGCGAGGCCGAGGTCCACGGGGTGGTTCTTGGCGATCTCGTAGGCGTTCAGGTCGATGTGGACGACCTTGGCGCCCGCCCGGAAGGGGCTCTCCAACTCCGGGAAGACCTCCGGGAAGACGTAGGTGCCGACGATCAACACCCCGTCCGCGCAGGCGATCAGCTCCCTGCTGTGCGGGCCGAACATGTGGCCGCTCTGCCCGCGCCGCAGCGGGTGCGAGGCCGCGATGTTGACCTCCGAGGAGTCGACCTCGTACACATCGGCGCCCAACAGCTCGGCGACGGTGACGAGTTCGGCCTGGGCCCCGGAGAGGGCGACCCCGTCGCCGATGAGCACGACGGGCCGTTCGGCCGCCGCGAGCAGCTCGGCCGCCCGGCCCACCGACGCGGGCGAGGGCTCCACGTCGGTGAGCGGAACGGTGGCGGGCAGGACGGGCTCGGCGTTCAGCTCGTCCAGCACGTCCATCGGCAGCGCCACGAAGACCGGGCCGCGCGGCGGGGTCAGGGCGATCTTCACGGCCCGCCGGACCGTGCGCAGCACCGAGCGCGGATCGGTCACCCGGGTGGCGTACTTGGTGACCGGCCGGGCCATGGCGACCAGGTCGGCGGCCATCTGCGCGTCCATCGCGTCGTAGCGGACCCCGGCGTCACCGGCGACCACGACGAGCGGGGTGTGACCGCGCAGGGACTGGTAGAGCATGCCGATCCCGTTGCCCAGACCCACGCCGGAGTGCAGCTGGAGCAACGCCGGACCGCCGGTGGCGCGGGCGTATCCGTCGGCGATGCCCGCGGCCACCGTCTCCTGGAGGGCGAGGATGTAGCGGAAGTCCGCCGCCGCGTCGGCCGCGTCGAGGAATCCCTGTTCCACGGTCCCGGGATTTCCGAACATCACCGTCAGGCCGTCGGCCTTGAACTGCTCGATCAGCCTTTCCCGTCCGGGAGTGGCTTCCATGAATTCCCCCTCGATTCACACGGGTTGCCGAACGAGGCGTCCGACTACCATCCGTACCGGGTGAGACCGTCCTCCAGGACTTCCACGATCTTCTGCCCCGTGAGATAGGAATCGGGGGTGGAACGGCCGGTCACGAAGGGATGGTCGACGATCACCGAGAGCGGTTTGCCGAAGTTCCCGTGGTACGCCCCGCGCGGGCCCGTGGCATCGCGCAGGATGTATTCCAGCGGGTACGGCGGCGGGCCCATGTTGAAATCGGTACCGAGGAAACCGGTGCCGTCCTTGTAGTCGTATTCCTTGCAGTGCCCGGTGACGTGCTTGCCCCAGATGATGCTGCGGCGGTCGCCCCAGTCCCGGGCGAAGGCCAGGCAGGCCACGCCGTAGCACTCGGCGGCCACGACCTTGCCGGCCTTGTGGAAGGCCAGGATCAGGGCGTGGACGCGCTCGTTGTTGGCGAGGTCGGCGATGGGTCCGCTGCCGCCCACGATGAGCACGGCGTCGTAGCCGTCGATGTCGGCCTGCAGCTTGTCCAGGTCGCGGTGGTACTGCTCCAGCTTGCGCAGGTAGCCCTCGTCGCTCGTGTAGGGGCGCTCCGGCGCCCACGCCTCGATGTCGAGCGGGGAGTCCAGCCGGCTCGACTGCTCGAACTCGCGCCCCAGCCGGGCGTTCTCCTCGGTGGTGACCGAGCGCCCCAGCGGGGGGTCGATGTAGTTCGCGTCGAGGCTCGGCGGAAGTGCGTGCGCGCGCTTTCCGGTCGGGGTGGCGAATACGACCTCGTAGCCCCGCTCGTCGAACTTCGAAACGGGCCCTATCAGTTCTTCGGCCCAGTAACCGTGTTCGGAGACAATGACCAGAATCTTTCTGCTCACGGATTCCTCCAGGCGCCGCCTGTTGTCGTTGGCGTTCCCCACACTGCTTCCGCCGCGAGCCCGCGTCAAAGCGCCCGTGTCCGACTACCTGAGGTAGCGGCCCAGGTCATGCGGGCACCTCACGAAGTCGTTGGGTGAGTTCATGAAGTACCCGCCGTACTTCATGACTTCGGCCGAATCCATGAACCGCTCCTGGAGGCCCGCCCTATCGTCGTTCGAGGCCGGATCAAGGTCGAGAAGGAGGACGGGGCCGATGGACGGTAGTTGCGCACACATCGATCAGATACGTCCGGTGAAGCCCTCCGCGGAGGGCTGCGAGGAGTGCCTCGCCCTGGGCGAGGGCTGGGTGCACCTGCGGATGTGTCTCGGCTGCGGCCACGTGGGGTGCTGCGACTCCTCGAAGCACCGGCACGCCACCCGCCACTTCCGGGGCTCCGGCCACCCGATCGCCGCCTCGCACGAGCCCGGCGAGAAATGGGCCTGGTGCTACGCCGACCAGCTCATGCTGGACCCGGCGTGAGCGCGGCCCCCGGGACCCCCGCGCCCGCCTCCGCCTCCGCGTCCACGGGCCCCGCGTCCACGGGCCACACGTCCACCCCCGCGGCGGCCGCGGCGAGCGCCGCCCGGGCGGAGAGCCGCAAGCCCGTCATCCTCGCCGTGGACGACGACCCGCAGGTGCTGCGGGCGGTCCGCCGGGACCTGCGCAGCGCCTACGGGGACCGCTACCGGGTGCTGGGCGCCTCCTCCGCCGCGGACGCCCTGAAGATCCTCGACTCCCTGGACGAACGCGGCCACGACCCGGCGCTCTTCCTGGTGGACCAGCGGATGCCGGACGTCACGGGCGTCGAGTTCCTCCTCGAAGCGGTCTCCCGCTTCCCCGACGCGCGCCGCGTGCTGCTGACCGCCTACGCCGAGACGGACGCGGCGATCACCGCGATCAACCGGGTCCGCCTGGACTACTACCTCCTCAAGCCGTGGGACCCGCCGCACGAGCGGCTCTTCCCGGTCCTGGACGACCTGCTGTCGGACTGGCTGGCCACCTACCGCCCCGCCTACGACGGGATCATCGTCGCCGGTCATCTGGTGGCCCCGGGCACCCACGCGGTGCGGGACTTCTTCACCCGCAACGGCCAGCCGTTCCGCTTCCTCAACGTCGAGCGCGACCCCGAGGCGCTGACCCTGATCGCCGCACAGCCGGGGGCCGCCCTGCCGCTCGTCCGCTTCCCGGACGGCGCGGTGCTCTCCGCGCCGACGGACACCGAGCTGGCCGTCTGCCTGGGCCTGGCGACCACCGCCTCGCGTCCGCACTACGAGTGCGTGATCGTGGGCGCGGGCCCGGCGGGGTTGGCCGCCGGGGTGTACTCCGCCTCCGAGGGCCTGACCACGCTGATGCTGGACTCCCGGGCGCCGGGCGGCCAGGCGGGCACCTCCAGCCTGATCGAGAACTACCTCGGCTTCCCCTCGGGCCTCTCCGGCGGGGACCTGACCCGCCGGGCCACCATCCAGGCCGCCCGGTTCGGCGCCGAGATCCTGCACCCGGTCGAGGTGGTCTCGCTGACCCGCGACGATCCGGCGAAGATCCTGACCCTCGCGGACGGTACGGAGATCAGCGCGGAGACGGTCCTGCTGGCGACCGGGGTCGCCTACAACCGGCTCCAGGCACCGGGCGCGGACCGCTTCGAGGGCGCGGGCCTCTACTACGGCGCGGCCACCACGGAGAGCTCGGCCTGCATCTCGCAGCACGTGTTCATCGTGGGCGGGGCCAACTCGGCCGGTCAGGCCGCGGTCCACTTCGCCAAGTACGCGGCCCGGGTGACGGTCCTGGTCCGGGCCGCCTCGCTCGACGAGAGCATGTCCCGGTACCTGATCGAGGAGATCGAGCGGACCCCCAACATCGAGGTCCGGGTCCGCACCACGGTGGTCTCGCTCGACGGGGACGAGCACCTGGAGCGGATCGTCCTGCACGACGCGGACACCGGGACGGACACCGAGGTCCCGGCCCGCTTCATGTTCACCTTCATCGGCGCCCGCCCGCACACCGACTGGCTGGCCGGGGTGGTCGAGCGGGACGAGTACGGCTTCGTCCTGACCGGCTCGGACCTGATCTCCAACGGGGGCGAACTGCCCGCCGAGTGGAGCCTGCAACGGGCGCCGTACCCGCTGGAGACCAGCGTCCCCGGGGTCTTCGCGGCGGGCGACGTCCGGGCCCGTTCGGTCAAGCGGGTCGCCTCGGGGGTGGGCGAGGGCGCGATGGCGGTGTCCCTGATCCACCGCTACCGCTCGATGGGCTGAGAGCGAAATCCGGGGGGCTCGGGGGCCGGGCCCTTGCGATCAAGCGCCCACCGGATGCAACGTTGATTACATGATTACAGCCGAACAGCGCGAGCAGCTCCGGGTCTGGTTCGCCGAGCGCCTGCCCATCGACGTCTACGAAGAGCTGGTCGAGGTGGTGGTCGACCGCGAGGAGATCACCGTCGTCGGCCGCGTCCCGGCCGCGGAATCGGTGCGGGCCTTCCGCGAGCGCACCCGCGAGCAGCGCATCGAGGTGGCCCGCGAGGCCGAGGAGCTCTACCAGCGCAAGGTGGCCTGGGGGGTGGAGGCGGAGGGCGAGCGGACCCTCTTCACCCACCTCGCCGTGCCCGTGATGACCCGACTGCGCCAGTCCGAGCGCGCCGTGCTCGACACCCTGGTCGCGGGCGGGGTGGCCCGCAGCCGGGCCGACGCGCTCGCCTGGTGCGTCCGGCTCGTCGGGAAGAACACCGACGCCTGGCTCGCCGATCTCCGGGGCTCGCTGGAGAAGGTCCAGCAGGTCCGCGCGCAGGGCCCCGACCAGGAGGAGTCGGCGAAGCCCGACTCCGCCGACTCCAGGAAGTCCGGGGACGAATGACGAAATGCGCGCCCGGGCAGCAATGATCGCGGAAGGGTAGCCGCGAACACCCGAACCCAGGGAGAGGCACGCACACCATGACCACGACCGTCGAATACATCCGCTACCGGATCGCATCGGCCGACCAGCCTGCCTTCGAGGACGCGTACCGGCGGGCGGCCGAGGCCCTGACCGCCTCGCCCGAGTGCATCGACTACGAACTGGCGCACTGCGAGGAGGAGCCCGAGCGCTACGTCCTGCGGATCCGCTGGACCTCGATCGACGCCCACCTGAACGGCTTCCGCAAGGGCGAGCACTTCCCGGCGTTCTTCACCGCGATCCGCCCCTACGTGACCGCCATCGAGGAGATGCAGCACTACCTCGTCACCGATGTCGTGGGCACGGGAAAGGCTTCCTGAAGGTCATGAGCACGCCGACGATCTACGAGTGGATGGGCGGGGCCGAGGCGATGGACCGCCTCACCGACGTCTTCTACTCGTACGCCCTGCGGGACGAGATCCTCGCGCCGGTCTTCGCGGGCATGGACGCCGAGCACCCCCAGCACGTCGCGGCCTGGCTGTCCGAGGTCTTCGGCGGGCCGGCCGCGTACTCGGCCCACCACGGCGGCCACCAGCACATGGCCACCAAGCACCTCGGCCGCGCGATCACCGAGAAGCAGCGCCGCCGCTGGGTGGACCTGCTCCTCGACACGGCCGACGAGGTCGGTCTGCCGACGGACCCCGAGTTCCGGGCGGTGTTCGTCTACTACATCGAGTGGGGCACCAGGATGGCGCTGATCTACTCGGGGCCCAACCCGCCCCCGGTGGACGCGGCCAAGATCCCGATCTGGTCCTGGGGCCAGACCCCGCCCTGGGTACCGAAGGCGGCGGGGGACGACTGAGCCACGGCCGGCGGCCGGGCGGGGCGCGCCCCGCCCGGCCGTCGGGCGTCAGCCGCGGCGCGGCGGCGGCCCCGGCTTCGGCCGGGGCTTCTCGCCCGGATCCGCCAGCAGTACGGTCAGTACGCCCTCGGTGGAGCCCCGCCAGAAGTCCACGGCCTGCTCCAGCACGTCCTGGAAGGTCTCCCAGTCCCCCGGCCGGGCCGCCGCGTAGCCGCGCCAGGAGGTGACGGCCAGCAGCCGCCCCGAGGCGGCCGGCAGCCAGGACAGGTCGATCAGACAGTCGGCCAGCGCGTCCCAGTTCCCGCCGAAGTGCTCCGGCAGCCGCAGCGCCCGCTCGCACCGCCCCATCAGATCGGCCTTGCTGCGCACGCCGTCCAGGTCGAGCCGAACGACCATCCAGCCGGCCTGCTCGGCTGCTGCCAGGGCCGGGGCGAGTGCCTGCGGGTCCAGGGTCATCGGAGAACCGCCTTGAAGGTGTCGTAGTGGTCGTCCGTGTAGAAGAACTCGCTGCCCTGACCGGTGATGATCCGGCGCGCACCGCGGTCCCGCGAGCCCGGGGTCTTCACCGTGAACTCGTGGTAGTAGCCGCGCTTCTGCTGCGGCAGCCGCTTCTCGAAGTTCCCGAAGACGGTGTCGTCCTGCCGGTACGGGTACGGTCCGCCCTTGTCGATGAGGGCGAGCGTGTCCCGCGCCTGCGGGGGCAGGTCTGCCGCCCGGACGGTCTTCATCCCCTTCGCCCACCCCGGGGCGGCGCTCGCCCGCGGACTCGGGGAGCCGCTGGAGGCGGAGCCGCTCGACGCGGCGGCGCCCGGGGGTGCGGGGTCCTTCTTCCCCGCGCAGCCCGCCGCACCCACCAGGGCCACACAGAGGAACACAGCCCCGAGCAGACGCAGCAGCTGGCGGGGCACGGTCCGGAAGATCATGCGCTGATGGTGTCAAATATCCGTTTCGCCCGCGAATCGCGAGCGGCAGGTGGCCGACGCGGGCCCACGGCGCGGGGACCGGGAGCAGGCGTCCTACAGGTCGTCCGGGTCGGCGCGCTCCAGCGCGGGGCGCAGCCCCGGCTGGGACTCGGTCAGCAGGAAGTCCGCCACCGCCGTGTCCGTCACCAGGCTGGTGACCAGCCCCGAGCGCAGCACCGCCCCGATCGCCGAGGCCTTGCGCAGGCCGCCCGCGATCGCCACGACCTCCGGGATCCGGCGCAGCCGGTCCGCCTCGACGGTGATGCAGCGCTCGCCGAGGTCGCGGCCGACCCGGCGGCCCTCGGAGTCGAAGAGGTGCGCGGACATCTCGGCGGCGACGCCGAGCGAGGCGTAGTGCGCCCGCTCCTCGTCGGTCAGCATGTCGTGCACGGTCGAGATGCCCGGCTCCCAGGACCCGATGGACACCGCCGCGACGGTCACCTTGTCGAAGTACTCGAATGCCCGTGCGATCCCGGTCTGCCCGCGCAGCGCGGCGGCCGTCGCCGGATCGGGCAGCAGCATCGGCGCGTAGATGGGGTGCGCGTCCCCGCCCGAGACCTGGGCGGCGCGGCGGACGGCCTCGACCGACCCGCGCTCGGCCGTCCCGGCGTCGTACACGCCGGTGAGCTGCACCACGGTGCACGGCGGCAGCCGGTGCAGGGAGGCGGCCATGTGGATGGTGGACCGGCCCCACGCCAGGCCCAGTACGTCGCCCTCGTTGACCAGCTCGCCGAGCAGGTCCGCCGCCACCGCGCCCAGGTTCTCCGGGTCGGGGGCGTCCTCGGTCGCATCGGCCGGGGATTCCACGACGACCGCGTGCCGCAGGCCGTACCGGGCGCGCAGCGCGTCGGAGCGCTCCGCGTCCAGTTCCGCCGGCACCCGGATCTCGATGCGCACGAGGTCGCGTTCGAGGGCGGTCTCCAGGACCCGGGCCACCTTGAAGCGGCTCACGCCGAACTCCTCGGCGATCTGGATCTTGGACTTGCCCTCCAGATAGAAGCGACGGGCCATCGCCGCCGCCTGTACCAGCTCCGCGGGTCCCATCCGCAGGGCTGACCGTCCCGCCGACATTGCAGACACCGCGTTCTCCTCACTGCTGTTCACATTCTCGACTCGCCGTTCATCCTGTCAGATCCGACGGCCGTTGATCAGCCTGGACTGCCAGCGTTCACCGAGCTGTTCACCAAGCCTTGGCTCAGTGGCCGCAAGCCCAGGGCGCCGCGGAGATCGCCAGGTCCGCCTGCTCGCGCAGGGTGCGGACCGCGGCGGCCGGGTCGACCGCTCCGTAGACCGCGCTGCCCGCCACGAAGACGTCGGCTCCGGCCTCGGCGCAGCGCTCGATGGTCGAGGCCGAGACACCCCCGTCCACCTGGAGCCACAGCTCCAGACCGTGCTTGGCGATCAGCTCCCGGGTGCGGCGGATCTTGGGCAGCATGATGTCGAGGAACGGCTGTCCGCCGAATCCCGGCTCGACCGTCATGATCAGCAGCATGTCGAGCTCGGGGAGCAGGTCCTCGTACGGCTCGATCGGCGTCGCGGGCTTGAGCGCCATGGAGGCGCGCGCGCCCTTGGCCCGGATCTCCCTGGCCAGCCGGACGGGCGCCGCGGCCGCCTCGGCGTGGAAGGTGACCGATCCGGCACCCGCCTCGACGTACTGCGGGGCCCAGCGGTCCGGGTCCTCGATCATGAGGTGGAGGTCCAGCGGGATGTCCGTGGCGCGGCTGAGGGACTCCACGATCGGGACGCCGAGGGTGAGGTTCGGGACGAAGTGGTTGTCCATGACGTCGACGTGCAGCCAGTCGGCGCCCTCGACGGCCCTCGCCTCTTCGGCGAGGCGGGAGAAGTCCGCGGACAGGATGCTGGGATTGATCTGAACGGCCATGCCCCCAAGCCTGCCATGCCCGCCACCGCTTCCCGACCCTCCGGGGGTGGGTAAATTGATCACATGTACGAACGCGTGAGTGCCGAGGAGCAAGCGCATCGGGAGGCGCTCGCCGTGCGGGTGCGGGGCGAGCTGGCCGCCGCCGCCCTCCCCGTCCTCCCGCCCGGACTGGACCCCGTACTGGCCGGCGGCGCGGAGGTGGAGGTCGACCACGGAGTCGACCCCTCCGGCGGCGTCTACGTCGGCTGGTCGGCCAGCCCGCGCATGCGGCTCTGCACGGGCCGGGCCTTCGGCCTGCGCCAGCTGGACGATCCCCTGCTGCGCCACTCCGGCGAGATCGCGGCCGCGATGGCGCGCGCGATGGCCGCCATCCTCACCTCGGCCGGATGGACCGTCGAGGACGCGCGGAACGAGTACCGCTCCCACCAGCTGCGGGTGATCGCCGGGCCCGCCGCGGCCGCGCCCATGTGGGGCCTGCGGGACGACGAGGTGGCCATGCCCGGCTGGTAGCCGGACGGCAGGTGGTCGGCTCGCGCGCACCTTCCGGCCACGGTGGCGAATTGGCCGTTTCCCGTCTGCCCCGCGGCCGGCCGCTGGCGCTTAATGGTGCTCCGCACCGCGCGGTCCGGAGCGACCACTACGGGGGAAACAGATGGACTCCACAGGAAACGTCGGGGCGCCACCGCCCCCTCCGCCGACCACACCACCGGCCCCGCCCCCGTTCGTACCGCCCCGTGACGGGTCGGCGTCCGACCGCGGGCACGGCAAGCTGGTGCTGTCGGTCACCGGCCGCATGCTGTGGGTGGGCTCGGCGGCCGTCCCGCTGCGCAACATCACCCTGGTCGACGCCTTCAAGTACCGGCCCTCGCGCTGGGATTCCTTCGTCGCCTCGCTCAAGTGGGTGGTCGGCCTCGCCGTGCTCCTCTTCGTGCTCGTCTACGCGAGCGGGGGCGAGCCGATCAACGGACAGAACACCGACACCCTGGTCCCGTTGGCCGGGCTCGTGCTGCTCATCCTCGTCCTGGCGGCCCTGTTCAAGATGCGCAGGCCCGTACTGGCCGTCGAGACCGCCGGTGGCACCATCATCATGGTGACCCTGCCGACCGTGGACGAGCTGCGGTACATCGCCGGACAGATCGTCTACGCGATCAACCACCCGGAGGCCGAGTTCACCACCGTCGTCAACCACTTCGCTCCCGTCGTCAACATGAACGGCGGCCGGGGGAACACGGGGATCCGCACATGAGCGAGTCGTCGAACTACTACGGGCCCGTGGTCAACATGAACGACGGCCACGACAACATCGGCATCAACTACGGCACCGTCGGCGCCGGCGCCCAGGACGCCGAGCTGCGCGCCGCCGTCGAGGAGCTCACCCGCCTTCTCGGCGAACTGCGCCGGCACCTCACCCCGGAGCAGGACCGCACCGTCGGACAGGCCCTGCCCGAACTCACCCCCGACCGCGGCGCCCTGCGCGAGCGCGGCCTGGTCCTGGCGCACGTCGCCCAGATCGCGGCCGCCGTCGGCGCGGTGGGCCAGCCCGTCGTGGACGCGGTGGGCCGACTGCTGGCGCTCCTGGCGTGAGTCCCCGCCGCGCCGTGCACGGCACGGCGCGGCGGGATCCTCAGGCCGTGCGCCGCAACAGCGCCAGGTACATCGCGTCCGTGCCGTGCAGGTGCGGCCACAGTTGGACGTCCGGGCCGTCGCCGAGGGCCGGGACGCCCTCCATGTAGGGCCGCGCGTCGATCAGTTCGGCCGAGATCGGCTCGTGGCCCGCGCCGCGGCCCTTGAGCACGTCCTCCACCACGACCCGCGTCTCCGCCAGGTGCGGCGAGCAGGTCGCGTAACCGACCACGCCGCCCACCCGCACCGCGGACAGCGCCTCGCGCAGCAGCGCGCGCTGGAGCGGGGCGAAGCCCTCCAGGTCCTCCGGGCGGCGCCGCCAACGGGCCTCCGGGCGCCGGCGCAGGGCGCCGAGGCCCGTGCACGGCACGTCCATCAGGACCCGGTCGAAGGAGCCCGGCAGCCACGGCGGGCGGGTGCCGTCGGCCGTGATCACCTGGTACGGGCCGGGATTGCCCGCCAGCGACTTCTCCACCAGCCGGGCCCGGTGCGGCTGCTTCTCGGAGGCCAGCAGGAACGCGCCGCGCCGCGCGGCGAGCGCGGCGAGCAGCGCCGCCTTGCCGCCCGGTCCGGCGCAGCCGTCCAGCCAGCGGGCGTCGCGACCCTCGACGGGCACGTTCGCCAGCGCCATCGCCACCAGCTGGCTGCCCTCGTCCTGGACGCCCGCGCGCCCCTCGCGGACCGCCTCCAGCGCGCCCGGCTCGCCGCCCTCGGCCATCCGGACGGCGTACGGCGACCAGCGGCCCGGCAGCGCCGAGTCCTCGCCCACCGCGTCCAGCAGCTCCTGCGGCGTGGACCGGCCGGGCCGGGCGACGAGGGTGACCTCGGGGCGCTCGTTGTCGGCTTCGAGGAGGTCCTCGATGCCGGCCCGCCCGCCGCCCAGGGAGTCCCACAGCGCGGAGACGACCCAGCGCGGGTGCGAGTGGACGACCGCCAGGTGGTCCTCGGCGTCCACGTCGTACGGCGGGGCGACCTGCTCCAGCCAGCCGTCCAGGTCCTTCGCGGCGATCTTGCGCAGGACGGCGTTCACGAACTTGGCCCGGCCGTCGCCCAGCACCACGCGGGCCAGCTCCACGCTCGCCGAGACGGCCGCGTGCGAGGGGATCCGGGTGCCGAGCAGCTGGTGCGCGCCGAGCGCGAGCACGTCCAGCACCGGCGGGTCGACCTCGCGCAGCGGCCGGTCGATGCAGGCGCCGATGATGGCGTCGTACGTGCCCTGGCGGCGCAGCGTCCCGTAGACCAGCTCGGTCGCGAGGGCGGCGTCCCGCGCGTCGAAGCTCTCGTCCTTGCGGGCCTTGCGCAGCAGCGGGGGCAGGACGAGGTTCGCGTACGCGGCCCGCTCGTCCACCGCCCGCAGCGCCTCGAAGGCGAGGATCCGGACGGGGTCCTTCTTGGGCCTGCGGTACGGGTTGGCCTGCTTGCCGCCGCCGGTGGCGGGACGGCGGGACTGTTCGCTCACGTGAAAGGTGCTCCGGAGGTACGAGGTGAATCGAGGTGAGGTGGATCGAGGTGCGGGGTGGTGCGGGGTGGGGCCGGGAGGCGGGGACGGCCTCCCGATCAGCCTACGTCGACCCCGCCCAACCGCTCGCCGGGAGCGATCCGGACCCCGCGCGCCCAGTCGGCCGCCTTCATCGGCTTCTTGCCCTGCGGCTGCACCCAGAGCAGTTCCACGGCGTGCGAGCCGGTGCCGACGTAGAGGTTGTTCTTGGCCGGCGAGAGCTCGCCGGGCGCCAGGTCCGTGCGGTCGGTCACCAGGGCCATCGAGATCAGCTTGAGCCGCTCCCCGCGGAAGACGGTCCACGCGCCCGGCGCGGGCGTGCAGCCGCGCACGACCCGGTCGGCGCGCAGCGCCGGGGCCGTCCAGTCCACCCGGGCGTCCTCGACCGAGATCTTGGGCGCGAGCGAGATGCCGTCGAGGTGCTGGTCGACGGCGCGCAGGGTGCCGTCCTCGATGCCGTCCATGGTGGCGGCCAGCAGACCGGCCCCGGCGAAGGCCAACCGGGTCAACAGGTCACCGCTGGTGTCGGTGGGCCGGATCTCCTCGGTGAGGATGCCGTAGACCGGGCCGGAGTCCAGCCCTTCCTCGATCTGGAAGGTGGACGCACCGGTGACCTCGTCCCCGGCCATGATCGCGTGCTGGACGGGCGCCGCGCCGCGCCAGGCCGGCAGCAGCGAGAAGTGCAGGTTGACCCACCCGTGCCGGGGGATCTCGATGGCGCTCTTGGGGATCAGGGCGCCGTAGGCGACGACCGGACAACAGTCCGGGTCGATCTCCCGGAGCCGGGCCTGGAACTCCTCGTCGCGCGGCCTGGCCGGCTTGAGCACCTCGATCCCGGCCTCCGCGGCGCGCTCGGCCACCGGGCTCGCGACCAGCCGCCGACCGCGGCCCGCGGGCGCGTCGGGTCGGGTGATGACGGCGGCGACCTCATGGCGCCCGGAGGCGAGCAGGGCGTCCAGGGCGGGAACGGCGACCTCGGGGGTGCCTGCGAAGACGAGCTTCACCGGTGTCTACCTCGCTATCTCGGCTGTCAGCAGCGCACCAGTCTATGGGGCGCCCGGCCAAGCCCCCACCGGTGGCCGCCCGTCCCCCGGCGCCACCCACACGGGGGGCGTGTGCACATGCGCGCGCCCCTCGCATATGCCGACACGCCCCCACAGCGTGACCAACGCGCCACATGACGCGTTGGTCAAAAGAGATTGACCCGAAGCGGGCCGCGTGTGAACGGTGTGTGCGGCCCGATCCGCTCCTCAGCACCGGTACGAGAGGCTTCTTCATGGCCGACCACGCCAGCCACGACGCCCAAGCGCGGGCCAGCCTGCACCTCCTGGTGCGGGACATCGAGCGGGTCCGCCGGCAGGTGGACGCGCTGCGTACGCTCACCGCCCAGCTGGGCAACGTGTACCGCCCGCGCCGCTCCGGCCCCTCCACGGGCTTCGTCGTCTACGGGCGCGCGCCCGCCCCCACCGTCCGCCTGGCGCAGGAGCTGCGGGACAGCGTCGAGACACTGGTCACCGCCGCGGTGGACTTCGACCGCTCGCTCGGCTTCTCGTGGGACGCGGTCGGCTCCGCCCTCGGGGTCACCAAGCAGGCCGTGCACCGGCGGTACGGGGCCCGGCGCGCGCAGGCCTCCGAGGCGGCGGAGCCGCTGGCCGAGGGATCGACCACGCGGACCCTGGGCATCCCCCCGATGTCCCCGCTGCCCACGATCCCGGCGGCCCGCTCGGTCCCCCCGCAGCCCCAGCGCGAAGAATCCGCGACAGCCCGCCCCCCGGCCTTCCCCGGCCCCCGCAACGGCTGACCCACCCCACCCCCGAACCGCCGGCGATTGAGGCGCCCCACAGCCGCGCAGCCCCCGGCGGGCCCTCAAACGCCGAGCAGGCCGAACTCCCAGCCCCAGCCAATCCACCCGGCCCGGCCAATCCACCCGGCCCGGCCATTCCAGCCGGCCCGGCCATTC
>NZ_JBVHUE010000020.1:126705-146832 GCF_055565515.1 Streptomyces sp. NPDC028419 | reverse complement strand
CCGTTCCAGCCCCGCCGGCGTTTGAGGCGCCCCCGGAGGGCCCACCGAGCCGGCAGCCACACAACCACCTCCGGCAGGCCCTCAAACGCCGGGCAGGCTCAACTGCCAGCCCCGGCCAATCCAGCCGGCCCGGCCATTCCAGCCCCGCCGGCGTTTGAGGCGCCCCCGGAGGGCCCACCGAGCCGGCAGCCACACAACCACCTCCGGCAGGCCCTCAAACGCCGGGCAGGCTGAACTCGATCGGGGCGCCCCCGGAGGGGCCGCGGGCCGCCTCAGCCGATGTCCGGCGGATCGATCCGCACCCGGATCGCATCCGCCACCGAAACCCCCCGCGCCATCCGCGCCGCCTGCGCCCCCTTGAGCGCAGCGGCCAAGGCCGCCCCACTACCCGGCGGCACCCGAACCAACGCCCGCTCCCCGGGCGAGGGCTCCCCCCGCCGCCCCTGCACCGGCACCGGCCCCAACACCTCCGCATCGGCCGGCAACCCGGCATCCGCCAAGAACGCCTCCAGCGCCTCCCGCCGCCCCGCCACCGCGGCCATCCGCGAGACCGGCGGAAAGCCGAGCTGCGCCCGCTCGGCCAACTCCCGCACCGCGTGCCCCACGGGATCCCACCGCACCAGCGCCTGCACCGGCCGCAGCGTCGGCTCGGCGACCACGACCACCTGCCCGTCCCCCCGGACCAGCGACGCGGCCGCGATCCAGCGCCGCAGCGCCTCCTCCCCGGCCCGCAGGTCGGGCCGCGACAACATGGCCCAGCCGTCCAGCAGCAGCCCCGCCGCGTAGCCGGTCCCCTCCGCCACCGGCTCCGCACCCGGCGTGCACACGATCAGCGCGGGCCGGTCGGGCACCGAGTCCAACACGTGGTCCCGCCCGGAGGTCCGCACCGGGACCGCGGGGAACGCCCGGCCCAGCTCCTCCGCCGTCCGCCGGGCGCCGACCACCTGGGCCCGCAGCCGCACGGCCCCGCACTCCTCGCAGTGCCAGGAGGACTCCCCCCGCCCGCACCACCCGCAGTGCAGCTCCCGCTCGTCGGGCGCCTCCAGCGGCCCCGCGCACGCCCGGCAGCGCGCCGGGGTCCGGCACCGCTCGCACGCGAGCCGGGGCACGTACCCGCGCCGCGGGACCTGGACGAGCACCGGCCCGCTCTTGAGGCCCTCCCGTACGGTCTCCCAGGCCAGGCTCGGCAGTCGGGCGGCCCGCGCGGCCTCGTCCCGGGCCAGCAGTTCGTCGCCCACGGTCCGGATCCGGGGCGCGCACTCCCGTACCCGCTCCCGGTCGGCGGCCAGCGGCCGGGCCCAGCCGGACTCGACCAGCTGGGCGGCCTCCACGGTGCAGCTGGTGCTGCCGACGAGGAAGCCGCAGCCGTCGGTGACCGCGCGGAGTTCGAGCACCTCCCGCACGTGCGGGAAGGGGGCGTGGTCATCGCCGTGGCTGGAGTCGCCGTCGTCCCAGATCGCCACCAGGCCGAGGTCCCGGACCGGCGCGAACATCGCGGCCCGGGTGCCGATCACGGCCTTCACCGAGCCTCGGTGGACGGCGAGCCACTGCCGGTAGCGCTTCTCGGGGCCGGATTCGGCGGTCAGCAGGGCGTGCCGCCCCTCCCCCAGCAGCGCGGTCAGGGCCGCGTCCACCCGCGCCGCGGTGCGCCCGTCGGGCAGCACGGCCAGCGCGCCGCGCCCGGAGGCGAGGGTGGCGGCCATGGCCCGGGCCAGCTCGTCGGCCCAGCCGGGTCCGGGCAGGGCGGTCCACACCGCGCGCGGATCGGCGCCGCCCGCCAGCGCCCGGAGGAAGCCGGGGCCCGCCGGATAACGCCCCCAGCCGCCGGGCTCGGGCGCGGCGGGCGCGGGCAGCGGCTCGGGCGAGGGCTTGGCCTCGGCGCGCGCGTTGCGGGGCGGGAGGGCGAGCTGGAGGACGTCGGCCAGGCTGCCCGCGTACCGGTCGGCGACGGCCCGCGCGAGGGCGAGCATGCGCGGGTCGAGGACCACCTCGGGCGAGACGACCTGGGCGAGGGCCGCGAGCGGGCCGTTGTAGTCGGTGTCGGCGCGCCGCTCGACGACGAACCCGTCGATCAGGCCGCCGCCCTCGCGGCGGCCGCCGTGCACCTGGTGGGAGCCGGCGCCGAAGCGGACCCGGACCCGGACCCCGGGCTGCGCGGCCTGCGACAGCTCCTCGGGGACGGCGTAGTCCCAGAGCTGGTCGAGGTGGAGCACGCCCTTGTTCACGAGGATCCGCGCGACGGGCAGGTCTTGGGCCAGCGCGGCACCGCGCCAGGTGCGCGGCTTGGCCTTGGGCGCCTTGGCCTTCGCCTCGGCGACCATCTCCCGCATCAGCGCGAGCTGCTCCGGCGCTCCACCGGTGTCCGGTTCGTTCTGGCTGCTCACACCGGAATTCTCACCCATGGCACCGACAGCGAGGGCCACGACGGCCGGCGGACCGGGAACCGGAGCCGGCCGCGACGGCGTACGGCCCCGGACCGTGGGGTCCGGGGCCGTACGCGGTGGAGCGGGTGGGGACTTACAGACCGGCGGCGGCGCGCAGTGCGTCGACGCGGTCGGTGCGCTCCCAGGTGAAGTCCGGCAGCTCACGGCCGAAGTGGCCGTAGGCGGCGGTCTGCGCGTAGATCGGGCGCAGCAGGTCGAGGTCGCGGATGATCGCGGCCGGACGCAGGTCGAAGACCTGGGCGATCGCGTCCTCGATCTTCTGCACCTCGACCTTGGCGGTGCCGAAGGTCTCGACGAAGAGGCCGACGGGCTCGGCCTTGCCGATCGCGTAGGCGACCTGGACCTCGCAGCGCGAGGCCAGACCGGCGGCGACGACGTTCTTCGCGACCCAGCGCATCGCGTAGGCGGCGCTGCGGTCGACCTTGGACGGGTCCTTGCCGGAGAAGGCGCCGCCACCGTGGCGGGCCATGCCGCCGTAGGTGTCGATGATGATCTTGCGGCCGGTGAGGCCGGCGTCGCCCATCGGGCCGCCGATCTCGAAGCGCCCGGTCGGGTTGACCAGCAGGCGGTAGCCCTCGGTGTCCAGCTTGATGCCGTCCTCGACGAGCTGCTTGAGGACGTACTCGACGACGAACTCGCGGATGTCGGGAGCGAGCAGCGAGTCGAGGTCGATGTCCGAGGCGTGCTGCGAGGACACGACGACGGTGTCGAGGCGGACGGCCTTGTCACCGTCGTACTCGATGGTGACCTGGGTCTTGCCGTCGGGACGCAGGTACGGGATGGTCCCGTTCTTGCGGACCTCGGACAGGCGACGCGAGAGCTTGTGCGCGATGTGGATCGGCAGCGGCATCAGCTCGGGGGTCTCGTCGCAGGCGTAGCCGAACATCAGGCCCTGGTCGCCCGCGCCCTGCTTGTCCAGCTCGTCCTCGTCGCCCTCGACCCGGCTCTCGTACGCGGTGTCGACGCCCTGCGCGATGTCCGGGGACTGCGCGCCGATGGACACCGAGACGCCGCAGGAGGCGCCGTCGAAGCCCTTCTTCGAGGAGTCGTAGCCGATCTCGAGGATCTTCTCGCGGACGAGCTGGGCGATCGGCGCGTAGGCCTTCGTCGTCACCTCGCCGGCGATGTGCACGAGACCGGTGGTGATCAGGGTCTCCACCGCGACGCGCGAGGTGGGGTCTTCCCTGAGCAGGGCGTCGAGGATGGTGTCGCTGATCTGGTCAGCGATCTTGTCGGGGTGGCCCTCGGTAACGGACTCCGAGGTGAAGAGGCGGCGGGACACATCGCTCCCTGGGGTTGCAGCGGCTGCTGGCTGAATCAATTGGCGGAACACTACCGGGAGCTGCGCCTGGCCGTGTTCCTGGTGCAGTTTATCGGTCGCCACCGTTTACCGGACCACCCGTCTCGCCCTGTGGGAGGCGCGTGACCTGCGGCACTCCATCTTGTCCCATCGGACAGCCGGAGAAAAGGTCCGTTTTTCAGGCGCGCCGGAGGACGACCGGGGGCGCGAGCCGGGGCACCACCTGGTCCCAGATGGCATCGGCCAGGAATTCCTTCGGACCATGGGCCACAGGAACCTCAGATCCATCAGAGGCAAGGATCACAGCCTCATTCTCCTCGGATCCGAAGGTCTTGGCCTCGCCGACCTCGTTGACGACGAGGAGGTCACAGCCCTTGCGGAGGAGTTTCGCGCGCCCGTTGGCGAGGACGTCGTCGGTCTCGGCGGCGAAGCCGACGACGACCTGACCGGGCGCGGAACGCGCGGAAGATAGTTCTGCGAGTACGTCAGGATTGCGCACGAGGGCGACCGGCGCGGGCTCCTGACCGTCCTGCTTCTTGATCTTGCCCTCGGCGTAGGAGGCGGGCCGGAAATCGGCCACCGCGGCGGCCATCACCACCGCGTCGGCCTCGGCGGCCGCCTTGAGGACGGCCTCCCGCAGCTGCAGCGCGGTCCCCACCCGTACGACGTCCACCCCGGCCGGATCGGCCAGCGCGGCGTTGGCGGCGACGAGGGTCACCCGGGCCCCGCGCGCGACGGCCGTCCGGGCGAGGGCGTAGCCCTGCTTGCCGGAGGAGCGGTTGCCGAGGAAACGGACCGGGTCCAGCGGCTCGCGCGTGCCGCCCGCACTGATCACCACGTGCCGGCCGGCCAGGTCGGCTCCGCCGGCGCGGCCCCGGCCGCGCAGGACGTGCCGGCACACCTCGAAGATCTCCTCGGGGTCGGGCAGCCGTCCCTTGCCGGTGTCCTTGCCGGTGAGCCGACCGACGGCGGGCTCGATCACCACGGCGCCCCGGCGGCGCAGCGTGGCCACGTTCTCCTGGGTGGCGGGGTGCTCCCACATCTCGGTGTGCATGGCGGGCGCGAAGACCACCGGACAGCGGGCGGTGAGCAAGGTGTTGGTGAGCAGGTCGTCGGCGAGGCCGTGGGCGGCCTTGGCCAACATGTCGGCGGTGGCGGGGGCGACCACGACGAGGTCGGCGCCCTGGCCGATCCGCACGTGGGGCACCTCGTGCACGCTCTCCCAGACCCGGGTGGAGGCGGGGTTTCCGGAGAGGGCGGCCCAGGTGGCTTCGCCCACGAAGTTCAGCGAGGCCTCGGTGGGCACCACGCGGACGTCGTGCCCGGACTCGGTCAGCCGGCGCAGCAACTCGCACGCCTTGTAGGCGGCGATTCCGCCGCTGACCCCGAGAACCACCTTCGGCTTGTCCACTGCGCGCTCCTTTGCCCTGACGCTGCCTGACGCACGTCACATCCCACACATGACACACCACAGGCCCGGCAGTCGGTCTACCGGGCCTGTGGTGGCAAAAATGATGTCGCGTGCCGCTTAGGTGGCCGGGGCCTCGATGGCCTCGGAGGTCAGCAGACCCGCGTTGATCTCGCGCAGCGCGATCGAAAGGGGCTTCTCGTGGACGTGGGTGTCCACCAGGGGGCCGACGTACTCCAGCAGGCCCTCACCGAGCTGCGAGTAGTACGCGTTGATCTGACGGGCACGCTTGGCCGCGTAGATCACGAGGCTGTACTTCGAGTCGGTGGCCTCGAGCAGCTCGTCGATCGGCGGGTTGATGATGCCCTCGGGCGCAGACATGGAAGAGGACACGCTCTACCTTCCGAAGATGGGTAATGATCGAACTACGATCAAACAACTGCCACCAAGGCTAGCAGCTCGCGCGCCACGTCTTCGACGGAGGTATTGACAAGCGTGGTGTCGAACTCGGACTCGGCCGCGAGTTCGATCTTCGCCGCGGCCAGTCGGCGTTCGATGACCTCGGCCGATTCGGTGCCGCGGCCGGTGAGGCGGCGGACCAGCTCCTCCCAGCTGGGGGGAGCGAGGAAGACCAGCTGGGCCTCGGCCATCGACTCGCGGACGAGCCGGGCGCCCTGCAGGTCGATCTCCAGCAGGACCGGC
Organism: Streptomyces sp. NPDC028419; assembly: GCF_055565515.1. Classification (NCBI taxonomy): domain Bacteria; kingdom Bacillati; phylum Actinomycetota; class Actinomycetes; order Kitasatosporales; family Streptomycetaceae; genus Streptomyces; species Streptomyces sp. NPDC028419. Next base: position 140,978 of record NZ_JBVHUE010000020.1, on the reverse strand, counting down.
TCGCCGTTGTCCAGGCGTTCCAGCACCGCGCCGCGCGGTGTGCCGTAGCGGTTGCCCGCGAACTCGGCCCACTCCAGCAGCTCGCCGTTGGCGATCAGCTTGTCGAACTCGTCGTCTGTGACGAAGAAGTAGTGGACTCCGTGACGCTCACCGGGCCGCGGCTTGCGGGTGGTGGCCGAGACCGAGAGCCATACCTCGGGGTGGACCTTGCGCATATGCGCGACGACCGTGCTCTTGCCGACCCCTGAGGGGCCGGAGAGCACGGTCAGCCGCGGACGTACCTCTGCTGCCATAGAGCGATTATCCAGGCTCTCAGGACTGCCTGAGAACACCGGAAGAACTTCGGGCGACGCCTCAGGCGCCGCTACCGCCGAACTCGCGCTCCAGGGAAGCGATCTGGTTGGAACCGAGACCTCGGACACGCCGGGACTCGGAAATGCCGAGGCGCTCCATGAGCTGCTTGGCGCGGACCTTGCCCACGCCCGGCAGAGACTCCAGGAGAGCGGACACCTTCATCTTGCCGATGACATCGTTCTCCTGTCCCTGCTTGATGACTTCGTGCAGGGATGCACCGGAGTGCTTGAGTCGATTCTTCACCTCGGCCCGCTCCCGGCGAGCCGCGGCGGCCTTTTCGAGCGCGGCTGCGCGCTGTTCAGGGGTAAGGGGCGGAAGAGCCACGCCTACGTCACCTCGGATGTCGAACTGTCGGATACGGACCGGTGGGGAACACAAGGCACCTCACCAGGCGAGCCCCACGAACAACGGTCCAGCAGGTCCGCCGTTCGTTCACTCTGGTCGGAGACTAGCGGCCAAGGCCGCTCTAGTCAGCGAGAACGGACGAAAAGTCCTGGTCAGCCTCCACTGAACCGTACATCACGGACAAAGCACCCCGGTTTTGTCCGGTGGAGGCCGTACGAATTAGTCATGTGGTCCGATGAGCCAGCCCCACGGCGGAGGCGAACGAGCCGATCCCGCGGGCCGCGAGGGCCGCGCGCAGCTCCTCGATGATCCGCAGCGGTGCGGACGGGTCGTTGAACAGGGCGGTGCCGACCGCGACCCCCGACGCACCCGCCAGGACGAACTCCAGGGCATCGCGACCGTCGGCGATCCCGCCCATGCCGAGGATCGGCACCTCGCGCACCCGGCCGGCCAGCATGGCCGCGTACACCTGGAAGACGCAGCGGACCGCCACGGGGCGGATCGCCGGGCCGGACAGGCCGCCGGTGGCCGCGGCGAGGGCGGGGCGCATCGTGTCGACGTCGACGGCCATGCCGAGCACGGTGTTGATCATCGAGAGCCCGTCCGCGCCGGCGTCGACGCACGCGGCGGCGACGTCCGTGATCCGCGTCACGTCGGGAGTGAGCTTGGCGTACACCGGCAGCGCCGGGTCGGCCGCGGCCCGGACCGCCGCGACCACCTCGTGGGAGGCCCGCGGGTCGCAGCCGAAGACCAGGCCGCGGCTCGCGACGTTGGGGCAGGAGATGTTCACCTCGATCCCGACCACCCCGGGCCGCCCGGTCAGCCGCGCGGCGACCTCGGCGAACTCCCCCGCGTGCTCCCCCGCGATCGATACGACCACCCGCGCGCCGCGCTCGGCGAGCCAGGGCAGTTCGTGCTCGACGAAGCGGTCGATGCCGCAGCCCTGGAGGCCGATGGAATTCAGCATCCCGCTGGGGGTCTCCGCCATGCGGGGCGTGGGCCGGCCGGAGCGGACCTGCGGCATCACGGTCTTGGTGGTGATCGTGCCCAGCGCGTCGAGGGGGACGAAGCGGTGCAGTTCACGGCCGTACCCGGCGCATCCCGAGGCGGTGGAGACCGGGTTGGGCAGGGTGCGGTGGGCACCCAGCGGTGCCGACATGTCGACTTCCTCGGGCCTCATCGGGCGCTCTCCCCGCGTGGTCGCGGAGCCATGGCGGCGGCGCCTTCGAGATCGGGCGGGAGCGTGCCCGCCCGGTCCCAGCGGACCGTGGTCCCGTCGAAGACCGGGCCGTCGGTGCAGGAGCGCAGGAAGCGGGTCACGCCGTCGGCGCCGGTGACCGGCAGGACGCAGGACATGCAGATGCCGATCCCGCAGGCCATGGCCTCCTCGACGGCGGTGTGGCTGCGGGCGCCCGCGGCGGCGGCGACCTCGGTGACGGCGCGCAGCATGCCCATGGGGCCGCAGGAGTGCACCTCGGTGGCGCCGATCCCGGCGATCGCCTCCGCCAGCGGGTCCGTGACCCGGCCGCGGCGGCCGGCCGAGCCGTCGTCGGTGACGACGAAGACCTGCTCGCCGAGGGTACGGGCGCGCTCCACGCCGAAGAGTCGGTCCGCGGTGGCCGCGCCGAGCACGAAGGAGACCCGGCCGCCGCGGCCGAGGATCGTCTCGGCCAGGGAGAACAGCGGGGCGCTGCCGTAGCCTCCGGCGGCCAGGACGGCGCTGACCGGGCCCTCGGGGAGCGGGAAGGGCGTGCCGAGGGGGGCGATGAGGTCCACCGTGTCCCCGGGGCGGTGCCGGGCGAGGGCGCGGGTGCCCTTGCCGCGCTCGGCGAAGACGAACTCGACGGTGCCGGTGGCCGGGTCGGCGCGGTGGATGGAGAAGGCCCGTCGCAGCAGCATGGCGCCCTCGCGGCCGCCGATGGCGAGGGCCCCGAAGTGGCCGGGCCGTACGTCGGCCTCGGCGGCGGCGGGGGCGTGGAGGGTCAGCCGGTGGTAGGCGCCCACGGGCTCGATCCGCCGGATGGTGGCGACGGTCTGGACAGGGGGCACGCGGCGGCGCTCCGATCACGGGGTGGGACGACGGTCTCCCCCCACCCCCATGATCGCCGCCCCACCCCCCACACACCCCGGGCCCAAGGCCCCCACCCCACCATCCATTGGACCCAACCGGCCCCCACCCTCCGGGGCCGCCTCCAACGCCGACGAGGCCAAATCGGCGAACCCCGGCCCCGCCCCCCACAAGCCCAGCCAACGAGGCTGGAAGGCCGAACCCCGGCGCCGCCCCCACAAGCCCCGCCGGCGTTTGAGGCGCCGCCGGAGGCACCCCGGCCACCGCCGGACCCACACAGCCCGTGGCCGACCGCAGCCCCTCTGCCCTCCGGGGGCGCCTCAAACGCCGGCGAGGCTGAATCAGCGGACCCCGGCGCCGCCCCCCACAAGCCCAGCCAGCGAGGCTGAAAGGACGAAGCCCGGCGCCGCCCCCACAAGCCCCGCCGGCGATTGAGGCGCCGCCGGAGGCACCCCGGCCACCGCCGGACCCACACGGCCCCGTGGGCGAACGCAGCGCATCTGGCGGGGCCGACAGGGGTGGTCAGGAGGCTGCGGCCGTGCGGATTTCTTCGGCGAAGGTGCGGGCGGAGGCGCGCAGGGCCGCCGCGTCGGGACCGTGCCGCAGGACGCCGCGCGAAACGTTCGGCACGACGTTGCGGACGGCCGCCCCGAAGACCCCCGGCAGGTCGGCCGCCGTGGCCCCCTGCGCCCCGATCCCCGGCGCCAGCAGCGGCCCGTTGATGTCCAGGTCGAAGGAGGACAGGTCCCCGAGCGTGGCACCCACCACCGCTCCGAAGGACCCCATCGGCTCCGCGCCCGCGTTCTCCGCGGCCAGGTGCGCCAGCATCGTCGCCCCGACGCTCCGCCCGTCCTCGCGCACGGCCCGCTGGACCTCCGCCCCCTCCGGGTTGGAGGTCAGGGCCAGCACGAAGAGCCCCGCCCCCGACGCCCGCGCCAGCTCCACCGCCGGCCGCAGCGAGCCGTAGCCGAGGTACGGCGAGACCGTCAGCGCGTCGGAGAAGAGCGGCGAGGCCGGGTCGAGGAAGGTCTGCGCGTACGCGGCCATCGTCGAGCCGATGTCCCCGCGCTTGGCGTCCATGACCACCAGCGTGCCGGCGGCCCGCGCGTCCGCGACGGTCCGCTCCAGCACCGCGATGCCCCGGGAGCCGAAGCGCTCGAAGAAGGCGGCCTGCGGCTTGAAGACGGCCACCTGGTCGGCCAGCGCCTCCACGACGGTCCGCGAGAACCGCTCCAGGCCCGCGATGTCGTCGTTCAGGCCCCAGGAGGCCAGCAGCTCCGCGTGCGGGTCGATGCCGACGCACAGCGGGCCGCGGGAGTCCATCGCCGCGCGCAGGCGGGTGCCGAAGGGGGTCACGGTCACGGTCACTTGGCGGCCTTTCGGGTTTCGGCTCGGGTTTCGGCGCCGACGGCCTCGGCGAGGGTCGCGTACGGGCTGTTGGCCAGCCGCGCGGCGAGGCCCTTGTGGATGGCGCGGGCGTAGAAGGGGCCCTCGTAGATGAAGGCGCTGTACCCCTGGACGAGGGTGGCGCCCGCGAGGATCCGCTGCCAGGCGTCCTCGGCGTTCTCGATGCCCCCGACGCCCACCAGGACGATCCGGTCGCCCACGCGGGCGTACAGGCGGCGCAGGACCTCCAGGGAGCGCGCCTTCACCGGGGCGCCGGACAGGCCGCCGGTCTCCTTGACCAGCTCGGGCGCCGACTTCAGGCCGAGGCCCTCGCGGGCGATCGTGGTGTTCGTCGCGATGATGCCGTCCAGCCCCAGCTCCAGGGCCAGGTCGGCGACCGCGTCGACGTCCTCGTCGGCGAGGTCGGGGGCGATCTTGACGAGCAGCGGGACCCGGCGGTCGGTCACCGTGCGGTCGGCGGCCTCGCGCACGGCGCTCAGCAGCGGCCTCAGCGACTCCGTCGCCTGCAGGTTGCGCAGGCCCGGGGTGTTCGGCGAGGAGACGTTCACGACGAGGTAGTCGGCGTGGCGGGCGAGCCGCTCGGTGGAGGCGACGTAGTCCGCCACGGCCTCCTCCTCGGGCACGACCTTCGTCTTGCCGATGTTGACGCCGACGACGGTCCTGAAGACCGGGCGTCGGTTCGCGAGGCGCTCGGCGACGGCGGCCGAGCCCTCGTTGTTGAAGCCCATGCGGTTGATCAGCGCACGGTCGGCGACCAGCCGGAACAGCCGCTTCTTGGGGTTGCCGGGCTGCGGTTCGGCGGTGACCGTGCCGATCTCGATGTGGTCGAAGCCGAGCATCGACATGCCGTCGATGGCCACGGCGTTCTTGTCGAAACCGGCGGCGAGGCCGAAGGGGCCGTGCATCCGCAGGCCGAGGGCCTCGGTGCGCAGCTCCGTGAAGCGGGGGGCGAGGGCGGCCGCGGCGAAGGTGCGCAGGACCGGGGTGCGGGCGGCGAGGCGGATCCACCGGAAGGCCATGTAGTGGGCCTGCTCGGGGTCCATCCGCTTGAAGACCAGGTTGAAGAAGAGTTTGTACACGGGGTGAGGATCCTTCTGCGCTCATGAAGAGGGGGACACCCGGCGCGCGTGCGGCGCGTCCGGTGTCCCCCTCCCCTGTCCGGGCGTGTAGGTGCTGCTAGTCGCGGGCCGCGGTCAGGTGCTCCGCGTGCTCCTGGAGCGAGCGGACGCCCACCTCGCCGTGGCCCAGCGCCTCGATGCCCTGGACGGCGGCGGCGAGCGCCTGGACCGTGGTCAGGCACGGGACGCTGCGCGCCACGGCGGCCGTACGGATCTCGTAGCCGTCGAGGCGGCCGCCGGTGCCGTACGGGGTGTTGACGATCAGGTCGACGTCACCGTCGTGGATGAGCTGGACGATCGTCTTCTCGCCGTTCGGGCCTTCGCCCTCGCTGAGCTTGCGCACCACGGTGGCGTTGATGCCGTTGCGGCGCAGCACCTCGGCGGTGCCGGAGGTGGCCAACAGCTCGAAGCCGTGGGCGACCAGCTCGCGGGCCGGGAAGATCATCGAGCGCTTGTCGCGGTTGGCGACGGAGATGAAGGCGCGGCCCTTGGTGGGCAGCGGGCCGTAGGCACCGGCCTGCGACTTGGCGTACGCCGTGCCGAAGACCGAGTCGATGCCCATGACCTCACCGGTCGAGCGCATCTCCGGGCCGAGGACCGTGTCGACGCCGCGACCGTGGATGTCGCGGAAGCGCGACCACGGCATGACGGCTTCCTTCACCGAGATCGGCGCGTCGAGCGGCAGGGTGCCGCCGTCGCCGGTCTTCGGCAGCAGGCCCTCGGCGCGCAGCTCGGCGATGGTGGTGCCGAGCGAGATGCGCGCGGCGGCCTTGGCCAGCGGCACCGCGGTCGCCTTCGAGGTGAAGGGGACGGTGCGCGAGGCGCGCGGGTTGGCCTCCAGGACGTAGAGGATGTCACCCGCCATCGCGAACTGGATGTTGATCAGGCCGCGCACGCCGACGCCCTTGGCGATGGCCTCGGTGGAGGCGCGCAGCCGCTTGATGTCGTAGCCGCCGAGGGTGATCGGGGGCAGGGCGCAGGCGGAGTCGCCGGAGTGGATCCCGGCTTCCTCGATGTGCTCCATGACGCCGCCGAGGTAGAGCTCGGTGCCGTCGTAGAGGGCGTCGACATCGATCTCGATGGCGTCGTCGAGGAAGCGGTCGACCAGGACCGGCCGGGTGGGGCTGATCTCGGTGGACTCGGCGATGTACGACTCCAGGCGGGTCTCGTCGTAGACGATCTCCATGCCGCGGCCGCCGAGCACGTACGAGGGGCGTACGAGGACGGGGTAGCCGATCTCGTCGGCGATGGCCTTGGCGCCCTTGAAGGTGGTCGCGGTGCCGTGCTTGGGGGCGGGCAGCCCGGCCTCGGCCAGGACCTGGCCGAAGGCGCCGCGGTCCTCGGCGGCGTGGATCGCCTCGGGCGAGGTGCCGACGACGGGGACGCCGTTGTCCTTGAGCGCCTGGGCGAGACCGAGGGGGGTCTGGCCGCCGAGCTGGACGATGACGCCGGCGATCGGGCCCGCGAGGGACTCGGCGTGCACGATCTCCAGCACGTCCTCGAGCGTCAGCGGCTCGAAGTACAGGCGGTCGGAGGTGTCGTAGTCCGTCGAGACGGTCTCGGGGTTGCAGTTGACCATCACGGTCTCGTAGCCGGCGTCGCTGAGCGCGAAGGAGGCGTGGACGCAGGAGTAGTCGAACTCGATGCCCTGGCCGATGCGGTTCGGGCCGGAGCCCAGGATGATCACCGCGGGCTTCTCGCGGGGGGCGACCTCGGACTCCTCGTCGTAGGACGAGTAGAAGTACGGGGTCTTCGCGGCGAACTCGGCGGCGCAGGTGTCGACCGTCTTGTAGACCGGGCGGACGCCGAGCGCGTGCCGGACCTCGCGGACGACGTCCTCGCGCAGGCCGCGGATCTCGGCGATCTGGGCGTCGGAGAAGCCGTGCCGCTTGGCCTCGGCGAGCAGCTCGGGGTGGAGCTTGTCGGCGGCGGCCAGGTCGTCGGCGATCTCCTTGATGAGGAACATCTGGTCGACGAACCAGGGGTCGATCTTCGTGGACTCGAAGACCTCCTCCTGGGTGGCGCCGGCGCGGATGGCCTGCATGACGGTGTTGATGCGGCCGTCGGTCGGGCGGACCGCGGTGCGCAGCAGCTCGTCCTTGTCGCCCGGCTCGCCCACGAAGGTGAACTGCGAGCCCTTCTTCTCCAGGGACCGCAGGGCCTTCTGGAGGGCCTCGGTGAAGTTGCGGCCGATCGCCATGGCCTCGCCCACCGACTTCATGGTGGTGGTGAGGGTGGAGTCGGCGTGCGGGAACTTCTCGAAGGCGAAGCGCGGGGCCTTGACGACGACGTAGTCGAGGGACGGCTCGAAGGAGGCCGGGGTCTTCTCGGTGATGTCGTTGGGGACCTCGTCGAGCGTGTAGCCGATGGCCAGCTTGGCCGCGATCTTGGCGATCGGGAAGCCGGTGGCCTTCGACGCGAGCGCCGAGGAGCGCGAGACGCGCGGGTTCATCTCGATGACGATGACCCGGCCGTCGGTGGGGTCGATCGCGAACTGGATGTTGCAGCCGCCGGTGTCGACGCCGACCTCGCGGATGATCGCGATGCCGATGTCGCGCAGCCGCTGGTACTCGCGGTCGGTCAGCGTCATCGCCGGGGCGACGGTGATCGAGTCGCCGGTGTGGACGCCCATCGGGTCGAAGTTCTCGATGGAGCAGACGACGACGACGTTGTCCTTGGTGTCGCGCATCAGCTCCAGCTCGTACTCCTTCCAGCCGAGGATGGACTCCTCCAGGAGCACCTCGGTGGTCGGGGAGAGCATCAGGCCCTGGCCGGCGATGCGGCGCAGCTCGTCCTCGTCGTGGGCGAAGCCGGAGCCGGCGCCGCCCATGGTGAAGGAGGGGCGCACGACGACGGGGTAGCCGCCGAGGGTGTCGACGCCGGCGATGACGTCGTCCATCGTGTGGCAGATGACCGAGCGGGCGGACTCGCCGTAGCCGATCTTCGCCTTGACGGCCTCGACGACACCCTTGAAGAGGTCGCGGTCCTCGCCCTTGTTGATGGCCTCGACGTTGGCGCCGATCAGCTCGACGCCGTACTTCTCCAGCACTCCCTGCTCGTGCATGGAGATGGCGGTGTTCAGCGCGGTCTGGCCGCCGAGGGTCGGCAGGAGCGCGTCGGGGCGCTCCTTGGCGATGATCTTCTCGACGAACTCGGGGGTGATCGGCTCGACGTAGGTGGCGTCGGCGATCTCCGGGTCGGTCATGATCGTCGCCGGGTTGGAGTTCACCAGGATGACCCGCAGGCCTTCGGCCTTGAGGATGCGGCAGGCCTGGGTACCGGAGTAGTCGAACTCGGCTGCCTGGCCGATGACGATCGGGCCGGAGCCGATGACCAGGACGGACTGGATATCGGTGCGCTTAGGCACGCTCGGCCTCCATCAAAGATACGAAGCGGTCGAAGAGGTAGGCGGCGTCGTGCGGGCCGGCTGCCGCCTCCGGGTGGTACTGGACGCTGAAGGCCGGCTGGTCGAGCAGCTGGAGGCCCTCGACGACCTGGTCGTTCAGGCAGACGTGGGAGACCTCGGCGCGGCCGTAGGGCGTGTCCGAGACCTTGTCGAGGGGCGCGTCGACGGCGAAGCCGTGGTTGTGCGCGGTGATCTCGACCTTGCCGGTGGTGCGGTCCTGGACCGGCTGGTTGATGCCGCGGTGGCCGTACTTCAGCTTGTAGGTGCCGAAGCCGAGCGCGCGGCCCAGGATCTGGTTGCCGAAGCAGATGCCGAAGAGCGGGGTCTTGCGCTCCAGGACGCCCTGCATGACGGCGACGGGACCGTCGGCGGTGGCCGGGTCGCCCGGGCCGTTGGAGAAGAAGACGCCGTCGGGGGCGACGGCGTAGACGTCCTCGACCGTGGCGGTGGCGGGCAGCACGTGCACCTCGATGCCGCGCTCGGCCATCCGGTGCGGGGTCATGCCCTTGATGCCGAGGTCCACGGCGGCGACGGTGAACTTCTTCTCGCCGATCGCGGGGACGACGTACGTCTCCTTGGTGGCGACCTCGGCGGAGAGGTTCGCGCCCTTCATCTGCGGGGCTTCGAGGACGCGGGCCAGCAGGGCCGCGTCGTCGCCGCCGGCCAGCGCCTCGCCCGAGAAGATGCCGACGCGCATGGCGCCGCGCTCGCGCAGGTGGCGGGTGAGGGCGCGGGTGTCGATGCCGCAGATCCCGACCACGCCCTGCTTGACCAGCTCCTCGTCCAGCGAGCGCTGCGAGCGCCAGTTGGAGGGGACGCGGGCGGGGTCGCGCACGACGTATCCGGCGACCCAGATGCGGGCCGACTCGGGGTCCTCGTCGTTGACTCCGGTGTTGCCCACGTGCGGGGCGGTCATCACGACGACCTGGCGGTGGTACGACGGGTCGGTCAGCGTCTCCTGGTAGCCGGTCATGCCGGTGGAGAACACGGCTTCGCCGAAGGTCTCCCCCACGGCCCCGTAGGCGCGCCCGCGGAAGATGCGGCCGTCCTCCAGGACGAGTACGGCGGGAGCTTTGGCTGCTCCCCTGGTGGAGGTCGTCATCGTTCGGCGCCTTCCGTCGGGATGGATGAGTTCTGGTTCACAAGTGTGGTGATCGCTTCGACCCAGGCGGCGTGCTCGGCCGCCCGGTCGGAGCGGAATCCGGAGTCGATCAGCTTGTCGCCGTGCGCCCAGGTGACGACGAGCAGACCGCCCTCGGTCAGTACCTTGCCCGCGATTCCCTTGTCGAGGCGGGCGCCGCGCAGTCGCGCGGCCGGTACGAAGAAGTCGGTGGCACCCGGACGGACCACGTCGAGGCCCGTGTCGGTGAGCGTCAGCTCGACCCGGCTGCGGATGCCGAGGCCGTGGGCGACGATCCGGTCGAGCCACTGCCCGGCGGTCGTGGAGCCGTGGTACCGGCCGGTCAGGGCCAGCCGGTGCGCGGGCAGGCCGCTCGGTGTCGTGGGCAGCGCCGGCAGGTCGTTCTGCAGTGCGCCGCGCCACTTCCAGCCCTGCCGCATCAGCCAGTACACGAAGGCGATGAAGACGAGCAGACCGAGGACCCACGCGAGGCGCGCGTCCCAGTCCGTCACCTCCGCCGACTGTCGTTCGGCGGCCTCGGCGGCCAGTTGGATCACTGCAGGTGTCACGCCAGTTTCCCGTCCACGACCGTTGCCCGGCCCCGCAGGAAGGTGTGAGTGACGCGTCCCGGAAGCTCACGGCCCTGGTAAGGCGTGTTGCGGCTGCGGGAGGCGAAGTGTGCGGGGTCCACGACACCACGGTACGAGGTATCGACCAAGGTCAGGTTGGCGGGTTCACCTGCCGAGACGGGACGGCCGTGGTTCTGGAGGCTGCCGATCCGCGCCGGGGCGAAGGACATCCGCTCGGCGACGCCCGCCCAGTCGAGCAGTCCGGTCTCGACCATCGTCTGCTGGACGACGGAGAGCGCGGTCTCCAGGCCCACCATGCCCATGGCGGCGGCGGCCCACTCGCAGTCCTTGTCCTCGTGCGGGTGCGGGGCGTGGTCGGTGGCGACGATGTCGATCGTGCCGTCGGCGAGCGCCTCGCGCAGGGCCAGCACGTCGCGCTCGGTGCGCAGCGGCGGGTTGACCTTGTAGACGGGGTTGTACGAACGGACCAGCTCGTCGGTGAGGAGCAGGTGGTGCGGGGTGACCTCGGCGGTCACGTCGATGCCGCGGGACTTGGCCCAGCGGACGATCTCGACGGAGCCGGCGGTCGAGAGGTGGCAGATGTGCACGCGGGAACCGACGTGCTCGGCGAGGAGCACGTCGCGGGCGATGATCGACTCCTCGGCGACGGCGGGCCAGCCGCCGAGGCCCAGCTCGGCGGAGACGACGCCCTCGTTCATCTGGGCGCCCTCGGTGAGGCGGGGCTCCTGGGCGTGCTGGGCGACGACGCCGCCGAAGGCCTTCACGTACTCCAGTGCGCGCCGCATGATCACCGCGTCGTCGACGCACTTGCCGTCGTCGGAGAAGACGGTGACGCGGGCGGCGGACTCGTGCATGGCGCCCAGCTCGGAGAGCTGCTTGCCCTCCAGGCCCACGGTGACGGCGCCGATGGGCTGCACGTCGCAGTAGCCGGATTCCTTGCCCAGGCGCCAGACCTGCTCGACGACGCCGGCGGTGTCGGCGACCGGGAAGGTGTTCGCCATGGCGAAGACGGCGGTGTAGCCGCCGCTGGCGGCGGCGCGGGTGCCGGTGAGGACGGTCTCGGAGTCCTCGCGGCCCGGCTCGCGCAGGTGGGTGTGCAGGTCGACCAGGCCGGGGAGCAGGACCTGGCCGGCGGCCTCGATCACGGTCGCGTCGCCCGCGTCGATGCCGGTACCGACCTCGGCGATGGTCTCGCCGTCGATCAGGACGTCCTGCACGTCGCCGCCGAGCACCTTCGCGCCACGAATAAGGATCTTGCTCATCTTTACTTGCTCTCCGATTCGACGGGGCGGGCGTGGCTGACGGCGGACTCGTTGCCGCCCAGCAGCAGGTACAGGACGGCCATGCGGATGGACACGCCGTTGGCGACCTGCTCGACGACGGTGCAGCGGTCGGAGTCGGCGACCTCGGCGGTGATCTCCATGCCCCGGACCATCGGGCCGGGGTGCATCACGATGCCGTGCCCGGGCATCTTCGCCATGCGCTCGCCGTCCAGGCCGTAGCGCCGCGAGTACTCGCGCTCGGTCGGGAAGAAGGCGGCGTTCATCCGCTCTCGCTGCACACGCAGCATCATGACCGCGTCGGACTTCGGCAGCACCTCGTCGAGGTCGTACGAGACCTCGCAGGGCCAGCTCTCGACGCCGATCGGGATCAGGGTGGGCGGGGCCACCAGGGTGACGTGGGCGCCCAGGGTGTGCAGCAGGTCGACGTTGGAGCGGGCGACCCGGCTGTGCAGGACGTCACCGACGAGGGTGATCCGCTTGCCGGCGAGGTCCTGGCCGAGCGCGTCGGGGCCGACCAGGCGGCGGCGCATGGTGAAGGCGTCCAGCAGGGCCTGGGTCGGGTGCTGGTGGGTGCCGTCGCCGGCGTTGATGACGGGTACGTCGATCCAGCCCGAGGTGGCGAGCCGGTACGGGGCCCCGGAGGCGCTGTGCCGGATGACCACGGCGTCGATGCCCATGGCGGCCAGGGTCTGGGCGGTGTCCTTGAGAGACTCGCCCTTGGAGACGCTGGATCCCTTGGCCACGAAGTTGATCACATCGGCGGAGAGGCGCTTCTCGGCGGCCTCGAAGGAGATGCGGGTGCGGGTCGAGTCCTCGAAGAAGAGGTTGCAGATGGTCAGGCCGCGCAGGGTGGGCAGCTTCTTTATCGGCCGGTCGGCGACCCGGGCCATCTCCTCGGCGGTGTCGAGGATGAGGACGGCGTCGTCGCGCGAGAGATCGGCGGCCGAGATGAGGTGACGCTTCATCTGGGTGCTCCGTGAGTCCGTGGGTCTGGGCTGGGGAGGGCGGGAAGGCAGGCTGTCGTGCGGACCGGCGCCGGTCGGGCGGGCGTCCGCGCGGGCAGGCGTCGGCGCGGGCACCCGTGAACGGGGGCCCTCACGCGTTCGCTCTACTGCCCGCCTGCCGGGGCGGTCCGCTGGCCGAGCAGTACGGCGTCGCGGCCGTCCTCCTCCTGGAGCTGGACCATGACGGTCTCCCGCAGCGAAGTGGGGAGGTTCTTGCCGACGTAGTCGGCGCGGATCGGCAGCTCGCGGTGGCCGCGGTCGACGAGGACGGCGAGCTGGACCGCGCGCGGGCGGCCGATGTCGCCGAGGGCGTCGAGGGCCGCGCGGATGGTGCGTCCGGAGAAGAGCACGTCGTCGACGAGGACCACGAGCCTGCCGTCGATGCCGTCACCGGGGATCTCGGTGCGGCCGATCGCCCGGGCGGGCTTCATCCGCAGGTCGTCGCGGTACATGGTGATGTCGAGGGAGCCGACCGGGACCTTGGTGCCGGTGATCTCTTCGAGCTTGGCGGCGAGCCGGCGGGCGAGGAAGACGCCGCGGGTCGGAATGCCGAGGAGCACCACGTCGTCGGCGCCCTTGGCGCGTTCGACGATCTCGTGGGCGATACGGGTCAGCACCCGCGCGATGTCCTGCGCCTCGAGAACGGGGCGGGCACCGTCGGCGGTGTGCCGGTCATGCTGAGCGTCCATGAAAAGGACCTCCTTCTCCGCCTCACGGGACGGACCTTAAAGGACGTCTGGCCGGCTGCCGCAGGCAACCGGGTCGTACGGCTTCCACGGTACCAGGGCCGTCCGGGGCCGCCCGACCCGGGTCGCGGAGGTCCCCTTAAAGGAGGCCGGGGAGACCATTCGGCTTGACGCATCCAAGTAACGCTGCGTAACCTCACAGTGAGTTACCAGCCGCGCGGCGCAGCCGCACGTTGTCCATATCATCACAGCGTCACAGCGTCCGGGAGCGTTATGTCCAGCGAATACGCCAAGCAGCTCGGGGCCAAGCTCCGTGCCATCCGCACCCAGCAGGGCCTTTCCCTCCACGGTGTCGAGGAGAAGTCCCAGGGCCGATGGAAGGCCGTGGTGGTCGGGTCGTACGAGCGCGGGGACCGCGCCGTGACCGTCCAGCGCCTCGCCGAGCTGGCGGACTTCTACGGGGTGCCGGTGCAGGAGCTCCTGCCGGGCACCACCCCGGGCGGAGCGGCCGAGCCGCCGCCGAAGCTCCGTCTGGACCTGGAGCGCCTCGCCCACGTGCCCGCCGAGAAGGCCGGCCCGCTCCAGCGCTACGCGGCCACGATCCAGAGCCAGCGCGGCGACTACAACGGCAAGGTGCTGTCGATCCGCCAGGACGACCTGCGCACCCTCGCGGTCATCTACGACCAGTCCCCCTCGGTCCTGACCGAGCAGCTCATCAGCTGGGGCGTGCTGGACGCGGACGCCCGCCGCGCGGTGACCCACGAGGAGATCTGAGCGTTCTGACCTCTGGGCCCGGGCCCAGCAGAAACGTTACCGGGGGGGGGGGGGGGGGGGGGGGGGGGGGGGGGGGGGGGGGGCGGGTTGGTGTTTTCTCCTCCCCTTCGCTTCTGCC
>NZ_JBVHUE010000020.1:106068-126695 GCF_055565515.1 Streptomyces sp. NPDC028419 | reverse complement strand
TCCTCCCGTTGCGATAAAACGGGGGGGGGGTTAGATTTTTGTACACGGTGGGGCAAAGACAAAAAACACAGGGGGAGGGGGGGGGGAGAAACCCCCCCCCCCCCCCCCCCCCCGCCGGTTTTTTCGCTTCCCGCCCCCGCGGGGGCGGACACACGCAGGGCCCGCGGCGCGTGGTGCGCTGCGGGCCCTGCGTGTACCGAACCGCCGGGACGCTAGGCGCTCTCGTCCCGTCGCAGCTTCGGCTTGAGGTCCTTGAAGCGGGCCAGCAGCCCGTTCACGAAGTTCGGCGACTCGTCGGTCGAGAACTCCTTGGCGAGCTGGACCGCCTCGTCGATCGCCACGGCGTCCGGGGTCTCGTCGACCCAGATCAGCTCGTAGGCACCCAGCCGCACGATGTTCCGGTCCGCGACCGGCATGCGGTCGAGGTCCCAGTCCACGGCGTAGGTGACGATCAGGTCGTCGATGCGGTCCACCTTGTCGGCGTACCCCTCGACGAGGTTCATCGTGAACTCGCTGACCGCCGGTTGACGGCCCTCGGTGTCGTTCCGTGAGTGACGGACCCAGTCCGCGAGGACCTCGCGCACGGGCACACCGCGCTGGTCGGCCTCGAAGAGGATCTGGAAAGCACGCTTGCGGGCGTTGCTCCGGGCTCCCACGGTTAGCTGTTCACCCGGCCGAGGTAGTCGCTGGTACGGGTGTCGACCTTGACCTTCTCGCCGGTGGTGACGAAGAGGGGGACCTGGATCTCGTGACCGGTCTGCAGGGTCGCCGGCTTGGTGCCACCGGTGGAACGGTCGCCCTGGACGCCCGGGTCGGTGTGCTCGATCACGAGCTCGACGGCGGCCGGCAGCTCGACGTAGAGCACCTCGCCCTCGTGCTGCGCGACGGAGGCGGTGAAGCCCTCGATCAGGAAGTTGGCGGCGCTGCCGACGGCCTTGCGGTCGACCATCAGCTGGTCGAAGGTGTCCATGTCCATGAAGACGAAGTAGTCGCCGTCCATGTACGAGAACTGCATGTCACGGCGGTCGATGGTGGCCGTCTCGACCTTGGTGCCGGCGTTGAACGTCTTGTCGACGACCTTGCCGGACATCACGCTCTTGAGCTTGGTGCGCACGAAGGCCGGGCCCTTGCCGGGCTTGACGTGCTGGAACTCGACGACGGACCAGAGCTGGCCCCCGTCGAGCTTCAGCACCATGCCGTTCTTGAGGTCGTTCGTGGAAGCCACGGTTGCGAAATCTCCTGGACTGGTGGACCACGGGTGGCGCGCACAGCAAAGCTAGAGCGCGAGCAGCTCCTTGGTCGTGATGGTGAGTAGCTCGGGTCCGCCGTCCGCCTCAGGGCGTACGACGAGCGTGTCATCGATCCGGACGCCGCCCCGGCCCGGGAGGTGAACCCCCGGTTCGACGGTGACCGGCACGCAAGCGTCCAGTTTACCCATTGCTGTAGGTGCAAGCTGCGGGTCCTCGTCGATTTCGAGGCCGACGCCGTGTCCGGTCGACGGAGCGAGGGCTTCCCCGTGCCCCGCGGAGTCCAGTACGGAGCGCGCCGCGTGGTCGACGTCGCGGTACGCGGCCCCCGGTGCCAGGGCCTCGCGGCCGGCCCGCTGAGCGGCGAAGACGAGGTCGTACAGCTCGATCTGCCAGTCCGCGGGGGTGGTGCCGATCACGAAGGTACGGCCGATCTCACACCGGTAGCCGCGGTAGTTCGCGCCCAGGCAGACGGAGAGGAAGTCCCCCTCCTCCACCCGCCGGTCCGAGGGCCGGTGCCGCGAGCGCCCGGAGTGCGGACCGGTGCCGACGGAGGTCGGGAAGGCCGGGCCGTCCGCGCCGTGGTCCACCAGCCGCCGCTCCAGCTCCAGGGCGAGGTGGCGTTCGGTACGGCCGACGAGGATGGACTCCAGGAGTTCGCCGAGGGCCTGGTCGGCGATCTCGGCGGCGATCCGCAGACAGGCGATCTCCTCCTCGTCCTTGATCAGCCGCTGTTGCTCGACGGCGGAGCCGAGATCGGACAGCCGCAGCCGGGGCGCGACCGAGCGCAGCGCCCGGTGCCGGGCGACGGTGAGGTGGTGCTCCTCGACGGCGAGGGAGTCCGCCCGGACGTCCTTGCCGCAGGCGAGGTCGGCCGCGGCGACCGCGGGATCACCGCCGGGACCGGACAGGACGGACAGCCGCAGGTGTTCGTCGATCCGTCCCTCGTCCGCCTCGCCGGTGGGCGAGGCCGCGCAGAAGAGGACGTCCTCGGCGGGCCCGACCAGCAGGACCGCCCCTTCGGGGAAGGCCCCGGCGAGATAGCGGACGTTCGCCGGACGCGTGATCAGTGCGGCGGAGTTGCCCGCTGCGGCACAGCGGTCGCGAAGCAGGGCCCGACGGGCCGCGTACACGTCTGACATGTCTTCGAGCGTACGAGCGCCCCGCGCATCCGGCTCGACGAGCGCGTCCGGACGAGGTGCGCGGCCGCCCGGGCGGCGCCGGTCACCAGCTGCCGGGGGTCGAGATGGCGCGGGCCAGGACCTCGTCGAGGGCGCGGGCGGTGCCCTCCACGTCCAGGTGGGAGTTGTCGATGATGGGCAGGCCGGAGCCGTACCAGCCCGCCATCCGGCCGTGGATCCGGGCGACTTCCTCGTCGGAGAGTCGGCGGTTGCCGGAGCGGGCCGCGTTGCGCTCCAGGACGATCTCCAGGCCGGGCAGCAGGACCACGGGGAGCAGCCCGGGCCCCACGTGCCGCTTCCAGCCGCCCAGGCCCACCACGGGCCGGTCGGGGAAGACCGCGTCGTCGAGGATGCAGGAGATCCCGTTGGCCAGGAAGTTGCGGGCGGCGAAGCCGCAGGTGCGGCGGGCGAGCCGGTACTGGGCCTCGGAGTGGTCGTTCCAACCGGCCTGCGGGTCGGCGAAGCCCGAGCAGACCCACTCGCGGACGTCGTCCAGGCTGATGTGCGCGGTCGGCACCTGCCGGGAGCCCGCCCAGTGCCGGGCCACGGTCGTCTTGCCCGCGCCCGCGGGCCCGATGAGCAGGACGGCGAGGGTGGCCACGCCCGTGCCGGGGGCGGGCGGCGCGGCCGCCGGCAGCGGGATGTGCCCGGTGGCCTCGGGTACGGGCGCCACCACCGCGCCCGGCACGTAGCCGGGCTGGCGCGGCGCCCCGTGCGGCGCGGGCACGGGGGCGGGATGCGGCGGAGCGGGCGGGGCCGCGGGGTGCGCCGGACCCGCGGGGTGCGGCGGAGCGGGCGGGGCCGGGGGGTGCGGCGGGCCGGCCGGGTGCGGCGGGCCCGCGTGGTGGCGCGGCGGCCCGCCGGGGTGCGACGGGTGCGGCGGGCCGGCGGGCGGCGGGGCCCAGCCGGTCACGGGGGCTATCGGCGGCTGCGCGGGGGCGGCCGGATGCTGTCCCGGCTCGCCCCATCCCCCCACTCCGTGCTGCATCCGCTGCCACTCCGTCTCGTTCAGGCGAGGACTGATGCGAGAACGTTATCTCAGGCCGCGGGCAGTTCTTCCGCCAGCGCGTGCAGCGCGAGCCGGTAGGAGCCCAGTCCGAAGCCCGCCACGGTCCCGGTCGCCACCGAGGCGATGACCGAAGTGTGCCGGAATTCCTCGCGGGCGTACGGGTTCGAGATGTGCACCTCGATCAGCGGCGCGGTGCGCTGCGCCGCCGCGTCCCGCATCGCGTACGAGTAGTGCGTGAAGGCGCCGGGGTTGATCACCACCGGAATCTTCCCGTCGGCCGCCTCGTGCAGCCAACGCACCAGCTGGCCCTCGTCGTTGGTCTCGCGGACCTCGACGTCGAAGCCGAGGTCCCGGCCCAGGCTCTGGCAGCTCTCGACGAGCCCGGCGTACGAGGTGGCCCCGTACACGTCGGGCTCGCGGGAGCCGAGCCGGCCCAGGTTCGGGCCGTTCAGCACGAGCACCTTGCGGCTCACGCGGACACCTCGCCGTAGGCCGCGATCAGCACGGCCGGGTCGGGGCCCTCCAGGACGGTCGGCTTGGCCAGCCCGTCCAGGACGATGAAGCGCAGCAGGTCGCCGCGGGACTTCTTGTCGACCTTCATGGTCTCCAGCAGCTTGGGCCACTGGTCGCCGCGGTAGGTCAGCGGCAGGCCCACCGAGGCGAGCACGCTCTTGTGCCGCTCGGCGGTCGCGTCGTCGAGCCGGCCGGCGAGCCGGCCCAGTTCGGCGGCGAAGACCATGCCGATCGACACGGCGGCGCCGTGGCGCCACTTGTAGCGCTCGTTCTTCTCGATCGCGTGGGCGAGGGTGTGGCCGTAGTTGAGGATCTCCCGCAGGCCCGATTCCTTCAGGTCGCTGGAGACCACGTCGGCCTTGACCTGGATGGAGCGGACGATCAGCTCGGCGGTGTGCGGGCCCTCGGGGGTCCGCGCCGCCTCCGGGTCCTCCTCGATCAGGTCGAGGATCACCGGGTCGGAGATGAAACCGGCCTTGATGATCTCGGCGAGGCCGCTGACGTAGTCGTTGACCGGCAGCGAGTCGAGGGCCGCCAGGTCGCAGAGCACGCCGGCGGGCGGGTGGAAGGCGCCGACGAGGTTCTTGCCCTCGGCGGTGTTGATGCCCGTCTTGCCGCCCACGGCCGCGTCGACCATCGCGAGGACGGTCGTCGGCACCGCGATCCAGCGCACGCCGCGCAGCCAGGAGGCCGCGACGAAGCCCGCGAGGTCGGTGGTGGCGCCGCCGCCGACGCCGACGATCACGTCGGTGCGGGTGAAGCCCGACTGCCCCAGGGCCTTCCAGCAGTACGCCGCGACCTCGACGGTCTTGGCCTCCTCGGCGTTCGGCACCTGGATGGCGACCGCCTCGTAGCCCTGGGCCGCGAGGTCGTCGCGCAGCGCCTCACCCGTGGAGGCCAGCGCCTCGGGGTGGATCACCGCGACGCGCTGCGCCTTGGTGCCGATCAGGGTGCCGAGCTCGCCGAGCAGCTGCCGGCCGACCAGCACGTCGTAGGCGTCGTGCCCGGAGCTCGCGCCGACCTGGATGCGCGTCACCTGGTCTGTCATACGTCCTTCAACTCCAGAGCGTCGAGGACCGCCTGGGCGACCTCTGCGGGGGTGCGGTCGTCGGTGGCCACCACGACGCGCGCGACTTCGGTGTACAGGTGGCGGCGCGCGTCCATCAGCTCGCGCCACTGGCGGCGCGGGTTGACGGCGAGCAGCGGGCGGGCCGCGCCGAGGCCGACCCGGCGGACCGCCTCGTCGATGTCCATCGACAGGTAGACCACGGGCAGCCCGGCGAGCAGGGCCCGGGTGCCGTCGTCGAGGATCGCGCCGCCGCCGAGGGCGAGGATCCCGGTGTGTTCCGCGAGGGCGTCGGCCACGGCCGCGCGCTCCAGGCCGCGGAAGTACGGCTCGCCCTCGTCGACGAACAGCTCCGCGATCTCCCGGCCCTGCGCCGCGACGATGTCGGCGTCCGTGTCCCGGTAGGGCACGCCGAGCCGTTCGGCGAGCAGCGCCCCCACCGTGGACTTGCCGGACCCCATCGGTCCGACCAGGACGACCAGGGGACCGCCGGTCACCGGATCTGCAGGTTGTCGAGGTACGAGCGGACGTTGCGCCGGGTCTCGGTCACCGAGTCGCCGCCGAACTTCTCCACGACGGCGTCGGCCAGCACGAGGGCGACCATCGCCTCGGCGACGATGCCCGCCGCGGGCACGGCACACACGTCGGAGCGCTGGTGGTGGGCGACCGTCGCCTCGCCGGTGGCCACGTCGACGGTCGCCAGCGCGCGGGGCACGGTCGCGATCGGCTTCATGGCGGCCCGTACGCGCAGCAGCTCACCGGTGGTCAGGCCGCCCTCGGTGCCGCCGGAGCGGCCGGAGGTGCGCTTGAGGCCCTCGGAGGTGGAGACGATCTCGTCGTGGGCCTGGGAGCCCGGGACGCGGGCCAGGTCGAAGCCGTCGCCGACCTCGACGCCCTTGATCGCCTGGATGCCCATGAGCGCGGCGGCGAGCCGCGCGTCGAGGCGGCGGTCCCAGTGCACGTGCGAACCGAGGCCGACCGGGACGCCGTAGGCGAGCACCTCGACGACGCCGCCGAGGGTGTCGCCGTCCTTGTGGGCCTGGTCGATCTCCGCGACCATCGCCTTCGACGCGTCGGCGTCGAGGCAGCGCACCGGGTCGGCGTCGAGCTTCTCGACGTCGGCGGGGGTCGGGTAGACGCCGTAGGGGGCCTTGGCGGCGGCCAGTTCGACCACGTGGGAGACGATCTCGATGCCCGCGGTCTCCTTGATGAAGGACCGGGCGATGGCACCGAGGGCGACGCGGGCGGCCGTCTCGCGGGCGCTGGCGCGCTCCAGGATCGGGCGGGCCTCGTCGAAGCCGTACTTCTGCATGCCGGCGAGGTCGGCGTGGCCCGGGCGGGGGCGGGTCAGCGGGGCGTTGCGCCCGGAGCCCTCCAGCTCGGCCGGGTCGACCGGGTCGGCCGACATGACCTTCTCCCACTTGGGCCACTCGGAGTTGCCGACCATGACGGCGACCGGGGAACCGAGGGAGAGACCGTGGCGGACGCCGCCGAGGAAGGTCACCACGTCCTGCTCGAACTTCATCCGGGCACCGCGGCCGTATCCGAGCCGGCGGCGCGCCAGGTGGTCGGCCACCAGTTCGGTGGTGACCGGAACGCCGGCGGGAAGCCCCTCCAGCGTCGCTACCAGCGCCGGTCCGTGCGACTCCCCGGCGGTCAGCCAACGCAACCTGCTCAACGATGCTCCTCATGCTCGCGCCTGGCACAACCAAGGCGCGACCGGGTGCGCCGTCCGGGCCCGCCACCCCCGATCCTCCCACGTCCGGGCCGATGTACCGGCCCCCGGTCCAGCTATCGGACGCCACTGTGGCAGGTCGGGGCGGGTACGGACGGGTACAGGCGGTTACGGACCCACCGCCCCGGATGGATCTACCGTGCGGCCAGGGCCCGTTCCCCGGCGGCCCGCATCGCGGCGAGCGGCCCGGGAGAGCGGCCGGTCATCTGCTCGACCTGGAGGACGGCCTGGTGGACCAGCAGGTCGAGACCGCCGACCAGCTGCCCGCCGCGTCCCGACCAGGCGGCCGCGAGCGCGGTCGGCCAGGGGTCGTAGAGCACGTCGAAGAGGGTGCCCGGTCGCTCGGGGACCGCTCCGGCCAGGGCATCGGTCGCCCCGGCGGGAGTGGTCGCGATCACCAGCGGCGCGGCCAGGGCGTCGGCCGCGGCCGACCAGTCGGCGGTGCGCACGGTCACGCCGAGCCGCTCGCCCCACCGGCGCATCTCCGCGGCCCGCTCGGCGGAGCGGACGAAGGCCGTGACCTCGCCGGAACAGATCCGCGAGAGGGCGGCCAGCGCGGAGGAGGCCGTGGCCCCCGCGCCGAGGATGGCGGCGGTCGGCACCCGCTCCACGCCCCGCTCGCGCAGCGCGGCGAGGATCCCGGGGATGTCGGTGTTGTCGCCGATCTTGCGGCCGTCCTCGGTGAAGACGACCGTGTTCACCGCCTCGACGGAGGCGGCGGTCTCGCTGACCTCGTCGAGCAGCGGCATGACCGCCCGCTTGAGCGGCATGGTCAGCGACAGCCCGGCCCACTCGGAGCCGAGCCCCTTGAGGAAGCCGGGGAGCGCGGCCTCGTCGGTCTCGAAGCGGTCGTAGGACCAGTCGACGAGGCCCAGCTCCTGGTAAGCGGCGCGGTGCAGCACCGGTGAGAGGGAGTGCTCGATGGGCGAACCCAGCACCGCGGCCCTTATCCGTGACATGTTCCCGCTACCCACCGCTCTGCTGTTGCTTCTTCTGTGCCTGTCGTGCGTTGAACTCCTCGACGAGCTTGTTGTGCTCGGCGAGGGTCTTGCTGAAGGTGGTCTTGTTCCCGTCGACGGAGACGAAGAACATCCAGCCGTCCTTGTCCGGGCTCAGGACCGCGTTGAGCGCGTCGATGCCCGGGTTGCTGATGGCTCCGGGCGGCAGGCCCTTGACCTTGTAGGTGTTGTACGGGTCCTCGATGGAGCGCGTCTCCTCGCGGGAGACGTTGATGTTGCTCGTGCCCTTGATGTAGTTGATCGTCGAGTCGAACTCGAGGCGCTGCATGGTGACGTTGTTCGTCGGCTTGAGGCGGTTGTAGATGACGGCCGCCATCTTGCGGTAGTCCTCGTGCTTGTTGCCCTCGGCCTGCACCAGGCTCGCGACCGTGACCACTTCCAGCGGGGACTTGAGGCCCAGGTCCTTCGACTTGCCCTCGATGCCGAGCGCCGCGTACTTCTCCGTGGCGTTCTTGACCATCTTCTTGAGCAGGTCCTGCGGGGTGATGCCGGTCGTGAGGTCGTAGCGCGCCGGGTAGAGGAACCCTTCCAGCGGGTCCTTGATGTTCTGGCCGTCCTCGGCCCAGGCGGGCAGGCCGAGCGTCTTGACCTCGCGCTTGGCGAGCTCCGCGGTGGTGCCCTCCTGGAGCTTGAGCTTCTTGTCGATCGCACCGTAGACCTGCACGTTGCGCAGGCCCTCGGCGACGATGATCACGTTCAGCTTCGAGGGGTCGGACATGACCTCGACGACGGACTTCGCCGACATCTGCTTGCGCAGCGGGTAGAGGCCCGGCTGGATCCCGCTGCCCTTGGGGTGTTCCTGGGCCGCGTTGACGAAGGCCTCGGCGCTGGCGACGACGCCCGCCTTCTGCAGGATGGCGCCCATCTGGCCCAGGCTCGCGCCCTTGGGGATCTCGACGTCGACCGAGGTGGTGCCCTCGCCCGTGTAGTCGTCGGCCATGCCGAGTTTCGCCTTGACGTACGAGAACCCGTAGTAGCCGACGCCGCCGACCGCGCCCACGATGACCAGGGCGGCGATCAGGCAGGCCGAGCCGGTGCGCTTGGTGCCCTTGCTCTTGCCGTCCTTGCCCTTGCCGCGGCCGCCGCGGCGTCCGCCGGACGGGGGCTCGTCCGCGTCGCCGCCGCCACCGGCCGGGAGGAGGGACTCCTCCTCCGGTTCGGCGACCTCGTCCTGCCACTCGGTGGAGGGCTCCGGGACGAGGTGGCGGCGGCCGGGGGGCTGCGGCGGCGGGTACGCCGTGTCCGTGGCGTAGCCGTCCGGGGTCTCCCCCGGGTAGGCCACGGCCTGCTGGGCGTAGGGGTCCACGCCGTAGGGGACGGCCTGCTGGCCCTGGCCGGTGTCCCAGACCTGGTCCGGCTGGCCGTCGTACCCGGGCTGCTGCTGGTGGTGCGGGTGCTGCTGCTGTACGGGGTACTGCTGCTGCTGGTGTTGCGGGTGCAGCTGCTGGGGGTGCTGCGGCTGCTGCGGGTGTTCGGGCGCGTAGCCCTGGTACTCCGCGGGGTACTGCTGCGGGTGCTGGGCGTACTGCTGCTGGGGCTGCTGCTGGTACTGCTGCGGCGGCCCCTGGTACTGCGGCTCCTGCGGATACTGCTGCTGGCCGACTGCGTAGGGCACCTGACCCTGTTGGGCCTGGTGTCCGGCCCACGCCGGGTCCCCGTAGAGGGGATCCTCTGGGTGCCACGGTTCGGGGCCAGAGCCCCGTCCATACTCGGTCATCGGTCCCCTAGAGCCGCGAGACGGAGGCAGCGGCTGCTTGTGGGCCGCGGCACCCGGTTCCGCCTCAGAAGTGGTGGGCGACGGCTGTTCGAATGCCGTCACATCGCGCGGAACGTTACCGTATCGCGATCAGACAACCACTTCGACGCACTCACCGGGCGGATTACCTGATACCCGTTCGGTCTCCAGAGCGTTCTGGAGGATGACCACGGCGGCCGCCTGGTCGATCACCGAGCGCCCCTTCTTGGCGTTGCGCCCCGAGGCCCGCAGGCCCTGGGCCGCGGTGACCGTGGTCATCCGCTCGTCCACCAGCCGTACGGTCACGGGCTTGATGCCCTTGGCCAGCTCGGTGGCGAAGGCACGGCACTTGGCCGCGGCCGGCCCCTCCCGCCCGCTGAGCGAGCGGGGGAGGCCGACCACGACTTCAAGGGGTTCGTACTCCGCGACGAGCTGCCGCAGCCGCTTGTGCGCGGCCGGGATGTCACGTCCCGGCACGGTTTCGACCGGTGTGGCCAGCACCCCGTCGGGGTCGCACGAGGCGACCCCGATCCGGGCGTCACCGACATCGATCGCGAGGCGTCGGCCGCGGCGCAGCGTCATCGTCAGGCCGTCTCTCCGACGAGGCGCTCGATCGCGCCGATGGCCTCGCCGATGGCGTCCGGGTTCTGGCCGCCGCCCTGGGCGACGTCCGGCTTGCCGCCGCCACCGCCGCCGAGGGTCTTGGCGGCCGCGCGCACCAGGTCACCGGCCTTGAGACCGCGCTCGCGGGCGGCCTCGTTGGTGGCGATGACGGTGAGCGGGCGGCCGCTCGCGACCGTGAAGAGGGCCACGACGACCGGGCGGTCGCCCTGGATGCGGCCGCGCACGTCGAGGACCAGCTTGCGCAGGTCGTCGGCGCCGGTGCCGTCCGGCACCTGGCCGGTGACCACGGCGACGCCGCGGACGTCCTGGGCGCCGGCGGCCAGGCCGGCGGCGGCCTGGAGCACCTTCTCGGCGCGGAACTTCTCGATCTCCTTCTCGGCGTCCTTCAGCTTGCCGAGCATGGAGGCGATCTTCTCCGGCAGCTCCTCGGGGCGGCCCTTGACCAGCTCCTGGAGCTGGGCGACGACCGTGTGCTCCTTGGCCAGGAAGTTGTAGGCGTCGGCGCCGACCAGGGCCTCGACGCGGCGCACGCCGGAGCCGATGGAGGACTCGCCGAGCAGCTTGACCAGGCCGAGCTGGGCGGTGTTGGCCACGTGGGTGCCGCCGCACAGCTCCTTGGAGAAGTCGCCGATGGTCACGACGCGCACGCGCTCGCCGTACTTCTCGCCGAATTCGGCGATGGCGCCCTGCTTCTTCGCCTCGTCGATGCTCATGACCTCGGCGGTGACGTCCAGCTCGCGCGACAGCACGTCGTTGATCTTCTGCTCGACGTCGGTGAGGACCGTGCCGGGGACGGCGTTCGGCGAGCCGAAGTCGAAGCGGAAGCGGCCGGGCGAGTTCTCGGAACCGGCCTGGGCGGCCGTCGGGCCGAGGGCGTCGCGCAGCGCCTGGTGGGTCAGGTGGGTGGCCGAGTGGGCGCGGGCGATGGCCCGGCGGCGCTTGACGTCGATGACGGCGTAGGCGGAGGCGCCGACCGTCACCTCGCCGACCTGGACGACACCCTTGTGCACGTGCACGCCCGGGACGGGCTTCTGCACGTCGCGGATCTCGACGACGGCGCCGGAGTGCAGCTTGATCCGACCCTGGTCGGCGAGCTGGCCGCCGCCCTCGGCGTAGAACGGGCTGCGGTCCAGGACGATCTCGACCTCGTCGCCCTCGGAGGCGGCCGGCGAGGAGACGCCGTCGACGAGCAGGCCGACGATGGTGGACTCGCCCTCGGTGGAGCCGTAGCCGGTGAACTCGGTCTCGCCGGAGTTGTCGGCGACCTCGCGGTAGGCGGACAGGTCGGCGTGACCGGTCTTCTTGGCGCGGGCGTCGGCCTTGGCCTTGTCCCGCTGCTCCTGCATCAGGCGGCGGAAGCCCGGCTCGTCCACGGTGAGGCCCTGCTCGGAGGCCATCTCCAGGGTGAGGTCGATCGGGAAGCCCCAGGTGTCGTGGAGCAGGAACGCCTTGTCGCCGGCCAGGACCGAGCCGCCGGCGGCCTTGGTCTCGGTGATGGCGGTGTCGAGGATGTTCGTGCCGCCCTTGAGCGCCTTCAGGAAGGCGGCCTCTTCGGCGAGGGCGACGGTCTCGATGCGCTTGCGCTCGGTGATCAGCTCCGGGTACTGGAGGCCCATGGTGTCGACGACGACGCCGATGAGGTCCAGGACGACCGGGCCGGTGGCGCCCATGAGGCGCATGTTGCGGATGGCGCGGCGCATGATGCGGCGCAGCACGTAGCCACGGCCCTCGTTGCCGGGGGTGACCCCGTCGCCGATGAGCATGGCGGAGGTGCGGATGTGGTCGGCGACCACGCGCATCGAGACGTCGCTGTCCTTGGCCTGGCCGTAGCGGACGCCGGTCAGCTCGGTGGCCTTGTCCATGACCACGCGCAGGGTGTCGGTCTCGTACATGTTCTGTACGCCCTGCAGGATCATGGCGAGGCGTTCGAGACCGAGGCCGGTGTCGATGTTCTTCGACGGCAGGTCCCCGAGGATCGGGAAGTCTTCCTTGTTCTCGCCGGCGCCGCGCTCGAACTGCATGAAGACCAGGTTCCAGATCTCCACGTACCGCTCGTCGTTGACGGCCGGGCCGCCCTCGGCGCCGAACTCGGGGCCGCGGTCGTAGTTGATCTCGGAACACGGGCCGCAGGGACCGGGAACGCCCATGGACCAGAAGTTGTCCTTCTTGCCCAGGCGCTGGATGCGCTCGGCGGGGACGCCGATCTTCTCGCGCCAGATCTGCTCGGCCTCGTCGTCGTCGAGGTAGACCGTGATCCAGAGCTTCTCGGGCTCCAGGCCGAAGCCACCGTCCGCCACGGGGCTGGTGAGCAGCTCCCAGGCGTAGGTGATGGCGCCTTCCTTGAAGTACTCGCCGAAGGAGAAGTTGCCGCACATCTGGAAGAACGTGCCGTGGCGGGTGGTCTTGCCCACCTCTTCGATGTCCGGCGTGCGCACGCACTTCTGGACGCTGGTGAGCTTCGAGGCGGGCGGCTTGACCTCACCCAGGAAGTACGGCTTGAACGGGACCATGCCCGCGTTGACCAGCAGCAGAGTCGGGTCGTCCGCGATGAGCGACGCCGAAGGGACAACGGCGTGACCGCGCTCCTCGAAGAAGCTCAGCCAGCGGCGGCGGATTTCAGCCGACTCCATCAGTGGTCCTCATTCCGGTTGTACGAAAACTTCAGTGGGTTGTTCTGGGGGTGCTTCCCGGGGCCCTTCTCGGCCCCGATGGCCCGCAGCCGCCGCGGCCCGGGAAGGGCGGTGACGTTGTCGGGCCGGTCCGGGTCCTGGTGCAGACCCAGTGCGTCGTTCAGCTCGTCCTCGCGCTGCGTCATTCCCGCTTTGACGTCGAGGGCGAAGTCCTTGAGCCGGTGGCCCGCTTCGAGCGCCTTGTCGGCGGCCTGCGCGGCGAGGCTCTCCGGCGTCAGCTGCTTGAGCTTGCGGTTGACCTTGGTGGTGGCCCACACACCGGCGGCTGCGCCGGCGGTGAACCAGAAGGTACGGCGGAACATCGCGGTCTCAGTCCTTCTGCTTCCGGCGCCGGGCCGCCGGTACGGTCCGTCCGACGATCACGGTACGCCTGGGTGTCCGCGCGGGCGCGCCGTTCGGGGCCGCTGCCGCCGCCTCCTTGCGCCCGAGCGCCTTGCGCACTCCGTAGCCGAAGGCCGCGACCTTGACCAGCGGGCCGCCGAAGGCGGAGGCCACGGTGCTGGAGAGCGCGGAGGCGTTGGAGGTGACTTCCTGGACGTCGCTGGCGATGGCGTCGACCCGGTCGAGCTGGGTGCGCGCGGAGCGTACGGTCGTGGAGGCGTCCGCCAGCAGCGGGACGGCCTGCTCGGTCACCTCGGCCACCAGCTTGGTGGTCGCCCTCAGCGTCTGGGCCAGTCGCGCCAGCGCGAGCGCGAGGAACGAGACCAGGATCGCCCAGAAGACGGCCACGAGGATCCCGGCCACCTCACCACCGGACACTTTGCACCGCTCTCTGCGTGTTGAAAACTCGTCCCCCGACCCTATCGCGCCGGAGATCCGCGGCCCTACCGGAATTCGGAGGTCGGACCCGATCGCCTTGTACGCGGCGCATGCGGACCAGTACCCTCCGTGTCCCATGCGAGCACCCGAGGACTCCCCCCGCGCCGCGGCGCCCTACGGCAATCTTCCCTCGGAGCTGAACGGCTTCGTCGGCCGGGGCCCGGAACTGGGCGAAGTGGCACGACTGCTGGAGTCCGCGCGCCTGGTGACGGTGACCGGCGCCGGGGGCGTGGGCAAGTCCCGGCTGGTGCTCGCCGCCGCCCGCCGGGCGCAGGAACGCTACTGCGACGGGGTCTGGTGGGTCGAGCTGTCGACCCTGCGCGATCCCGCGCTGCTGGAACTGACGTTCGCCGAGGCCCTCGCGCTGACCGACCACACCAGACGCCCGCCCCGCACCGTGCTGGCGGAGCACCTGGCGCCGCGCCGGCTGCTGCTCGTCCTGGACGGCTTCGAGCAGCTGGTCGACGAGTGCGCGGAGCTGGTCCACGAGCTGCTGCGCCGCTCCCCCGGCCTGTCCGTGCTGGCCGCCGGGCGGCGGCCGCTCGCGCTGGACGGCGAGCGGAGCTTCCCGCTGGCCCCGCTGGACGCCGACGACGCGCTGGCGCTGCTGGCCGACCGGGCGGTGGCGGCCGACCCCGGCTTCGCGGTCACCGACGAGAACCGGGCCTCGCTCGGCGAGCTGTGCGCCCGGCTCGACGGGCTTCCGCTCGCCCTGGAGCTGGCGGCGGGGCGGCTGCGCACGCTCTCCCCGGCCCAGGTGGTGGTCCGGCTGGAGGACCGGTTCGCCCTGCTGACGGGCGGGGGGCGCGGGGCGCTCCCGCGGCACCGGGCGCTGCGGACCGCGATCGGGTGGAGCCACGAGCTGTGCACGGCCGAGGAGCGGCTGCTGTGGGCGCGGCTGTCGGTCTTCGCGGGCCAGTTCGACCTGGACGCCGCCGAGTACGTCTGCGCGGGCCCGGACCTGCCGGTCGAGGGCGTGCTGGACCTGGTCGGGGAGCTGCTCGCACAGTCCCTGCTGGTGCGCGAGCGGACCCCGGCGGGCGTCCGCTACCGGATGCTGGAGACCGTACGGATGTACGGGGCGGGCTGGCTGGAGTCGCTCGGTGACGCGGGACGGCTGCGCCGGCGCCACCGCGACTGGTTCATGGGCCTGGCGACCTGGTGCGAGCTGGACTGGTTCAGTCCGCGCCAGCACGAGGTGGCGGCCCTGGTGGAGACCGAGCTGCCCAACCTGCGGCTCGCGCTGGAGTGCTGCCTGGAGGAGCCGGACGAGCTGCACCTGGGCCAGTACCTGGCGGGGACCCTGTGGTTCTACTGGGCGGGCTGCGGCCGGCTCACCGAGGGGCGGCTCTGGCTGGACCGCACGCTGGACCAGGCCGAACGCCCGGGGGCCGAACGCCCGGGGGCCGAGCAGGAACCGGCCCGGCTGAAGGCCCTGTGGGTGCTCGGGTACGTGGCCGCCCTCCAGGGGGACGCCGTGGCCTCGATGAGCGCCCTGCACGAGTGCCTCGACGCGGCCCGGGCCGCCGGGAACCCGGTGGCCACGGCCTACGCGGTGCACCGGCTGGGCTGCCTGGCGCTGCTCTCGGACGACATGGTGCGGGCCGGGGAGCTGCTGGGGGCGGCGCTCGGGCACTACCGGGAGGCCGGGGAGCTGAACAGCAACGTCCTGATGTGCCAGGTGGAGCTGGCGATGGCCAGGGCCTTCCAGGGGGACCTGCCGGGCGCGCTGGCCCTGTGCGAGGAGGCCCGGGAGATCTGCGAGGAGCGCGGGGAGCGCTGGGCGAAGGCGTACGTGCTGTACGTCCTCGCCTACGCGGCCCTGGACGCGGGCGGCGCGGCCGAGGCGCGGCGGCTGTTGAACGAGTGCGTGACGATCAACCACGCCTTCCACGACCTGCTGGGCCTGGTGCTGGCGCTCGAACTGCTGGCGCTGGTGACGGTGGCCGAGGGGGAGCCGGCGGAGGCCGCGGTGCTCCAGGGCGCGGCGGAGCCGCTGTGGGGTTCGGTGGGGCTGCGGCTCTTCGGCTCGGGCTACTTCAACGCGCCGCGGCTGATGTGCCAGGAGCGGGCGGGCGAGCTGCTGGGCGCCGAGCGGTACGCGGCCGGGGCCCGGCACGGGCGCGGCCTGACCCTGGACGCGGTGGTGGAGCGGGCCCTGCGGGGGCCGGAGCCGCGGGCGGGGCAGGGCCCGGGAGGCAACGAGGGCGGCGTACCGCGACCGCGCGGAACGGCGGAAAGCCCGCCCCCTCCCCCGAAGGGGAGCGGACGGGCTTCCGTCGAGACGAACAGCCTGTGAGGACCGCGCTCGCTGAGGGAAATCAGCGGGCGTAGTACTCGACGACGAGCTGCTCGTCGCAGATGACCGGGATTTCCTTGCGGTTCGGGTCACGGTCGAGGCGGAAGGCCAGGGCCTTCAGGTTGATCTGCAGGTAGCGGGGGGCCTCACCCTCGCCGGCGTAGCCACCCTCACGAGCAACCTGGAAGGGGTGCTTGTCGCGGCTGCGCTCGCGGACCGTGATGACGTCGTCCGGGCGGACACGGAACGACGGCTTGTCGACCTTGCCACCGTTGACCTCGATGTGGCCGTGAACGACCATCTGGCGCGCCTGGTAGATGGTGCGGGCGATGCCCGAACGCAGGACCAGGGCGTCGAGGCGACGCTCGAGCTCGACGACAAGCGCCTCGCCCGTCTTGCCTTCGGCCTTCTTCGCGCGGTCGTACGCGCGGGCCATCTGGCGCTCGGAGATGTCGTACTGGGCGCGCAGACGCTGCTTCTCGAGCAGACGCACCTTGTAGTCCGAGTTCTGCTTGCGGCCACGGCCGTGCTCGCCCGGCGGGTAGGGGCGGGCCTCGAAGTACTTGACGGCCTTCGGGGTCAGCGCAATGCCGAGGGCACGCGACTTCTTGACCTTGGGTCGCTTCTGGTTCACGTGGAACCTACCTCCATGTAAGTTAGGTGAGGCTTACCTTAGCGAGGAGGACGTAATGTCTCGACCACATGGGATCCCCCTGCCCAGTGCGCGTCGAAGTTCAGATCCAAACGAAACAGGATCTGCTTTCGACGACGATTGGCAGAGTCAGCCGCGTCCCAGGGAAGGCGCTCGACAGCTCACCGGAGCCGAGCGCGTACGAACCCTCGTAGAGTCCAACGCCTCAGTATCCCTCACTCTGCCGGGTGCTCACGACACGCACGAGCCCGACGGGTTCGGGACGGGAATGCCGGCCGCTAGGACCGTCACCCCGGACGGGGACGTGATTCTCCTTGTGTCAGGGGAATCCGCGGCTGCCAGGGCAGCCGCTCACGCCCAGGACGACGACCTCACCGCCGTGATCGAGATCACGGACGTGGCGCCGGTGTCCGTGCCCCATCGTATCCGAGGCCGCGCGTGGCTGGCGGGCTGGCTCACTCCGGTGCGCGGGGACGACCGCGCCGCCTGCGCCGCCCTGCTCGCCGAGCGCCATCCGGTGGGCGAGCTGCTGGGCATGGGCGAGGCCCTCGACCCCGATCCCTCCCCCGGCCGCTACGGCCGCCCCGCCTGGATGCTGCTGCGGCTGGAGGTCGGCGAGATCACCGTCGACGACCTGTGGGGCGCGGGCCACGTGGACCCCGACGCGCTGGCCGCCGCCGAGCCGGACCCGATGGTGGCCCACGAGACGGAGCTGCTCCAGCACCTGTACGCCGACCACGGCGACCGGGTCCGCGAGCTGTGCGGCCTGCTGGGCCCGCGCGGCGGCGCCGGCCTGGACGCGGTCCCGCTCGCCCTGGACCGGCTCGGCCTGCGGGTCCGCTTCACCGGCGCCGCGGGCGGCCCCTTCGACGCCCGCTTCGACTTCCCCGAGCCGGTCCGCGACATCCGCGGGCTGCGCCGGGCGATGCACACGCTCTTCGCCGCGGCCGGTCACTGATCCGGTGGGCAGGTGCCCAGCAGCTCCTGGAGCGCGAGCTTCTCGGGGGCGGTGACGGACAGCCGGTACTTGTGCTTGATGCCGGTGTAGCGGCGCGCGTACGTGCACCAGTACTCCCGCCGCGGCGGGCGCCACTTGTCCGCGGTCTTGCTGCTCTTGTCGTAGTTCGTCCGCTTGTCCACCGCGAGCAGCACGTCGAGGTCGTTGGCGTACTCCAGCCGGCGCTGCGGGGTCCAGGCGTACGCGCCCGCGCGCCAGGCGGCGCCGAGGGCGACGACGTGGTCGGTCTGGATCTGCGAGGCCCGCCGGTAGTAATAGGGGAGGGACGCGCCGGTGTAGGGGTCGTGCAGCACCCCGGACACCACCACGCACGGATTGCGGTCGCCCTCGCGCAGCTCGCTCAGATCGCGCCGCAGGACGTCGTCACGGGTGTCGCAGCCGTTGCGCCCGCCGACCGCGTCGGTCTCGTCGGACCAGTACGTGCCGAAGTTCTCGCGCTTGTACGTCTCCCAGTTCTTGCCCCACTCGACGGCGAGCCCGGCCAGCTGGGTCCTGGCCACGGCCGCGGTCGGCGGAAACCCGGCACTGGCCAGCGGCACCCGCGCCACCAACGCGGCCGCACTGGCCCGCGCGGCACTCTCCTGCCCACCGTGATGACACCCCCCGAGCAGCAGCACGGCCCCCACGGCGAGCAAGGTTCCAGAACGCAACCCCATGCGCCGACCCTAGGCCGCACTTCTGCCACGCGCACATCCAGCGCACCCGAGCCAAAACCAGCCTCGCCGGCGTTTGAGGCGCCCCCGGAGGGCGGGGTCCGGGGCGGAGCCCCGAGCCCACGACGGGTCAGTTCCCCCGCAGCCGCTCCCGCACCTTCTCCACCACGTCCGCGTACCGCGCCTCCGCCCCGTACCGCGTCGGCTCGTAGTACCGCTTCCCGTGGATCTCGTCCGGCGCGTACTGCTGCGCCGCGATCCCCCCGGGCACGTCGTGCGGGTACACGTACCCCACCGCGTGCCCCAGCTTCGCCGCCCCCTTGTAGTGCCCGTCCCGCAGGTGCGTCGGCACCGGTCCCGTCAGCCCCGCCCTGACGTCGGCCAGCGCGGCCCCGATCGCCGTGGTCGCGGTGTTCGACTTGGGCGCCAGCGCCAGCGCGATCGTCGCGTGGCTCAGCGTCAGCGCGGCCTCCGGGAAGCCGATCATCGCCACCGCCTGGGCCGCCGCGACGGCGGTCGGCAGGGCGGTCGGGTCCGCGAGGCCGATGTCCTCGCTCGCCGAGATCATCAGCCGGCGGGCGATGAAGCGGGGGTCCTCCCCCGCCTCGATCATCCGGGCCAGGTAGTGCAGGGCGGCGTCCACGTCGGAGCCGCGGATCGACTTGATCAGGGCGCTGGCCACGTCGTAGTGCTGGTCGCCGTCCCGGTCGTACTTCACGGCCGCCCGGTCGACGGCCTCCTCCACGGTCTGGAGGCTGATCTCGGCCTCGCCCTTGGCGATGGCCGATCCGGCCCCCGCCTCCAGCGCGGTCAGCGCGCGCCGCGCGTCGCCGCCCGCGATCCGCAGCAGGTGCGCCTCGGCATCGGCCGGCAGGGTGACCGCCCCGCCGAGTCCGCGCTCCTCGGTGAGCGCCCGTGCCATCAGCGCGCTCAGGTCCGCGTCGGTGAGCGGTTCGAGGGTGAGCAGCAGGGAGCGCGAGAGCAGCGGCGAGATGATCGAGAAGTACGGGTTCTCGGTGGTCGCGGCGATCAGGGTGACCCAGCGGTTCTCGACGGCCGGGAGGAGGGAGTCCTGCTGGGCCTTGCTGAAGCGGTGGATCTCGTCGAGGAAGAGGACGGTCTCCTTGCCGTACCCCCCGGCGGCCCGCCGGGCGCCCTCGATGACCGCGCGGACCTCCTTGACCCCGGCGGTGATCGCGGAGAGCTCCACGAACCGCTTCTGGGTGGCCTGGCTGACGACGTACGCCAAGGTGGTCTTCCCGATGCCGGGCGGACCCCACAGGATCACCGAGGAGGCACCGGCCGGACCGCCGGCCCCGTCGCCCACCAGGCGGCGCAGTGGGGAGCCGGGCTTGAGCAGGTGCTGCTGCCCGACGACCTCGTCCAGGGTGCGCGGGCGCATCCGGACGGCGAGCGGAGAACTCGACGGGTCCTTCTCCTGGCGGTCCTCGGCTGCTGCGGTGAAGAGGTCTGGTTCCACCCCGAAAGCCTATGCGAGGCCACCGACAGTGCGGCCCCCCGCGCTCACGAGGTCCAGAAGTCCCACCAGCGCGTCAGGATCAGCATGCCGATGATCCCGACGTGCAGCACGGGCGGCACCCACGCGAACTCGCCGAAGAAGCCGCGCAGCCAGCCCGGCGCCGGCAGCAGGCCCTCGCGGACGTTGTGCGCGGTGACGTACCAGAAGAGGAAGATCGTCGCGACCCAGGCCAGGGAGCACCACAGGCACAGCGAGTTGATGTTGTACAGCGACTGGTACATCAGCCAGGCGCAGAAGCCGACGCCGAAGAGGGCTCCGGCATTGAGGGTCAGCCAGTACCAGGGGCGGAAGCGGGCTCCGGCCAGCAGGCTCATGCCGACGCAGACGACGATCCCGTAGGCGACCAGGCCGAGCATCGGGTTCGGGAAGCCGAAGGCGGACGCCTGGTCGCTCGTCATGATGTTGCCGCAGGAGACGACCGGGTTCAGGCTGCAGCCCGGGGTGAAGTTCGGGTCCTCCAGCAGCTTGAACTTGTCGATGGTGATCACCCAGGCGGCGAGCAGGCCCGCGGCTCCCGTGATCACCAGCAGCCAGGCCAGCGCCCGACTGCCGCCGACGGTCCGCGGAACGTCACTACCGGTGGTGGTCGTCATACGGCCGCTCTCCCACATCCGTGCAAGCAAGGTCGACAAGCAGGGGCCATTGTGCCGTACGGGACCTACGGTCCACCGTTCGGTGCGCATAAGTACGCCACCGGGGGGGGGGGGGGGGGGGGGGGGGGGGGGGGGGGGGGGGTTTTTTTTTTGGGGTGGGGGGGGGGGGGAGGAGGGAGGGGGGGGGGGGGGGGGGGAGGCCGGGATGCGAACCAACAGAGAGGTTGGTCCTTT
>NZ_JBVHUE010000020.1:57045-106058 GCF_055565515.1 Streptomyces sp. NPDC028419 | reverse complement strand
TTCCCCCCCCCCCCCCCCCCCCCCCCCCCCCGCCCCCTCCCCCCGCCCCCCCCACCCCCCCCCCCCCCCCCCCCCCCCCCCCCCCCCCCCCCCCCCCCCCCCCCCCCCCCCCCCCCCCCCCCCCCCCCCCCCCCCCCCGGTTCCTCATGTGTGCCCCGGGTCGGGCCCCGGTCAGGCCAGCTTGGCGCGGACGGTTTCGACCACGTCGGCCAGCGCGACCGGGGTCTGCTCGCCGGACTCCATGTCCTTGAGCTGGACGACGCCCTCGGCGAGGTCCCGGTCGCCCGCGACCACGGTGAAGCGGGCCCCGGAGCGGTTGGCGTCCTTCATCGCGCCCTTGAGGCCCTTGCCCCCGAAGGAGAAGTCCGCGGCGATCCCGGCCCGGCGCAGCTCGGTCACGGTGGCGAAGAGGGCGCGCCGCGCCTCCTCGCCGAGCGCGACCGCGAAGACCGACGTGCTCGCGGGGATGTCCAGCTCGATGCCCTCCGCCTCCAGCGCCAGCACCGTACGGTCCACGCCGAGGGCCCAGCCCACGGACGGCAGCGCGGGGCCGCCGATCATCTCGGAGAGGCCGTCGTAGCGGCCGCCGCCGCCCACCGCGGACTGGGAGCCCAGACCGTCGTGGACGAACTCGAAGGTGGTCCGCGTGTAGTAGTCGAGCCCGCGCACCAGCTTCTCGTCGTCCTCGAAGACCACGCCGGCCGCCGTCACCAGCGCCCGCACCTCCTCGTGATACGCCTTGCACGCGTCGCACAGGTAGTCGCGCAGCACCGGCGCCCCGACGAGCTGGGCCTGTACGTCGGCCCGCTTGTCGTCCAGGACGCGCAGCGGGTTGATCTCGGCCCGGCGCACCGTCTCGGCGTCCAGGTCCAGCCCGCGCAGGAAGGACTGCAGCGCCTCGCGGTAGACGGGACGGCACTCCTTGTCGCCCAGCGAGTTCAGCAGGATCCGGAAGTCGCGCAGCCCCAGCGAGCGGTACGCCTGGTCGGCGAGGATGATCAGCTCGGCGTCCAGCGCCGGGTCCTCGGCGCCGATCGCCTCGGCGCCGACCTGCGAGAAGTGACGGTAGCGGCCCTTCTGGGCCCGCTCGTAGCGGTAGTACGAGCCGGAGTACCAGAGCTTGACGGGCAGGCCGCCGAGCTTGTGCAGGTTGCCCTGGAGCGCCGCGCGCAGCACGGAGGCGGTGCCCTCGGGGCGCAGGGCGAGCTCGTCGCCGCCCTTCGTCGTGAGGGTGTACATCTCCTTGCTGACGATGTCGGTGGACTCGCCGACGCCGCGCGAGAAGAGCTCGACGTTCTCGAAGCCGGGGGTCTCGACGTACCCGTAGCCCGAGTTCTTCAGCGGCGCGGCGATCGCCTCGCGCACCGCCAGGAAGCTGGCGGAGCGGGGGGGAAGCAGGTCGTACGTGCCCTTGGGGGCCTGAAAAGTACTCACGAAACTCGTCACATTCCTCGTCGTGGAGCGGGTCCCGCTCCGTGGCCGGCGGCGACTTCCCTCAGGTAGGGGTTGGTCGCGCGCTCACGGCCGATGCTGGTCTGGGGACCGTGGCCGGACAGCACCACGGTCGAATCGTCGAGCGGCAGGCACACGCGGGCCAGCGAGGCGAGCATCTGCGCGTGAGAGCCGCCGGGCAGGTCCGTGCGCCCGATGGAGCCGGCGAAGAGCAGGTCGCCCGAGAAGAACACCGACGGGACGTCGGCCGCTTCGGGGACCTGGAAGGTCACCGACCCCTTCGTATGCCCCGGCGCGTGCGCGACGGTGAACTCCAGACCGGCCAGGGCCAG
This sequence comes from Streptomyces sp. NPDC028419, assembly GCF_055565515.1. Lineage (NCBI taxonomy): Bacteria > Bacillati > Actinomycetota > Actinomycetes > Kitasatosporales > Streptomycetaceae > Streptomyces > Streptomyces sp. NPDC028419. Next base: position 104,274 of record NZ_JBVHUE010000020.1, on the reverse strand, counting down.
CTTGGCGCCGTCGGTCAGCTCGCGGACGTCGTCCGGCTCGCCGACGGTCAGCTCGCCCATGAGCGGCATCCCGATGGAGCGGCCGAGGGCCTTCTCCGGGTCGCTCATCATGTAGCGGTCGCTCGGGTGGATCCAGGCGGGGACGTCGTGCGCTCCGCACACGGGGACCACCGAGGCCACGTGGTCGATGTGGCCGTGGGTGAGGACGACCGCGACGGGCTTGAGCCGATGCTTCTTCAGCGTCTCCTCGACACCCTGGGCGGCCTGGTGGCCCGGGTCGATGATGACGCACTCCTCACCCGCGGCGGGGGCGACCACATAGCAATTGGTCCCCCAGGCCCCGGCGGGGAACCCGGCAATCAGCACGTTCGTCCTCAATCGTCAGGTGGGGTAGGTGCAGATCAGAGCCTACCGGCGACGCTCATCACACAGCGAACCCATATACGGTACGGCCTCAGCGGTTCCTACAGCCCACAGTCCCACTGCAACGAGGAGACAGACCCGGTGGTCACGAGCGATCAGCGGCGGCGCCAGCTCGCCAGGGAGAAGTTCGAGCGTCAGCAGGAGCGCAGGGCCAAGGCCCGGCAGAAGGCCCGCAGACGGACCGCGGTGATCGGCGCGGCCGCGGCCGTGGTGATCGCGGTGCTGGTCGGTCTGACCGTCGGCGGCGTGTTCGACGGGAAGAAGGACACGAAGGACTCGGCCGCGGACCCGGCGGCCTCGCCCTCGGCCGCGCCCAGCCCGAAGACGTCCCCGTCGCCGGCCATGGCGATCGACGCCAAGGCGAAGTACACCTTCTCCCTCAAGACCAACGAGGGCGAGATCAAGATCGACATGGACGCGGCGAAGACCCCGCAGACCGTGAACTCGTTCAAGTCGCTCGCGGACAAGGGCTTCTTCGACACCACCAAGTGCCACCGCCTGACCACCGAGGGGATCTTCGTCCTCCAGTGCGGCGACCCCGAGGGCACCGGCATGGGCGGCCCCGGCTACACGATCGCCGACGAGAACCTCGACGCGCTCGGCAAGCCGGGCGCGGACGGCAAGGTCGTCTACCCGGCCGGCACGGTCGCGATGGCCAACACCGGCCAGCCCGGCTCCGGTGGCAGCCAGTTCTTCCTGGTCTACAAGGACAGCCCGCTGCCGCCCAGCTACACCCCCTTCGGGACGATGGACGCCGGCGGTCTGAAGATCGTCCAGGACGTGGCCAAGGAAGGCATCGCCGAGGGCGACAAGGCTCCCGCGCCGAAGAAGCCGGTGACCATCGAGAAGGCCGCCGTCACCAAGAACTAGTGCGGGACCAGGGCGTCCCTTTCGGCCCAGCCTGAACGGACCGTCGCGACCGGCGAGATTGCGTCGTGCTGGATGCGGACAGCCGGGGCGGCGGTCGCCTATGTTGGCGTTGTGCGGGGCGGGCGCTGCCCGCCCTAGGAAACTGTGGACGATGCCAGGGGGTGGACGCCCCCGCAGGCATCATGTGGAGGAGGCGCTGTGAGCAGCGACCCGTGGGGCCGCGTCGACGAGACGGGCACCGTGTACGTGCGTACTGCCGATGGCGAACAGGTCGTCGGCTCCTGGCAGGCGGGCACCCCTGAGGAGGCCCTGGCCTACTTCGAGCGCAAGTACGAGGGCCTGGTGGTCGAGATCGGCCTGCTCGAGCGGCGGGTGCGGACCACCGATCTGTCCTCCAAGGACGCGACGACGGCGATCGACCACCTGCGCAAGCAGATCGACGAGCACCACGCGGTGGGCGACCTCGCCGCGCTGCGGGTGCGCCTCGACAAGCTGGTCGCGACCGTGGACTCGCGTCGCGAGGAGCGCAAGGTCCAGAAGGCGAAGCAGACCGACGAGGCCCGCCTCGCCAAGGACAAGCTCGTCGCCGAGGCCGAGGAACTGGCGCAGAGCGACCAGTGGCGCAGTGCCGGGGAGCGGCTGCGGGCGCTCGTGGACACCTGGAAGGCGCTGCCGCGCCTCGACCGCAAGTCGGACGACGAGCTGTGGCACCGCTTCTCGCACGCCCGCTCCGCCTTCTCCAAGCGTCGCAAGGCGCACTTCGCGTCCCTGGACGCGCAGCGCGAGGACGCGCGCAAGGCCAAGGAGAAGCTGGTCGCCGAGGCCGAGGCGCTGTCGAAGTCGACCGACTGGGGTACGACGGCCGCCCGCTACCGCGAGCTGATGGCGGACTGGAAGGCCGTCGGGCGGGCGCAGCGCGAGTCCGAGGACGACCTGTGGAACCGTTTCCGCGGGGCGCAGGACGTCTTCTTCGCGGCGCGCAGCGAGGTCTTCGCGGAGCGCGACGCCGAGCAGGACGAGAACCTGAAGCTCAAGGAGGAGCTGGCCGACGAGGCCGAGAAGCTCCTGCCGATCACGGACCTGAAGGCGGCGCGGGCCGCCTTCCGTTCCCTGAACGAGCGCTGGGAGGCCATCGGCCACGTACCGCGTGACGCGCGGCCCAAGGTCGAGGGCCGGATGCACACGGTCGAGCGCGCCCTGCAGGAGACCGAGGAGAACGAGTGGCGCCGGACGAACCCGGAGGCGCGTGCGCGCGCCGCGGGTCTGACCGGTCAGCTCCAGTCGGCCGTGGACAAGCTCCGCGGCCAGGTCGACGCGGCGCGCGCCTCGGGCAACAACGCGAAGGCCGACAAGCTGGCGCGTGAGCTGGAGGGCCGTCAGGCGCTGCTGGACCAGGCGCTCAAGGGCCTGGAGGAGTTCGGCGGCTGATTCGCCGGTCCTCGGAAACGACACCGGGGCCCGGTGGTGGGAGTACTTCCCGCCACCGGGCCCCGGTGTCGTTTCCGAGGGCGTACGGCCCGCGACCGCGGGCCGTACGCCCTACCGTCCTACGGCCTGCGCGCCGAGGTCACGCGGTAGACGTCGTAGACCCCCTCCACACCGCGCACGGCCTTCAGGACGTGGCCCAGGTGCTTCGGGTCCCCCATCTCGAAGGTGAAGCGCGAGGTGGCGACGCGGTCGCGGGAGGTCTGGACGGCCGCCGACAGGATGTTGACGTGCTGGTCCGAGAGGACCCGGGTGACGTCCGACAGCAGTCGGGACCGGTCCAGCGCCTCGACCTGGATGGCGACCAGGAAGACGGACGACTGGGTCGGGGCCCATTCGACCGCGAGGATCCGCTCGGGCTGCTGCGAGAGCGAGTCGACGTTGACGCAGTCGGCCCGGTGAACCGATACGCCGCTGCCGCGCGTGACGAAACCGATGATCGGGTCGCCGGGCACCGGCGTGCAGCAGCGGGCGAGCTTCACCCAGACGTCGTCGACGCCCTTGACCACCACGCCCGGGTCGGCGTTGTTGCGGCGCTTGCCGCGGGTGCGCGAGGGCGGGACGCTCTCCTCGATGTCCTCGTTCGCCGCGTCCTCGCCGCCGAGGGCCTGGACCAGCTTCTGCACGACGCCCTGCGCGGCCACGTGGCCCTCGCCGATCGCCGCGTAGAGCGAGGAGATGTCGGGGTAGCGCATCTCGTGGGCGAGGGTGACGAGCGAGTCGCCGGTGAGGATCCGCTGGATCGGCAGGTTCTGCTTGCGCATGGCCCGCGCGATGGCGTCCTTGCCCTGCTCGATGGCCTCGTCGCGGCGTTCCTTGGAGAACCAGGCGCGGATCTTGTTGCGGGCTCGCGGGGACTTGACGAAGCCCAACCAGTCGCGGGACGGGCCCGCTCCCTCGGCCTTGGAGGTGAAGACCTCGATCAGGTCGCCGTTGTCGAGGGTGGATTCGAGCGGGACCAGCCGCCCGTTGACCCGGGCCCCTATGGTCCGGTGGCCGACCTCGGTGTGGACGGCGTACGCGAAGTCCACCGAGGTGGCGCCCGCGGGCAGGGCGATGACGTCGCCCTTGGGCGTGAAGACGAAGACCTCGTTGCGCGAGAGGTCGAAGCGCAGCGAGTCGAGGAACTCGCCCGGGTCCTCGGTCTCCTTCTGCCAGTCGAGCAACTGGCGCAGCCAGGCCATGTCGTTGACGGTGTCCTGGCCCGCGGTGCCCTTGGCGGCCTGCGGGACGTCGGTGCGGACCTTGGAGGCGCCGGCGACCGTCTGCTGCTTGTACTTCCAGTGCGCGGCGATGCCGTACTCGGCGCGGCGGTGCATGTCGAAGGTGCGGATCTGCAGCTCGACGGGCTTGCCGCTGGGGCCGATGACCGTCGTGTGCAGCGACTGGTACATGTTGAACTTGGGCATCGCGATGTAGTCCTTGAACCGGCCGGGGACCGGATTCCATCGCGCGTGCACGGTGCCGAGGGCGGCGTAACAGTCCCGGACGGTGTCGACCAGCACCCGGATGCCGACCAGGTCGTAGATCTCCGCGAAGTCGCGCCCGCGGACGATCATCTTCTGGTAGACGCTGTAGTAGTGCTTGGGCCGGCCGGTGACGGTGGCCTTGATCCGGGCGGCGCGCAGGTCGCTCTGCACCTCGTCGGTGACGATGGTGAGGTACTCGTCCCGCTTGGGCGCGCGCTCGGCGACGAGGCGGACGATCTCGTCGTACATCTTGGGGTAGAGGATCGCGAAGGCGAGGTCCTCCAGCTCCCACTTGATGGTGTTCATGCCCAGGCGGTGGGCCAGCGGAGCGTAGATCTCCAGCGTCTCGCGGGCCTTCTTCTCCTGCTTCTCCCGCTTGAGGTACCGCATGGTGCGCATGTTGTGCAGGCGGTCGGCGAGCTTGATGACCAGGACGCGCGGGTCCTTGGCCATGGCCACGACCATCTTGCGGACGGTCTCGGCCTGGGCCGCTTCGCCGAACTTGACCCGGTCGAGCTTGGTGACGCCGTCCACGAGGAGCGCCACGGCGTCGCCGAAGTCGCGTCTGAGCTGTTCCAGGCCGTACTCGGTGTCCTCCACGGTGTCGTGGAGGAGACCGGCCATCAGGGTGGCGGGGTCCATGCCCAGCTCGGCGAGGATGGTCGTCACCGCGAGCGGGTGGGTGATGTACGGGTCGCCGCTCTTGCGCTTCTGGCCGCGGTGCCAGCGCTCGGCGACCTGGTACGCCTGCTCGATCTGGCGCAGTGTCGCCGTCTCGATCTTCGGGTCGTTGCTGCGGACTATGCGCAGCAGGGGTTCCAGGACCGGGTTGTACGGGTTGGAACGCTGCACGCCCAGCCGGGCGAGACGGGCGCGCACCCGGTTGGAGGACCCGGCGGACTTCGCGGGCGCGGGGCGCGCCGGGGCGGGTGCGGGGGCCGGGGCCGGCGGGGGCGTGGCGGCCGCCGCGGGCTGCGCGGGCTCGCCCTGCGGGTCGGGCTGCGCGGCGGAGAGTGGCTGGACCTCGTCTGGCAAGAGCGCTCCTCATGCGGATCCGGGGCCCGGTCAGGTCCGGATAACCCATGGTAGCGAGGCTCGCGCCCCCTCGTCCGCCCCGCCCACCCTCCGGACCCCGCACCCCCGCCTCCGGCGACGCCTCAATCGCCAGCGAGGCTGAATCTCACCCGCCGCCCGAGTCCCGTCCCCTCCGCCTCCGGCGGCGCCTCAAACGCCGGCGAGGCTGAAACCCCCCACCCCCCAGCCCCGCACATCCAGCCCCGCGGAACACCCAGCCCCGCCCCATGCAGCCCCGCCGGCGTTTGAGGCGCCACCCCATCCGGCCTCGCAGAACACCCAGCCCCGCCCCATCCAGCCCCGCCGGCGTTTGAGGCGCCACCACCTCCAGCCCCGCGGAACACCCAGCCCCGCCCCATCCAGCCCCGCCGGCGTTTGAGGCGCCGCCGGAGGCGCCGGTGGGCGCGCGCGGCGGATCGCCGGCCGGTGAGGGCCGCTCGCGTGAGGCGCCGCCGGAGGCAGGGGCGCCGGGGCCGTAACGGCGGAGCGGCGGGCCCCCGCGTGGGGACCCGCCGCTCCGGTGCGCGCAGCGCGACGTCAGACGACGATCAGCGCATCCAGCGGCGCCCCGCCGAGGGCCGACTCCAGCCGAGCCCTCCCCGGCAGGAACGACAGTTCCATCAGCACCGCGACCCCGGCCACCTCGGCCCCGGCCCGCCGGATCAGCTCCAGCGAAGCCTCGGCCGTACCACCGGTGGCCAGCACGTCGTCGATGACCATGACCCGGTCACCCGGCGCCAGGTCCTCCGCGTGGACCTCGATCTCCGCGGTGCCGTACTCCAGCTCGTACGACTGCGCCAGGGTCGCCCCCGGCAGCTTGCCGGCCTTGCGGACCGGGATGAAGCCGATCCCCGACCGGACCGCGGCCGGCGCCGCCAGGATGAACCCGCGCGCCTCCAGCCCGACGATCTTCGTCGCGCCACGGGCTTCGCACAGCCCCGCCAGCACGTCCGTCAGCGCGGAGAACGCCGCCGGGTCCGCCAGCAGCGGGGTGATGTCCTTGAACAGCACGCCCGGCTTCGGGTAGTCCGGTACGTCCTTGATGCGGCTGAGCAGCAGCTCGCGCACCCCTTCGGGCAGCTCCACGGGCACGCCGACCGCGCTCACCGGCGCCGCCCCGAAGCCCGACCGCCACGGCCCTGGGCCACGACACCGCTGTCGTCACCCGCCTCCGGGGAGGCGTCGTCCGCCGACTCCCCCTTGGCCTCGGCGGCGGCCCGCTTGGCGAGCACCCGCTTCTTGAGCGCCTTCATCGCCGGCTCGCGCTCCTTGAGGTCGACGACCAGCGGAGTCGCGATGAAGATCGAGGAGTACGCACCGGCGGCGAGGCCGACGAACAGCGACAGCGAGATGTCGTTGAGCATGCCCGCGCCGAGGAAGCCGCCGCCGATGAACAGCAGCGCCGCGACCGGGAGCAGCGCCACGACGGTGGTGTTGATCGAGCGGACCAGGGTGCCGTTGATGCTGCGGTTGGCGACCTCGCTGAAGGTCCAGCGGGTCTGCTTGGTGATGTCCTTCGACCCCTCCTTGAGACCGTCGAAGACGACGACGGTGTCGTAGAGGGAGTAACCGAGAATGGTCAGCAGACCGATCACGGTGCCCGGGGTGACCTCGAAGCCGACGAGCGCGTACACGCCGACGGTGATGGTGAGGTCGTGGATCAGTGCGATGAGCGCGGCGACGGCCATCCGCCACTCGAAGGCGATCGCGAGGTAGATCACCACGAGGATCATGAAGACGCCGAGGCCGGTCCAGGCCTTGTTGGCGATCTGCTCGCCCCAGCTCGCGCCGACCTGGTCCGAGTTGATGTCCGCCGCGTTGACCTTGAGGTCGGTGGCGAGCTTCTTCTTCACCTCGATGGCGGCGGACGGGTCCAGGTCGGAGATCTGGATGCGCAGGCCGCCGGTGCCCAGCTTCTGGACGATCGCCTCGTGGCCGGAGGCCGACTTGGCGGACTCCGTGGCCTTGGCGATCGAGGCGGACGTCTTCGGGGTGGTGAAGACGGCACCGCCCTTGAACTCGATGCCCATGTTGAGGCCTTGTACGGCCAGGGCCACGATCGCCGTGATGGTGATCAGGATGGAAACGCCGTACCAGAGAAAACGCTTGCCGACGAAGTCGTATCCGACCTCACCGCGGTACAGCTTGGCGCCGAGATCGCCCAGCTTCGACATGTCTCACGCCTCCTTTGCGTCGACGGGGGCGGAGACAGCGGCGGCGTCCGTACCGGCACCGGTGCGCCGGGAGCGGCGCAGCGGGGGCTTGGCACCCAGTCGCTTCGGGTCCAGCCCGGACCACGGGTGGCCGCTGGAGAAGAACTTCGTGCGGGCCAGCAGGGTCATGACCGGCTTGGTGAAGAGGAACACCACGACCACGTCGAGCAGGGTGGTCAGACCCAGGGTGAAGGCGAAGCCCTGCACCTTGCCGACGGTGACGATGAAGAGCACCGCGGCCGCCAGGAACGACACGAAGTCGGAGACCAGGATGGTGCGACGGGCGCGCGGCCAGGCCCGCTCGACGGCCGGACGCAGGGTGCGGCCCTCGCGGATCTCGTCGCGGATGCGTTCGAAGTAGACGATGAACGAGTCCGCGGTGATGCCGATCGCGACGATCGCACCGCAGACGGCGGGCAGGTTCAGCGCGAAGCCGATGGCCTTCCCGAGCAGCGACATGATCTCGTAGGTGAGGATGCCGGACACCACGAGGCTGATGATCGCGATGAACGCCAGGCCCCGGTAGTAGGCCAGCAGGTAGATCACGACGAGGGCGAGGCCGATGGCGCCGGCGATGAGACCGGCCTTCAGCTGCTCGCCACCGAGCGCGGCGGTGACGGTGGTGACGTTGTCCTCCTGGAAGGACAGCGGCAGGGCGCCGTACGAGAGCATGTTGCCCAGGTCCTGCGCGGTCTGCTGGGTGAAGCCACCGGAGATCTCGGCGCTGCCGCCGGTCAGGGCCTGGCTGACGTACGGGTCCGAGACGACCTCGTTGTCGAGGACGATCGCGAACTGGTTCTGCGGGGACTGCTTGGTCGCCAGCTCGCCGGTGATCTTGGCGAACTTGTCGGAACCCTTGTCCGTGAACTGCATGGTGACGATCCACTGACCGCGCTGGGTGTCGATGACACCCTTCGCGTCCTTGACGTCCTTGCCGTCGACACCGGCCGGGCCGAGCAGCCACTTGCCCCAGGTGTCGCCGCGCTTGCCGCAGGCGAGCGTCGCGTCACCGGGCTTGACGCCCTGGGCGACGGCCGCGCGCTGCTTCTCGTCGGTGCAGTCCAGGGCGATGAACTTCGCCTGCAGGTCCGCGACGGCCGCGTCGGCGCCCGAGGGGGTCGGGGTGGGGGCCTTGGCGTCGTCTGCCTTCTTCGACTCGCTCGCGGAGGGCGAGGGAGAGGGGCTGCCGGTGGCCATCAGGGCCTCGGGTACGGCACGGCCCTGGGAAGTGGCGCTGGACGACGGGCTGGGCGACTGGCTCTTGCCACCATCGCCCTTCGGGGCACCGGAGGTGCTCGCCGAGGGGGACGGGCTGCCGGAGGCGCCCGTGGACGGAGTGGGCTGGGGGGCGATCGGCTTGCCGTCCGCGAAGGCGAGGACGGGGCGGAAGTACAGCTGCGCCGTCGTACCGACCTGGTCGCGCGCCTGCTTCTCGTTCGCACCCTTGGGGATGTTCACGATGATGTGGTCGCGGCCCTGGGTCTGGACCTCGGCCTCCGACACACCGAGACCGTTGACGCGGCGCTCGATGATGCCGACCGCCGTGTTCATGTTGGTCTCGTTGATCGCGTCCGGCTTGCCGGGCTCGCTCTTGGCCTTGAGCGTGATGCTCGTACCGCCCGCGAGGTCGATGCCAAGCCGGGGAGTCGTCTGATGGGTCAGGAACATCCCCGCGGTGAGCGCCACCATCGCGATCAGGATGATGGCCAGGGCGCGCCCCGGCCTCCCCTGAGCCCCCGTGGGCCGCCGGCCCTTCTTCGGTGCTGCCACCTTGTCGTATCTCCCTGTCCAACCGCCCCGCGCCGGGTCAGCGCGCAAACGGCCACGAAATGTGTGTGGGGACCCCTGCCCCCCGCAGAATCGGGTCACTGAAGGGGACCGCCGCGGCCTCCGATCAGGCGCCGTGCGGTCCCCCGCCGAGCGCTACTTGGCGCCGGCCTCGCCGTCGGTCTTGCCGTCCTTGGGCTCGTCGGCCGCGGGCTCGTCCTTCTTGCCCAGGTCGAGCTTGGGGGCTTCCGCCTTGTCGGCGTCGGCGGGCTCGTCCTTGAGCAGCGAAGAGGCGTCGTCCGGGACGATCGGCGTGTCGATGTTCAGATCATCACCGGTGCCGTGGACGATGCGGTTGTACTCCTCGTCCTCCAGAACGGCGCCGATGGCGTTCTTCGCGTAGATCGCGTGGACGCCGGGGGCCACCTCGAGGGTGACGGTGTCGTCGCCGATCTCCTTCACCGTGGCGTACATGCCGCCGATGGTGCGCACGCCGGTGCCGGGGCCCATCTGGTCGCGCATGGAGACCGCCGCCTGCTGCTTCTTCTTGGCGGAACGCGTCATCAGGAACATCGCCCCGATGAGCACGACGAACGGGAGGAAGGTCAAGAGGCTACTGTTCACGGGACGAAGATCCTTCGCACGACCGCACGGGAAGCGGCCTTTTTCTACGGGGGGTGGGCATGCCGGCCGTTACGGCCAGCATCGGCGGAGTCTAGGCGAGTCCACACCGATGGAACAACGCCCAGCATGGCACCGCAGTTCCTGACCCGGCGAACCTCCGCGCCGTCAGGACCCGAACAAGCCACCTTGCCCGGGCGATCCGGTCCCGGGCCGGGCCGGCGGGACGAGCCCCAGGTGAGCCCATGCGGCGGGCGTCGCGACCCGTCCCCTGGGCGTCCGCGCCAGCAGTCCCTCCCGCACCAGGAACGGCTCGGCGACCTCCTCGACGGTCTCCCGCTCCTCCCCCACCGCGACGGCGAGGGTCGACAGGCCCACCGGACCGCCGCCGAACAGCTTGAGCAGGGCCTCCAGCACGGCCCGGTCCAGCCGGTCCAATCCGCGCTCGTCCACCTCGTACACCTTGAGCGCGGTGGCGGACACCTCGCGGTTGATCACCCCGTCCGCCCGGACCTGCGCGTAGTCGCGGACCCGGCGCAGCAGCCGGTTCGCGATGCGCGGGGTGCCCCGGGAGCGGCCCGCGATCTCGGCGGCGCCCGCGGTGTCGATCTCCACGTCCAGCAGCCGGGCGGAGCGGTGGATGACCCGTTCCAGCTCCTCGGGGGCGTAGAACTCCATGTGCCCGGTGAATCCGAAGCGGTCGCGCAGCGGCGGCGGCAGCAGGCCGGCCCGGGTGGTCGCTCCGACGAGGGTGAAGGGGGGCAGCTCCAGCGGGATCGCGGTGGCGCCCGGCCCCTTGCCGACGATCACGTCGACGCGGAAGTCCTCCATGGCCATGTAGAGCATTTCCTCGGCGGGCCGCGACATCCGGTGGATCTCGTCGAGGAAGAGGACCTCGCCCTCCTGGAGGGAGGAGAGGATCGCGGCGAGGTCGCCCGCGTGCTGGATGGCGGGGCCGGAGGTGATCCGGATCGGGGCGCCCATCTCGGCCGCGATGATCATCGAGAGCGTGGTCTTGCCGAGGCCGGGGGCGCCGGAGAGCAGGACGTGGTCGGCGGTGGCGCCGCGCTGGCGGGCCGCCTTGAGGACCAGGTCGAGCTGCTGGCGCACCTTCTCCTGGCCGACGAACTCCTCCAGGTCCTTGGGGCGCAGGGCCGCCTCGACCGCGCTGTCCTCGCCGTCGGCGGCGGCCGCGACGAGCCGGTCCGCCTCGTCGGGGACGGCGCCCGCCGCTCCGGCGTCCGCCGCGTACGCGCCGTCCTGGTAGGGATCGCTCTCGTCGTACGGGTTCACGGTGTCAGTCTGCCTTCTGGGTCTGTGCGGTTCGCGCGGCGCGTACGGGTGCTCAGCGGGCGCGGTTCAGGGTCTGCAGGGCGGCGCGCAGCAGCTGCGGCACGGGGGCCGGGCCGCCGGCGGCCAGGGCGGCCTCGGCCTGCGGGGTGACCGCGGAGACCGCCTCGTCCGCCTCGCGGGCGGCGTAGCCGAGACCGATCAGGGCGGCTTGGAGCTGCTCCGTCCAGGGAGCCGGGCCGGCGGCCGCGGCGGCCCGTTGCGCCCCGACCAGGGCGCCCGTGCCCAGCGGCTGGCCGAGCTTGTCCTTCAGCTCCAGGAGCAGCTTCTGGGCGCCCTTCTTGCCGATGCCGGGCACTGCCGTCAGGGACTTCTCGTCCCCGGTGGAGACCGCGAGGCGCAGCGCGTCCGGGCTGTGCACGCCGAGCATGGCCTGGGCGAGGCGCGGACCGACCCCGCTCGCGGTCTGGAGCAGCTCGAAGACCTGGCGTTCGTCGTCGTCCGCGAAGCCGTACAGGGTGAGCGAGTCCTCCCGGACGACCAGGGAGGTGGCGAGCTTGGCCTCCTGGCCCAGCCGCAGTCCGGCGATGGTGTGCGGCGTGCAGTGCACCGCCATGCCCACGCCGCCGACCTCGATGACGGCCGTGGTGGGGGCGAGCGCGGCGACGGCGCCGCTGACGAAGGCGATCATCGGTTACGGCCTTTCAAGGCTCTCTGAGCGGACGGAACGGACTGGGCGTTGCCGGCGGTGGCGTTCGAGGCGCGCGTCGCCGCGTGCAGGGCCACGGCCTGCTGGAGCCGGTTCTGCGCGGGGGCGCGCCAGATGTGGCAGATGGCGAGGGCGAGGGCGTCGGCCGCGTCCGCGGGCTTGGGCGGCGCGTCGAGCCGTAGCAGCCGGGTCACCATCGCCCCGACCTGCGCCTTGTCGGCGCGGCCGCTGCCGGTGACGGCGGCCTTGACCTCGCTGGGCGTGTGCAGGACCACCGGCAGTCCGCGGCGGGCGGCGCACAGCATGGCCACGGCGCTGGCCTGCGCGGTGCCCATGACGGTGCTGACGTTGTGCTGGCTGAAGACGCGCTCGACGGCGACCACGTCGGGCCGGTGCTCGTCGAGCCAGGCTTCGAGTCCGACCTCGATCGCGACGAGCCGGTGGCCGATGTCCGCGTCCGGCGGGGTCCGTACGACGCCCACGCCGCGCATGGTCAGCGGTCGGCCCGCGACCCCCTCGACCACGCCCACGCCGCACCGGGTCAGGCCGGGGTCCACCCCGAGCACGCGCACTGGCCCCTCCTTCGTCCGTCCGTTCGTGCAGGCTATCGGGCGCCGCCGACATCGGGCGCGCGCCGGGCGCGCGAACGCCGACGGGCCGTCGGGGAGTCCCCGACGGCCCGTCGTGCGTGGTGGTGATCGGCGCCGATCAGGCGTCGACCTTCTCCATGACCTCGTCGCTGACGTCGAAGTTGGCGAAGACGTTCTGCACGTCGTCGCTGTCCTCCAGCGCGTCGATCAGCTTGAAGATCTTGCGCGCGCCGTCCTCGTCCAGCTCGACCTGCATGGTCGGCAGGAAGTTCGAGTCGGCCGAGTCGTAGTCGATGCCGGCGCTCTGGAGGGCGGTACGGACCGCGACCAGGTCGGTGGCCTCGCTGATGATCTCGAACTGCTCGCCGAGGTCGTTGACCTCTTCGGCGCCCGCGTCGAGGACCGCGTCGAGGACGTCGTCCTCGCTCAGCTCGCCCTTGGGCAGCAGGACGACGCCCTTGCGGTTGAACAGGTAGGAGACCGAACCCGGGTCGGCCATGGAGCCGCCGTTGCGGGTCATCGCGACGCGCACGTCCGAAGCGGCACGGTTGCGGTTGTCGGTGAGGCACTCGATGAGCACCGCGACACCGTTCGGGCCGTAGCCTTCGTACATGATCGTCTCGTAGTCGGCGCCGCCCGCTTCGAGACCGGCACCGCGCTTGAGCGCGGAGTCGATGTTCTTGTTCGGGACGGAGCTCTTCTTGGCCTTCTGGACGGCGTCGAAGAGCGTCGGGTTGCCGTCGAGGTCAGCGCCACCGGTGCGCGCCGCGACCTCGATGTTCTTGATCAGCTTCGCGAAGAGCTTGCCGCGCTTGGCATCGATCACGGCCTTCTTGTGCTTCGTCGTAGCCCATTTAGAGTGGCCGGACATCTGCCTGTCTCCTTCGCGTAACCAACGGTGTTCGCCACAGATCCTACCGGGACTCCTCCCCCGAGCGGATCAGGACCCCGCGCGCACCATGTCCACGAAGTAGGCGTGCACCCGGTGGTCTCCCGTGAGCTCCGGGTGGAACGACGTGGCCAGTACGTTGCCCTGCCGCACGGCGACGGTGTGGCCGTCGTACGTCGCGAGCACCTGGGCGGCCGCGCCGACCGACTCGACCCAGGGCGCCCGGATGAAGACGCCCTCGACCGGGCCGCCCGCTATGCCGGCGAAGTCGATGGAGGCCTCGAAGGACTCGTTCTGACGGCCGAAGGCGTTGCGGCGCACGATCATGTCGATCCCGCCCAGCGTCTCCTGGTCGTCACGGCCGCCGAGCAGCTTGTCGGCGAGCATGATCATGCCCGCGCAGGTGCCGTAGACCGGCATCCCGGACCGCACGCGCTCGCGCAGCGGCTCCAGCATGCCGAAGAGCACGGCGAGCTTCGACATGGTCGTCGACTCGCCGCCGGGGATCACCAGGGCGTCGACCTCGGCGAGCTCCTCGGGGCGCCGGACCGGCCTGGCCACGGCGTCCGCCGAGGCCAGGGCGATCAGGTGCTCCCGTACGTCGCCCTGGAGGGCCAGGACGCCGATGATCGGGGGATTGTTCATGGGTGGGGTGCCTTACCAGCCGCGGTTGGCGTAGCGCTCGGCCTCGGGCAGGGTGTCGCAGTTGATGCCGACCATGGCCTCGCCCAGGTTGCGGGAAGCGTCCGCGATGATCTTCGGGTCGTCGTAGAAGGTGGTGGCCTTCACGATGGCGGCGGCGCGCTTGGCCGGGTCGCCCGACTTGAAGATGCCGGAGCCGACGAAGACGCCCTCGGCGCCGAGCTGGCGCATCAGCGCGGCGTCGGCGGGGGTGGCGACGCCACCGGCCGAGAACAGCACCACGGGGAGCTTGCCGAGCTCGGCGACCTCCTTGACCAGCTCGTACGGGGCGCGCAGGTCCTTGGCGGCGGCGTACAGCTCGTTGTTGTCGAAGCCGCGCAGCTTGGCGATCTCGTTCTTGATCTGGCGCAGGTGGCGGACGGCCTCGACGACGTTGCCGGTGCCGGCCTCGCCCTTCGAGCGGATCATGGCCGCGCCCTCGGCGATGCGGCGCAGGGCCTCGCCCAGGTTGGTGGCGCCACAGACGAAGGGGGTGGTGAAGGCGAACTTGTCGCTGTGGTTGACCTCGTCGGCCGGGGTCAGGACCTCGGACTCGTCGATGTAGTCGACGCCGAGGGACTGGAGCACCTGGGCCTCGACGAAGTGGCCGATGCGGGACTTCGCCATGACCGGGATGGAGACGGCCTCGATGATCTCTTCGATCATGTTCGGGTCGGACATGCGGGCGACCCCGCCGTCCTTGCGGATGTCGGCCGGGACCCGCTCCAGCGCCATGACGGCGACGGCGCCCGCGTCCTCGGCGATCTTCGCCTGCTCGGCGTTGACCACGTCCATGATCACGCCACCCTTGAGCTGCTCGGCCATGCCGCGCTTGACGCGAGAGGTGCCGATCTCGGGGTTCTGCGAAGGGGTGGAAAGCGTGCTCACGGGAGGACCTCACTCGAAGGAAGACGGGTACTGCACTGAGCAAACCCTCCGGACCAGTCCACTGCAAGGGCCAATGCACAGGCGGTGGCCTGTGCCGCCCGATCGGCCCAGGGCCGCTCAGGGGCGGTCGGCGAGGTGGGCCGGGGGCTCGTCGTCCATTTCGAAGGCGAGCGGGAAGGGTGCGTGTCCGGCCAACCGGAACCAGCGGACCTTGCGGTGCCGGCGCAGCGCGCGGGCGGCACGGACGGCGTCGTTGTGGAAGCGCCGGGCCATCGGAACCCTGCGCACGGCGGCCGCCAGCTCCTCCGCGGCGACCTCGCCGCCGGGTGCCCGCTTGACCTCCTCGACCTGGTCGGCGTCCGCGAAGACCGCGCGCAGGGCCTGGGACAGTTCACTTTCGGCCACCTCGCGGTGCTCCTCCTCCACCTGGCGGGCGGCGTGCGCGGCCTCGTAGAGCACGAGGGAGGACGCCGGGTCCAGTACGCCGGAGGTGGCCACCTCCAGGACCACCGAGGCCCGGCGCACGAGCTGTGCGTCGAGCGCGGCCCGGGCGGCGTCCATCCGCGAGTGCAGGCGGTCGAGCCGGCCGGCGGTCCAGCTGAGGTAGACCCCGATGGCGCCGAGCGCCAGGGCGATCCATACGAGGGTTTCGATCACGGGCGGCGACTTTACCTCCCCGCGGGCCGCTCCCCGCGCGGCCCGCGCGCACCCGGGGACGCCCGGCGGGACGCCCCGAGGGGCGCCCGGGCGGGCGTGCTCAGGAGAAGGAGGACGGGGTGGCGCCGCGGGTCAGGCCGAGCCGGGCGCGCAGTCCGACGCGTTCGTCCGTGGCCACCGAGGCCGCGCCGTCCGCGACCGTCTCGTACACCGCCAGGACGTCCGCCCCGACCGTCGACCAGTCGAAGCGCCGCACGTGGGCGGAGCCCCGGGCGCTCAGCCCGGCCCGCCGCTCGGGATCGCGCAGCAGCGCGATCGCGCCCGCGGCCAGCGCGTCGGCGTCCTCGTTGGCGAACAGCTCCCCCGCCGCGCCCTTGTCCAGGACCTGGGCGAAGGCGTCCAGGTCCGAAGCCAGCACCGGGGCGCCGGCGGAGAGCGCCTCGACCAGGATGATCCCGAAGCTCTCGCCGCCGGTGTTGGGGGCGACGTACACGTCGACGCTGCGCAGCAGCCGCGCCTTGTCCTCGTCGGAGACCATGCCGAGGAACTCCACGCGCTCGCGCAGGGCGGGCGGCAGCGAGGCCACCGCCTCCTCCTCGTCACCGCGGCCGGCGACCAGCAGCCGCACGTCCGGGCAGGCCTCGACGATCTTCGGGAAGGCCGCCATCAGCACCGGCATCCCCTTGCGCGGTTCGTCGATGCGGCCGATGAAGCCGAGCGTGCCGCCCTGCCACTCGGGCTTCGCCTCGGCGCCGGCGAAGAAGTCGACGTCGACGCCGTTGGGGATGACGACGGCGTCCCCGCCGAGGTGTTCCACCAGCGTGCGCCGGGCGTACTCGCTCACCGCGATCCGCGCGCTGATCTTCTCCAGCGCGGGCTGCAGGATCGGGTACGCGGCGATCATGGCGCGCGAGCGCGGGTTCGAGGTGTGGAAGGTGGCCACGATCGGGCCCTGGGCCGCCCAGCAGGCGAGCAGGCCGAGCGAGGGCGAGGTCGGCTCGTGGATGTGGATGACGTCGAAGGTGCCCTCGTGCAGCCAGCGGCGCACCCGCGCGGCCGAGATGAAGCCGAAGTTCAGCCGGGCCACCGAGCCGTTGTAGGGCACCGGCACCGCGCGGCCCGCCGAGACCACGTACGGCGGCAGCGGGGTGTCCTCCTCCGCGGGGGCGAGCACCGAGACCTGGTGACCGCGCTCGATCAGGTGTTCCGCCAGGTCACGGATGTGGAACTGGACGCCGCCGGGGACGTCCCAGGAGTACGGGCACACGATGCCGATCTTCATCCGGTGCCCTCCCGGCGGTCCGTGGCCGCCAGCGGCTCCCGGGGTTCCAGGTCCTCCAGCCACAGCCGCTGCAGCATGTGCCAGTCCTCGGGGTGCTCGGCGATCCCGGCGGCGAAGGCGTCGGCCACCGCCTGGGTCATCGCCGCCGTCTTCTCGTCCCGGGTGCCGCTCTTCGGTTCGGACACCGGCGGGTGGAAGCGGCCCCGCATCACCGGAGCGTCGTCGTACCAGAGGGTCACGGGCACCAGCAGGGCGCCGGTCTGCTGGGCGAGCAGCGCCGGACCGGCGGGCATCCGGGCCGTGGACCCGAAGAAGTCCACCTCGACGCCGGAGGAGGACAGGTCCCGGTCGGCGACCAGGCAGATCAGCCCGCCGGAGCGCAGCCGGCGGGCGAGGGTGGCGAAGGCGGCGCCGCCGCTGTGCGGCAGCACCTCCATGCCGAGGCTCTCGCGGTAGGCCACGAAGCGGTCGTACAGGCTCTCCGGCTTGAGGCGTTCCGCGACCGTGGTGAAGGGGATGCCGTGGTGACTGGTGACCCAGGCCCCGGCGAGGTCCCAGTTGGCCAGGTGCGGCAGCGCGATGATCACGCCGCGGCCGGCGGCCATGCCGTCGAGCAGGACCTGCTCGTCGGTCATGACGACTTCCCTGCCGAACCGTTCCTTGTTCATGGCGGGCAGCCGGAAGGATTCCATCCAGTAGCGCATGTAGGAGCGCATGCCCGCCCGGGACAGCTCCCGCAGCCGCTCCGGCCCGGCCCCGGGCACCACCCGGGCCAGGTTCGCCTCCAGCCGCAGCACGCTCTTGCCGCGGCGCTTCCAGGTGCGGTCCGCGATCGTGCGGCCGAGCGCCGCCGCCGTCGGTTCCGGCAGCTTCTTGACCGCGGCCCAACCGAGCCCGAAGACCCCGTCCGTCAGCCGGTCCGCCAGCGCGCCCATCAGGCGGCGCCGCCCTCGGCAGCAGCGGCCGCGTCGGCCTCCGCCGCCTCGCGGCGCACGGTCACCACCCGCTGGATCAGCGTCACCAGCGAGCCGACCGCGACCACCCAGAGCGCGACGGGCAGCAGCACGCCGATCCAGGAGGGCACGCCGAAGGTCTCCAGGCCCGACACGCCGGCCGCGACCAGCGTGATCACCAGGCGCTCGGCGCGCTCGACCAGCCCGTTGACGGCGACCGGCAGGCCGATCGCCTCGCCCCGGGCCTTGGTGTACGAGACGACCTGGCCGCTCGCCAGGCAGAAGATGGCCACGGCGCACAGCATGTTGTCGTGGCCCGATCCGGCGTACCAGAGCGCCAGGCCACCGAAGATCGCGGAGTCCGCCACCCGGTCCAGCGTCGAGTCCAGGAACGCGCCCCACCGGCTGGAGACCCCGGCCTGTCGCGCCATGTTCCCGTCGACCAGGTCGGAGAACACGAAGAGGGTGATCGTGATCGTGCCCCAGAAGAACTCTCCCCGCGGGAAGAAGACCAGCGCTCCGGCCATCACTCCGGCCGTGCCGATCAGGGTGACCGCGTCCGGGCTCACCCCCCGACGGAGCAGAAACGCGGCGAACGGTGTGAGGACACGCGTAAAGAATGCACGCGCGTACTTGTTCAGCATGGCCTTCCCAGGGGGTCGCTGGGCCGCACGGCCACCACGGCCACCGGCTGGCCCATCGTAGCCAGCGCCCGGGGCCCGCACCGCCGCGCACCCACCGTGGGGCTCCGGCAATACCCGGATCGCGCCACGCGGGCGCCCGACCGGGGGTGGCCGGGTACGACGTATGGACGCAGTGTGACGCCAGTGCAAAGCTCGAAGGATCCCACCTCACCGTTGCACCGGGAGGCACGAGAATCATGGGTGACAAGACGCAGCAATCCGGGGCCGCCGGCAGGGCACTGACGGCCGACCGCCCCTCCGCGATACGCAATGTGGTGCTGGTCGGCCACAGTGGAGCCGGAAAGACCACCCTGGTCGAAGCCCTCGCCCTGACCGCCGGAGCCGTCGGCCGGGCGGGCCGGGTCGAGGACGGCGCGACCGTCTCCGACTACGACGAGATCGAGCACCGGCGCCAGCGCTCGGTCCAGCTCTCGCTCGTCCCCGTCGCCTGGGGCGACATTAAGATCAACATCCTGGACACCCCCGGATACGCCGACTTCGTCGGAGAACTCAGGGCCGGTCTGCGCGCCGCGGACGCGGCCCTCTTCGTCGTCTCGGCCGCCGAGGGCGCCGCGGACGGCGGCGACGGCGCCGGGCTGTCCGGCGCGACCCGCATGGTGTGGGACGAGTGCGCGGCCGTCGCGATGCCCCGCGCCATCGTCGTCACCCACCTGGAGGCCGCCCGCGCCGACTACGACCGGATGGCCGCCGTCTGCGGCGAGACCTTCGGCCCCGACGACCCCGACGCCGTCATCCCCCTCTACCTGCCGCTCCACGGCCCCGTCGGGCCCGACGGCCACGCCCCCGTCACAGGGCTGCTCGGCCTGCTCTCGCGGCGCGTGTACGACTACACCTCCGGCGAACGGGTCGAGCGCGACCCCGACCCCGCCGAGCTGGCCCTGATCACCGACGCCCGGGCCCGCCTGATCGAGGGGATCATCGCCGAGAGCGAGGACGAGACCCTCATGGACCGCTACCTCGGCGGCGAGGAGATCGACCTGGGGACCCTCGTCGACGACCTGGAGCGCGCCGTCGCCCGCGGCACCTTCCACCCCGTGCTGATGGCCGCGCCCGCCCCCGAGGGCGCCCGCCAGGGCCTCGGCACGGTCGAACTCCTCGAACTGATCACGGGCGGCTTCCCCACCCCCCTCGAACGTCCGGCCCTCGCCGTCACCGACCCCGGCGGCGCCCCCCGTCCCGCCGTCACCTGCGACCCCGACGGCCCGCTGCTCGCCGAGGTGGTCAAGACCTCCTCCGACCCCTACGTCGGCCGGGTCTCCCTCGTCCGCGTCTTCTCCGGCACCCTGCGCCCCGAGGAGACCCTGCACGTCTGCGGCCACTTCCCCGGCGCCGACGGCGCGGCCCCCCGCGACCTGCACGAGGCCGACGAGCGCGTCGGCACCCTCACCTCCCCCTTCGGCAAGCAGCAGCGCCCCCTCACCCACGGCATCGCGGGCGACCTCGCCTGCGTGGCGAAACTCAACCACGCCGAAACCGGCGACACCCTCTCCGCGAAGGCCCGCCCGCTCCTCATGGAGCCCTGGGCGATGCCCGACCCCCTGCTCCCCCTCGCCATCGAGGCCCACAGCAAGGCCGACGAGGACAAGCTCTCCCAGGGGCTCGCCCGGCTCGTCGCCGAGGACCCCACGATGCGCCTGGAGCAGAACCCGCACACCCACCAGCTCGTCCTGTGGTGCCTGGGCGAGGCCCACCAGGAGGTCGCCCTGGAGCGGCTGCGCACCCGCTACGGCGTCCGGGTCGACGCCGTCCCCCACCGGGTGAGCCTGCGCGAGACCTTCGGCGCCAAGGCCACCGGGCGCGGCCGGCACGTCAAACAGTCGGGCGGCCACGGCCAGTTCGCCATTTGCGAGATCGACGTCGAGCCGCTGCCGGCGGGCAGCGGCATCGAGTTCGTGGACAAGGTGGTCGGCGGCGCCGTCCCGCGCCAGTTCATCCCGTCCGTCGAGAAGGGAGTACGGGCCCAGGCCGCCCGCGGCGTCGCCGCCGGATACCCGCTCGTCGACGTACGGATCACCCTGCGCGACGGCAAGGCGCACTCCGTGGACTCCTCGGACGCGGCCTTCCAGACCGCGGGCGCGCTCGCCCTGCGCGAGGCGGCCGCCGAAGCCGAGATCCACCTCCTCGAACCCGTCGCCGAACTCACCGTCCTGGTCCCCGACGCCTACGTGGGCCCCGTCATGAGCGACCTCGCCGGGCGCCGCGGCCGGGTCGTGGGCACCGAACCGGCGGGCCCCGGACGCTCCGTGGTGCGCGCCGAGATACCCGAGATCGAGATCGGCCGCTACGCCGTGGAACTGCGCTCGGTCTCGCACGGCACCGGCGGCTTCAGCCGCGGCTACGCCCGCCACGAGCCCATGCCGCCCCACCTCGCGGACAAGATGCGCGAACAGGCCGAGAAGGGTAACTAGTTGACATAGCGCCCGGGGTACCGCCCACCCAACCCGCTTGCGGAGGGCGGTATTTCCCTGTCCCATGACCATCGGGGGACGACCCTCGCTAGGCTCTTTCAGGCTCGGCGGGGCGGGGCAGGACCTCGGGTGACGGGACACCGAACAGCGGGACACCGGGCACGCACGACAGCACAGCGATGGGGGCAGCGGTGGCGGACGACGGTTTCGACTTCAGGCCGGGGGCGCAGATCCCCCTCCAGGGCGGTGGCGGCCAGACCGCCGCCACCAACGCGCTGGCCTCCGCCGCGTACCGCGACGGCAAGCCGGACGAGATACTCAAAGCCAACAACGAGCACTACGAATCCACCGTGAAGAAGGGGAAGCTCTCCCTCTTCGAGCCCAACTTCGGCGAGGCCTTCTGCCGGGCCGTCGAAGCCCGCATGCTCGGCGCCGGCCGCAAACCGCTGATCCAGTCCTTCGGCGCGGACCCGCAGACCGTCGTCGAGCACTGCCTCGCCGCCTCGCGCCTGCGCAAGGAGCGCGACCAGAAGCTCCGGCTGATCACGCTGGTCTGCGGCGTGCTCTTCCTGCCCGGACTCCTGCTGTGGCTGGGCCTGTTCCAGCTGCGCAAGTCCCTCGCCGGGAACGAGGGCAAGCGCGCCTCCTGGATGGGCACCGCGCTCCTCGTCGGCGTCGCGCTCGTGGTGGCGGTGCTGATGTTCCGGCTGCCGTTCACCGGATTCTGGGGCCTGTACCTGCGGGCGATGGTCATCGCCCCGGCCGTGGGCTGGCTGTTGGCCTCCCGGATCGCCGAGGCGGCCGCCAAGGACATGCGCGCCCGGTGGGACGGCCTGCTCGGCGGGGCCTCCGTCGGGGCCAAGATCCCCGAGGCCGTCCCCGGCAACCCCGACGAGACCTCCCGCGAGGACCTGCGCCACCAGCTCGCGAAGCTCACCGCCGAGGGCCGCAGCAACTCCGTCTTCTACGCCGGCCCCAAGGGCATCCTGGGCATGGGCACCCGGTGGGGCAGCTGGCAGCTGGCGGAGGACCTGGCGCCCAAGACGGAGGGCACCGAGATCCACCCCTTCCGCAGTTGGGACGTGATCCGCGCGATCCACGACCAACTGCGCATGCTGGAGCGCGGTCCGCTGCACACGGGCGGCTTCCCGCCGCCCTCCATCACGCACTGGATCGTCACCCCGGTCGGCGAGGGCGCCAAGGAGGTCGCCCGCCCCACCGGCGCGGACGTCGACGCCTTCCTCATCAAGCAGCACGAGATCACCCGGATCTGCAACGAGCAGCAGTTCGGCGCGGGCAACCGGCACTATCTCGGGGTCCAATGGCCCCTGTGGGACGGTCAGTTGGTGATCACGATGATGGTGACCGTGACCGTGCTCTACAAGACCTTGCGCGTCGACGTCACCGCCCACTCCCTCGGCCCGGTGCACGGCCTGTTCACCACCAAGTCGGCGCCGAAGACCACCGAGGTCGCCAAGACCGTCCGCTTCTGGGAGACCGTGGAGCGCACCCACGCCCTCGTGGACGCCTCCGAAGTGGTGCGCCTCGCGGTCCGCGCGCCCTTCACCTGGTACCCGCCGCTGCTCGACTTCCTGGGCGGCAAGCTGGTCCTGCCCGAGCCGTTCGGCGTCCGGCACGTGTGGGCCGGTTCGATGTGGCGGCACCGCTTCATGGCCGACGACGCGATGCGCACGGCCACCCCGGTGCTGCGGGCGGTCCACGCGGCCGCCATGCGCGTCCTGGACGAGAACGGCGTCGACACCGACCGCTTCGTGAACCGCTCGATGATCGTGAGCGGCATGGTCCAGGACGCCGCGCCCCGCAAGGCCGACGCCTACGACGCCTGAGCCGCCCCCGGTCCACGCCCGTCCCGCACCGCCCCGCACCGGCCCCGCCGGTGCGGGGCGGTCGGCGTTCCAGGGAGGGAAAACAAAAAGGCAAGGAGGTGAAACCACTCCTTGCCACTCTCAACTTATAGCGCACAGGGGGGCTTGCGGCAAGGCCCCGGTGCCGGGGCAGAATCGCGCATCCACCCCCCTGCCGCCCCGCTTTGGAGATCCGCCACGTGCGACCGCTGCCGTCCCCGACCACCCCGACCACCCGCGCCTTCGACCTGCCCGACCACCTCGGCCCCAAGGCCGACCCGGCGCTGATCGGCGGCGACGAACGCCACTTCGCCGCCATCTCGGCGACCCTCGACCAGACGATCGCCGAGCTGTCCGACCAACTCGCGGCCACGCGCCGGGCGCCCGGCGGGATCGGCCGCGGAGCGATGGACCGGGACGCGGAGATCCACCGCCTGACCGCGCGCCTGCGCACCCTGCGCCGCTTCGGCCTCGACCTGTGCCTGGGGCACTTCGTCCCCGCGGACGGCTCGGAGCCCGTCCACGTCGGACGGCTCGGCCTCACCGACAGCCACGGCCGCCGCCTGCTCCTCGACTGGCGCTCCCCCGCGGCCGAACCGTTCTTCGCGGCCACCCACGGCAACCCGATGGGGCTGGCGAGCCGCCGCCGCTACCGCTGGACCCGCGGCCGGATCACCGACTACTGGGACGAGGTGTTCGACGCCGACGGGCTCGAAGGCCGCGCCGCGCTGGACGACCAGTCCGCCTTCATCGCCAGCCTCGGCAGCAGCCGCTCGGACCGGATGCGCGACGTGCTCGCCACCATCCAGGCCGACCAGGACGCGATCGTGCGGGCCGGCTCCCGCGGCGCCCTCGTCGTCGACGGCGGCCCGGGCACGGGCAAGACCGTCGTCGCCCTGCACCGCGCCGCCTACCTCCTCTACTCCGACCCCCGCCTCGGACACCGCCGCGGCGGCGTGCTCTTCGTCGGTCCGCACCAGCCCTACCTCGCGTACGTCGCCGACGTCCTGCCCAGCCTCGGCGAGGAGGGCGTACGCACCTGCACCCTGCGCGACCTCGTCCCCGAGGGCGCCACCGCCGCGGCCGAGCGGGACCCCGCGGTGGCCCGCCTGAAGGCGTCCGCGGACCTGGTCGGGGCGATCGAGCCGGCCGTCCGCCTGTACGAGGAGCCGCCCACCGAGGGCACGACGGTCTCGACCCCCTGGTCCGACCTCTGGCTGAGCCCCGCCGACTGGGCGGCCGCCTTCGACGCGGTCGAGCCCGGCACCGCGCACAACGAGGCCCGGGAGCAGATCCTGGAAGAGCTGCTCGCGATCCTCGTGGACAAGGACGACAGCGGGGCCGCGCCCCACCTGCTGCGGCGCTCCCTCATCCAGGACGAGGAGCTGATCGGGACCCTGCGGCGCGCCTGGCCGATGCTCGACGCGGGCGACCTGGTCGGCGACCTGTGGTCGGTGCCCGCGTACCTGCGCAGGTGCGCGCCGTGGCTCGCCCCCGAGGACGTACGCACGCTCCAGCGCGCGGACGCCCGCGCCTGGACCCTCTCCGACCTGCCGTTCCTGGACGCGGCGCGGGCACGGCTCGGCGACCCGGAGGCCGCCGGGCGCAGGCGCCGGGGCGAAGCCGCCGCCGCGGCCGAACGCGCCCGCCGGGCCGAGGCCATCGACAGCCTGCTGCAGAACACCGTGATCGAGGAGGACGAGGGCGCGCTCGGCATGCTGCACGGGCAGGACCTCCGGGAGGCCCTGGTCGACGGGAGCACCCGCGCCGACACCGAAGTCGATCCGCTGCTGGGACCGTTCGCGCACGTGGTGGTGGACGAGGCCCAGGAGCTGACCGGCGCCGAGTGGCAGATGCTGCTGCTGCGCTGCCCGTCCCGCAGCTTCACGATCGTCGGGGACCGCGCCCAGGCCCGCCACGGCTTCACCGGGTCGTGGCGGGAACGGCTGGAGCGGGCCGGGCTCGACCGGATCACCGTGGCGTCCCTGAGCGTCAACTACCGGACACCGCGAGAGGTGATGGCGGAGGCGGAACCGGCCATCCGGGCCGTGCTCCCGGACGCCAACGTGCCGACCTCCGTCCGCAGCAGCGGCCTCCCCGTCGTCCACGGGTCCGTCACGGAGCTGGCCGCGACCCTCGACGGCTGGCTCGCGGCGAACGCCGAGGGGACCGCCTGCGTCATCGGCGCCCCCGGGTTCCGGGCGACGGATCGCGTGCGGTCACTGACGCCGGAGCTGTCGAAGGGACTCGAATTCGACCTGGTCGTCCTCGTCGATCCGGACGACTTCGGCGCGGGCATCGAGGGCGCCGTCGACCGCTACGTCGCGACGACCCGCGCGACCCGGCAGCTCGTCGTCCTGACGAGCGGGTAGCCCGCCGGTGCCGTGCCGGCACGAGGCCGGCGTGCGGTCAGCTCGCGCCGAGCGGCGCGCCGTCCTCGGCGTCGAGCTGGTGGTCCGCCCAGACGTAGCTCGCGGGCAGCAGGTCGGCGATGGGGACGGAGCGCGGTGCGCCCTGCACCGTGACGATGACCTCGATGGTCGGGAAGTAGTCGAGCAGGACCTGGCGGCAGCGGCCGCAGGGCGGCACGATCCCGCGGTCCCGGTCGCCGACGGCCACGATCGTTTCCAGGTCGTGGGCGCCCTGGGCCGCGGCGGCGCCGATGACGACGAGTTCCGCGCAGGGGCCGCCGGTGAAGTGGTAGGCGTTCACGGCCGTGACGATCCGGCCGTCCCGGTCGCGGGCCGCGGCGGCCATGGTGTGGTTGTCGCCCCGGCAGCGCGTGGCCGCGACCTGCGCCGCGGCCCGGACCAACTCGTGGTCGACCTCGCGGGTCCGCTCCCCCATCTAGTCGACCGGCCAGGAGTCGGCGAGCATCTGCCGCGTGTCGGCGAGGAGTTGGGGCAGGACCTTGGTGTGGCCGACCACCGGCATGAAGTTCGTGTCCCCGCCCCAGCGCGGCACGATGTGCTGGTGCAGGTGCGCGGCGATGCCGGCGCCGGCGGCGGCGCCCTGGTTCATCCCGATGTTGAAGCCGTGCGCTCCGGAGGCCTTGCGCAGCGCGACCATGGCCCGCTTGGTCAGGTCGGCGAGTTCGGCGGTCTCGGGGCCGTCCAGCTCGGTGTAGTCGGCGACGTGCCGGTAGGGGACGACCATGAGGTGTCCGCCGTTGTACGGGTACAGGTTGAGCACGGCGTAGACGTGCTCGCCCCGGGCCACGACCAGCCCGTCCGCGTCGGACATCTCCGGAATCCCGCAGAAGGGACAGCCGTCCCCGGCCTCCGGGCCGGTCGGCTTGTTCTCCCCTTGGATGTACGCCATCCGGTGGGGCGTCCACAGCCGCTGGAACGCGTCCTGCGTGCCGACACCGATCTGCTGCTCCGGCTCACTCGTCATGGGATGCAGCATATGACCTTGCCGCGACGGACGAGGAAGGCCCCCGGGAAGTGATCACTTCCCGGGGGCCCCGACCCGTACGGATCATCCGTGCGTCGGCCGTGGATCAGACCTGGACGCGGTCCTCGACGACCTGGACCAGCTTCGCCAGGGCGTCGGCCTTGGGTACGCCGTTCTCCTGCGAACCGTCGCGGTAGCGGAAGGAGACCGTGCCCGCCGCCATGTCCTCGTCGCCGACGATGATCATGAACGGGACCTTGAGCTTCTGCTGGTTGCGGATCTTCTTCTGCATCCGGTCCGACGAGGCGTCCACCTCGACCCGCAGGCCCTTCTTCTTCGCCTCGGCGGCGAACTCCTGCAGGTACTCGATGTGCGCGTCGCCGATCGGGATGCCGACCGCCTGCACCGGGGCCAGCCACGGCGGCATGACACCCGCGTAGTGCTCCAGCAGCACGGCGAAGAACCGCTCGATGGAGCCGAACAGCGCGCGGTGGATCATGACCGGCTGCTGCTTGGTGCCGTCGGGGCCGGTGTACTCCAGGTTGAAGCGCTCCGGCAGGTTGAAGTCGAGCTGCACGGTCGACATCTGCCAGGTGCGGCCGATGGCGTCACGGCACTGGACCGAGATCTTCGGGCCGTAGAACGCGGCGCCGCCCGGGTCCGGGACCAGCGGGAGGCCCTGCTTCTCGGCGACCTGGCGCAGGGTCTCGGTGGCCTCTTCCCAGATCTCGTCCGAGCCGACGAACTTCTCCGGGTCCTTGGTCGACAACTCCAGGTAGAAGTCCGTCAGACCGTAGTCGCGCAGCAGGTTCAGGACGAAGGTGAGGGTCCGGTCCAGCTCCTCCGCCATCTGCTCCTTGGTGCAGTAGATGTGCGCGTCGTCCTGGGTGAAGCCGCGCGAGCGGGTCAGGCCGTGCACGACGCCCGACTTCTCGTACCGGTACACGGTGCCGAACTCGAAGAGGCGCAGCGGCAGTTCGCGGTAGGACCGGCCGCGCGCATCAAAGATCAGGTTGTGCATCGGGCAGTTCATGGGCTTGAGGTAGTAGTCGGTACCACCGTCGAGCTGCATGGGGGGGTACATGCCGTCCGCGTACCAGTCCAGGTGGCCGCTCTTCTCGAAGAGGGCGCCCTTGGTGGCGTGCGGGGTGTAGACGAACTCGTAGCCCTCTTCCTCGTGCCGCTTGCGCGAGTAGTCCTCCATCACCCGGCGGATGGTGCCGCCGCGCGGGTGGAAGACGGCGAGGCCGGAGCCGATCTCGTCCTGGACGGAGAAGAGGTCCAGCTCGACGCCGAGCTTGCGGTGGTCCCGCTTCTCGGCCTCGGCGAGGAAGTCGAGGTGGGCCTTCAGCTCGTCCTTCGACGGCCACGCGGTGCCGTAGATGCGCTGGAGCATCGGGTTCTTCTCGCTGCCGCGCCAGTAGGCGGCCGCGTTGCGCATCAGCTTGAACGCCGGGATGTTGCGGGTGGTCGGCAGGTGCGGGCCGCGACACAGGTCCGACCAGCACAGGTCGCCGGTCTTGGCGTCGATGTTGTCGTAGATGGTCAGCTCGCCGCCGCCCACCTCGACGTCCGCGCCGTCGTCCGAGGTCGCCGCCGAACCCTTGAGCCCGATCAGCTCCAGCTTGTACGGCTCGTGCGCCAGCTCCTCGCGGGCCGCCTCGTCGGTGACGACGCGGCGCGCGAAGCGCTGCCCGCGCTTCTGGATCTCCTGCATCTTCTTCTCGACGGCCTTGAGGTCGTCGGGGGTGAAGGGCTTCGCGACGTCGAAGTCGTAGTAGAAGCCGTCCCGGACCGGCGGGCCGATGCCCAGCTTGGCCTCGGGGAAGAGCTCCTGCACGGCCTGCGCCATGACGTGCGCGGTCGAGTGGCGCAGGATGTTCAGGCCGTCCTCGGAGGAGATCTCCACCGGCTCGACGGTCTCGCCGTCCTTGACCTCGTACGAGAGGTCCTTCAGCTCGCCGGCGACGCGCGCCGCGACGACGGTGCGTTCACCGGGGAAGAGGTCGGCCGCCGTAGTGCCCGTGGCCACCACGCGCTCGTCCCGCTCGGAATCGCGTTGGATGATCACACGGACGTCTGACACCGGTCTCTCCTGACTCAGGGGGTGCGCGAGCGAACACTGCGCGCCTGAATCGTACCGAGCCGGACGGCCCGGCCGCTAAACGGTTACTTCGTGGCACCCGGCCACCGCGCGGACGTACCGTGGGCCGGGTGATCCACACCACCCCGCCCCCCGCTCCCCTGGTCCGCCCGCTGGACCTCGCCGACGACGCGACGGCCGCCGCCGTGCACCGGATCGGTCGGGCCGCCTATGCGGTGGAGGCCGAACTGATCGGCTTCGACGGCATACCCGCGCTGCGCGAGAGCCTGGCGGACATGTGCTCCCGCCCGCTGAACTGGCTCGGCGCCGTGTCACCGGCCGGGGAGGTGGCCGGGTTCCTGGCCTGGGAGGCGGGGCCGCAGCGCGCGGGAGCGGCGATCTCCATCGACCGGCTGTGCGTCGACCCGGCCTGGTTCCGCCGTGGCGTCGGCTCGCTGCTGCTGCGCCACCTGCTGGACGAGGTCGCCCCCGGCCGCACGGTCGGGGTCACCACCGGCGCCGCGAACACGCCGGCCATGACCCTCTACCAGCGCTCGGGCTTCACCCGGGGCGCCGACTTCTCGCCCGTCCCCGGTCTGGTGATGGCCTCCTTCACCCGGCTCTGAGCCCCGCGCTCACGCCTCCGGGTCCGCGCCCCGCGCATCCCGCTCCCCAGCCCCTTCCGCATCGCCCTCCGGATCGCCCTCCGGATCGCCCTCCGGATCGACGAAGGGCAGCTCCCCCGCCGCCGGGAAGTCCCCGTACAGGGACTTCATCAGCCGGTCGCGCTCGACCTCGTCCAGCCGGACCGGGGTCACCTCGGCCGCGTCCGTGAGCCGCCGGAAGCCGCCCCGCCGCTGGAGCCGTCCGCTGAGGCGGACCGGGAGCCCCGCGAGGTGGGCGTGGCCCGCCACCCGGTACGCCTCCTCGTCGAGCGCGACCCGGACGTACGGGACCTCCGCGCCCGACAGGACGCGCAGCCGGACCGTGCCCCCGCCGCCCTGCCCCGACCGCTGCATCCGGACCACGGCCCCCGCGATCCGCACCGCCACGGCGGGCTCCTCCCGCGTGTAGCGGGCCGCGGCCTCGCGCAGCACGGGCAGGTCGCCCGGGGAGAACTCCACCGGCTCGGGGCGGGCCGCGCAGCCCGCCGGGACCCCGGCGGCCGGGGCCCAGGCCAGCGCGATGCGGACCCCGCCCGAGCCCCGGACCAGGGCGATCAGCGCGTCCGCCAGCTCCCGGCTGGCCCCGGCCTCCACGGCGGCGTCGAAGGCGTCCATGCCGCCGGTGGCCCGCTGGTAGTCCACGGCCTCGCGGGCCGCGTGCAGGGCGTGGTGCAGCCGGGTCACCGGTCCCCGGCCCCCGTCGACCGGTACGTAGGCGGTCAGCCGGCGCCCGCCCGGAGCGGGCCCCACCAGCACCCCGTCCAGGGCCCGTTCGGCCTGCCACCGGTGCCGGGCGCCGTGGTAGCCGGCCCGGGCCCGGTCCGCCAGCGCCCCGGCCAGCAGGAGCTGGCGGGCGGCGGTGCGCAGCTGTTCCTGCGCCGACCAGGAGGCCTCGCCCCCGGGCCCGTACAGCCCCTCGCCCTCGGGGATGTCGCGGATCCAGCGGACCTCGTCGCTGGGCACGCTCAGCCCGTAGAGCACCTCGCGCGCCGACGGCAGCCCGCAGCGCGAGAGGGCGGTGAGGGCCTCCTCGACCAGGTCGGCGCAGTCGGGGAAGGTCCGGTCCTCGGGCACGAGCAGGCTGGTCGCGCCGGGTCCGGGCGGGGTCCAGCGCCCGTAGCGTCCGCTCGCGCCGCCGCGGCGCAGCCAGCCGTGCCGCCGCAGCAGCGCGCCCAGCACGGCGGGGTCCACCTGCGCCGGGTCGGGCGGCCGCACCGCGTCGGGGTCCGCGAACTCCGGCGACGGCGCCGGTTGCAGGTTCGGCCAGTTCATCAAGGCGTCCCTCCCGACCCGACCCGGGTCATGATCTCGCACAGCGCCCGGTCGTCGAAGATCCGCGCGGTCGGTATCCGTACGGTGGTCCGGCGCCGCCCGGTCACGGGGTGACCGGCCAGGTTGGTCCAGTAGCAGCAGTGCCGCAGGTCGAGCCGGTCGTGCCCGGCGCTGAGCCACTGCTCGCGCTCCCGCGGTACGAGCATCACGACGAGGATCTTGGGCACCGCGGCCGGTGTGCGGGCGAGCTTGACCAGGTGCTCGTTGTCGAGGGTGAAGGCGAAGGTCGGTCCGGGCGGGTTCGGCGGGGTCTGGTAGGTGGCCTTCAACTGGACCTTGACGGTGACCTCGTCGTCGATGACGTGCTCGGGCGAGCCGTGGCTGACGTGCCAGTCGATGCCGTTGTCCGGGAAGGGCTGGGACAGGGAGCAGCCGGCCGCGGCCGCGACGGCGTGCAGGTAGCCCACCTGGAGGGTCTCCATGCAGGCGGTGGTGGCGAGTGTGCCGCGCAGCGGTCCGGTCCCCGTTTCCGGCCCGGTCCGCCCACGCAGCGCCCCGCCCGGTTCGGGATGCGCGAGCGCCATGGCTCCCCATGCCTTTCGGGCTCTGCGGGGTGTCGTGCGGAAGTGGCCGGGGGGCCGCGGCGCGACGGCGGTGCCATGGCGGTGACGATCGCTCACCCGTGCGGCCCCCCAAGGAAGTTGTCTCCGCACCTGGCCCCCCGCAAACGGCGTACACGGCAAACCGCACGGGTATCACCGCTTCGGGCAGGGGTCGCACGCCACGGGCGTCGGCGTCCATCTGCCGATCGGGGACGAGGAGTTCGCCATGACGCGCTGGTACGAGGGCCCGCTGGCCGCATTTGACACCGAGACCACCGGGGTGGACGTCGAGCGGGACCGGATCGTGTCCGCCGCGCTCGTCGTGCAGGAGTGTGCGGGCGGCCGGGCCCGTTCCACCCGGTGGCTGGTCAATCCGGGGATTCCGGTTCCCCCCGGCGCCACGGAAGTGCACGGACTGACCGACGACCACCTCCAGCGCAACGGGCGCTGGCCGGCGCCGGTCGTGGACGAGATCGCGCAGGCCCTCGCGGAGCAACAGGCCGCGGGCCGGCCGGTGGTGGTGATGAACGCACCGTTCGACCTGACCCTGCTGGACCGGGAGTTGCGCCGGCACCGGGCGTCGCCGCTGAGCCGCTACCTGGACGACCGGCCGCTGACCGTGCTGGACCCGCGGGTGCTGGACAAGCACCTGGACCGCTACCGCAAGGGCCGCCGCACGCTGACGGACCTGTGCGCGCACTACGGGATAGAGCTGGAGGCGGCGCACGACGCGGCGGCCGACGCGATGGCCTCGCTGGAGGTCGTGCGGGCGGTGGGCCGGCGCTTCTCCGGGCGGCTGGAGCGGCTCTCCCCGTCCGAGCTGCACACGCTCCAGGCGGTGTGGCACGCGGCACAGGCGCGCGGGCTCCAGGCCTGGTTCGCGCGCAACGGCACCCCGGAGCCGGTGGATCCGCACTGGCCGCTGCGCCCGGAGCTGCCCGCCGCCGCGTGAGCCGGGCCCGCACGGGCCCGGACATGCGGAAGGCCGGTCCGTCTCGCGACGGACCGGCCTGTCCCGGTGGGCGATACTGGGATCGAACCAGTGACCCCTTCGGTGTGAACGAAGTGCTCTCCCGCTGAGCTAATCGCCCGGGAACGGATCGAACAATACAGGCCCCGGGGCCGTGCGTTCAAACCGCGTCCCGCCGGGCCGCCAGATGGGCCGCCAGACCGCGCCGTCCGCCCCGCATCATCAGCGCGTGGTTGAGCCGGAAGGCGGGCCGTCCGGGCACCGCGAGCCGGCGCATCAGTACCCGGCGGACCTCGACCTCCTGCTCGTACACCGCCCGCGTGCCGCGCCCGCGCGGCCGTACGGTCCACCGCGCCCACCCTTCGAGGTCACCGCGCAGGGCCGCCTCCAGCACCCCGGTGGCCGGGTCGCTCAGCAGCTCGGTGGCGGTGACCTCGATCTCGTAGGGCAGGAAGGAGCGGAAGTGCCCGACGCCGGTGCGCGGGCCGAGCGGCTCCACCGCGCGGACCTGCGGCCACCAGCGCGGGTACTCCTCGGCGCGTGCGAGCACGGCGTAGACGCGGTCGGGCGGGGCGTCGAGGTCCCACACGCTGCGGAAGCGGTAGTGGCTCCAGTCCATGGGACCAGTGTGAACTCCCGGAGCGGGCGCGGGTACTCAGTCCGGGAATGAGCACCCTGTTGAGTATCCGCGCCCATGGTCCGGGGGCGTGAGCGGCGCCACACTGCGGAGCATGGAGAATCCGCTGACGCCCGCCTCGGAGCTGGCACTCATCGACCGGGAGCTGGCCCACCTCGACGCGAGGCGGCTGCAGTTGCTCGGTCGCCGGGACTGGCTGCTGCGGCTGCTGAACGCGCAGGTCGCCCCGCCGCCGCCCGTCGGGCCCCCCGCTCAGGGCTGGGGTCCCGGCCCGCACGGGAGGCCCGGTCCGGCGGGGGGCCGCGCACGGGAGACCTCGGCGCCGGGCGCGCAGAACGTGCTGCTGGTCCTGGGCGCCGTGCTGCTGGCGGTGGCCGCGCTCGCCTTCACCCTGGTCAGCTGGGGTTCCTTGGGGATCGGCGGGCGCGCGGCGGTGCTGGCTGTGCTGACCGGGACGGCGCTGGCGGTGCCGGCGGTCCTGCTGCGGCGCGGGCTGCGCTCGACGGCGGAGTCGGTGGCGGCGGTGGGGCTGCTGCTGACCGTGCTGGACGTGTACGCGCTGCACGAGGTGGCCCTCGGCGGGGTCCCGGCCGCCTGGTACGTGGCGGGCGCGTCCGCCGTGCTGGCCGCGCTGTGGGCGGGGTACGGGGCGACCCTGCGCGGGCTGCTGCTGCCGCTCCCGTGCGCGCTGGCCGCGGCCCAGTGGACGCTGCCCAGCCTCGCGCTGGCCCTGCACGTCGGCCGGACGGCGGGCGGCTGGACCCTGCTGGCGCTGGCGGCGCTCAACGCGGCGCTCGGCCTGTGGGGCGGTCCCGCGGCGGCCGTGCGGCCCCGGGTCTGGCCCGCGGTGCGGATCCTGGCCGGGGTGCTCGCCGCCCTGGCCGCCCTGGGCGCCGTCGGGGTCGCGCTGGCCCTGGCCGCCGACGCGGGCTCGCTGGCCGGCCGGCTGCCCGCCGGGGTGCTGCTGGCGGCCGCGGGCGGCGCCTTCGTGGTCGTGGCGGGCCGGATCCGGCAGGAGCAGCTGGCTCCGGTGCTCGCCGGGGCCGGCGGCCTGGTGTGGACGCTGGCCGCGCAGGTGCTGCTGGTCCCCCGGGGCTCCGCGTGGGCGCCGGTGTTCTACGTCCTGGTGTCGCTGCCCCTGCTGGCGGCGCTGCGGGTGGGCGCGCTGGCGCGGCCGGTGCGCTACGGGCTCACGGGAGCCGGGGTGGTGGTGGCCGGGCTCGGCGGGCTGGTCGCCTCCCTGTCGGCGCTGCCCGTGCTGACGGCGCCCGCTCCGCTGCTGGGCGAGGTGTGGACCGCGGCGAGCCCGCGGGCGGAGCTCGGCGGCGGCGGGCGGCAGGCGGTGGCCGTGGCGCTGATCGCCGCCGCCGTGGCGCTCTGGCTGGAGCGGGCCTCGGGGCGCCGGGAGGCGCGGGTGGTCGCCGTGCCGCTCGCGTGGACGGCGCTCTTCGCGGCGCCGGTGGCCTTCGCGCTGCCGGTGGCGGCGGTGTTCGCGGCCCAGCTCGCGGCGGTGGCGGCCGCGCTGGTCGTCGCCCTGGGCCTGGTTCGGGCGCCCGCCGCCGGGGTCCGGATCGCCGCGGGGGCGTGCGGGGCGGTCGGGGCCGCGAGCCTGTCCGTGGCGGCTCTGGACGGGCGCGCGGCGACCTTCGCGGTGTGGGCGGCGCTGGGCGCGCTGTGCGGCGCGGGGGCGGCGTACGGGCGCGGCCCGCTGGCCTCCCGGGCGGCGGCCGCCGTGGTGGCGACCGGGTACGCGACGGGGCTGCTGCTGGCCCTGGCCGCGCTGCTGGAGCTGCCGGCGCGCCAGTGGCCGCTGCTGGTCCTGTTGGTCCCGGCCGCGGCGGCGGCCCCGGGTCCCCGGGCCGGCGCGGTGCGGATCCCGGTGGAGGTGGCCGGGGCGGCGGCCGGGGGCCTGGCCCTGCTGCTGGCCCTGGCTGCGGGGCACGCGCCCTCGCTCGCGCTGGTCCTGGGCCTGGCGGGCGTGGTGTGCGCGGCCGCGGCCGTGCGGGCGGACCGGCGCGCGGTGGGCTGGGCGGCCGGGGCGCTGTTCCTGGCGGCGACGTGGGTCCGGCTGGCGGCGACGTGGGTGGACGCGGTGGAGGCGTACACGCTGCCGGTGACGGTGCCGGCGCTGGTGGTGGCGTGGCTGCGGCGGCGCCGGGACCCGGCGGCCCCGTCCTGGGCGACGTACGGCCCGGGCCTCGCGGCGACCCTGGTGCCCGGTGTGATCGCGGTGTGGGCCGATCCGCACTGGACGCGCCCGCTGCTGCTGGGGCTGGGCGCCCTCGTGGTGACGCTGGCCGGGGCGCGGTGGAGGCTCCAGGCCCCGCTGGTGCTGGGCGGGCTCACGCTGGGCCTGGTGGCGCTGCACGAGCTGGCGCCGTACGTCCTCCAGGTGGTCGGCGCGCTGCCGCGCTGGCTGCCGCCGGCCCTGGCGGGGGCGCTGCTGCTGGCGGTGGGGGCGACGTACGAGAAGCGGCTGCGGGACGCGCGGCGGCTGCGGTCGGCCCTGGGGAAGCTCGGCTGAGCCCCGGCCCGCGGGGCCGGCCCGGGGAAACGACGAGGGCCCCGGAGACGGTGAAGTCTCCGGGGCCCTCGGTCCGGGTGGGCGATACTGGGTTCGAACCAGTGACCCCTTCGGTGTGAACGAAGTGCTCTCCCACTGAGCTAATCGCCCGGACGCACCGCAAACATTACCGCATGTCAGCGGCGCTCCCGACCATCGGCGGACGGCCGCTACTTCTTGACGTGCCAGGGCAGGGTGAGCCCGTACTTCCACAGGTAGAAGCCGATCAGCGCGCCCGCGATGACGAGGCCGACGCTGGTCAGGATGATGTTGCGGCGGCGGACCTTCGGGTCGAGGGCCTTCTGGGCGGCCTCGGACACCTTGCGCTTGGTCCAGCGCAGCACGACCTGGGCCCAGGCGAACTCGGTCGCCCAGATGAACAGGCCCGCGAAGATCGCGACCCAGCCCGGCCCGGGCAGCACCAGCATCGCGATGCCCGCGACGATGACCGCCAGCCCGACGACGAAGACGCCGACCTGCCAGCTCAGGTGCAGGCTGCGGCGGGCCTGGATGAAGGCGGGCGCCTTCGACACGTGCTTCTCGCCGGCCGCGTCCGCCGCCGCGTCCGCCGCTGCGTCGGGCGCAGTGGATCCTGCCGATTCCGGCGATGCGCTCGACGCGGACTCGTTGCTCTCGCGGTTACTCCCCGTATCCATGGACCCGAATCTACCGGAGCTCCACCCGAGCCGGATGCACAGGTGAATCGTCGTTTGGATCCGCCGTCCGAGGGACCCAGAGGTCCGCAAAACGGTCAGAGGGGTTTACAACGGCACCGCAGGTGGCATGTCGATTTCGCCGACGTGCGAATCCCCGAGCGCACACTGAGCGAAAGGCCCTGGCGCTTATGAACACCACGGTCAGCTGCGAGCTGCACCTGCGCCTCGTTGTGTCGAGCGAGTCCTCACTGCCTGTACCCGCGGGCCTGCGGTATGACACGGCCGACCCCTACGCCGTGCACGCCACCTTCCACACCGGCGCCGAGGAGACGGTCGAATGGGTATTCGCCCGTGACCTCCTCGCGGAGGGCCTGCACCGGCCCACCGGTACCGGCGACGTCCGCGTCTGGCCGTCCCGCAGCCACGGTCAGGGCGTCGTATGCATCGCCCTGAGCTCACCGGAGGGAGAAGCACTGCTCGAAGCACCAGCCCGAGCACTCGAGTCGTTCCTCAAGCGGACGGACGCCGCGGTCCCACCCGGGACCGAACACCGGCACTTCGACCTCGACAAGGAGCTCTCCCACATCCTGGCCGAAAGCTGAGCCAGGCCTACCGCCGCTCGACACCGTCCGACTCGGGGCGACGGTGCGGGGCGGACAACCACATACGCACGTGCCGGCGCTGTTCCCGCGGGATCCACCCGCGGGGACGGCGCCGGTGCGCGTGGGGAGCACTCGACTAAAGTCGGCGACCAGCGGCGGCCTCGTTCCGCGCCGCCGCAAGCCAGGCCCCCAGGGAGCACCCGTGCAGATCCCCCACGACACCCGGCGCGCACTCGACGTCGTCGTCGCCGTGGTGAACACCGCGGCCGAGGCGGGCCAGCCCGACGGGCTGGCGGACATCGGCGCGCTGCGCGCCTTCGTACACGAGTTCGCCATCAGCGACGTCGGCGAGCTGGGCGCCCGCGACCTCTCCGGCGTGCGCGCCGTCCGCGCGAAGTTCGCGCAGGTCTTCGCGGCACCGAACTCCCGTGCGGCCGCCGTACTGATCAACGAGCTGGTCGCGACGGCGGGCACCACGCCCCGGCTGACCGACCACGACGGCTACGACTGGCACGTGCACTACTTCGCCCCGGGCGCCTCGGTCGGCGACCACCTGGCCGCGGACGGCGGGATGGCGCTCGCCTTCATCGTGGTCTCCGGCGAACAGGAGCGACTGCGCCGCTGCGAGGCCCCGGACTGCCGGCGCGCCTTCGTCGACCTCTCGCGCAACCGTTCCCGGCGCTACTGCGACAGCCGCACCTGTGGGAACCGGCTGCACGTGGCGGCGTACCGGGCCCGCCGCAAGGAGGCGGGCACGGAGCACGTGGAGCCGGCCGCGGGGCAGGGATCAGAGCAGGAACAGGTCGTGCACGGCGGCGAGCAGCAGCAGGGTGCCGATCACCGTTAGGAAGATCATCAGCGGCGGTTGGGAGAGCGCGAAGAGGCAGCCGCGCGCCTCTTCGGGCGGTACGGCGGGCACGGGCGGAGCGGGCGTTACGGGCGCGGCGGACCGAGGCACGGGGACCGGAGGGGACGCGGGCGCGGCAGCGGGGACGAGGGCCGGAAGCGGAAGCGGAACCGGCGGCTCGCCCGTCGAGGTGTCGGGCATGTCCGGGCGATGATGACGCAGCGCACCCCTGTTCGTCCGTCAACACGCCAATGACGATGCGGTAGTTCGTCAGATCTTGTGCCTCTGCTCCTCAGATCCCGTGCTTCTTCAAGATCGCTTCGATGTCGGAGAAGTCCTCCGTGGGCGCGGCCGCGCGCTGCGGTGCGGCCTGCGGGGGCGCGCCGGCGCCGAGCGAGGGCGCGGAGGCGTTCGGCGCGACCGCGGCCTGCCGCTCGGAGCGGGTCGAGCGGCCCTGCCGGCCCGCCCTCGCCACCTTCGCCGGCTTCTCCCCCTCGGGGCCGAGGCGCCGGCGCTCGACCGCGCGGGTGGTCGTGAAGAGCAGCCAGGCGAGGCCCAGCAGGCCGAAGCCCACCCAGACCGTCGGGTTGAAGGCGATCCCGGACACCCACTTCACCAGGCCGGTCAGCACCAGGGCCACCGGGACCAGCGCGTACGCGGTGATCCGCGCCGCCGCCAGGAAGCGCTTGCGGTAGGCGGTGAGCGCGGCGATGCCCAGGCCCGCCGCGGACGCCGCGGAGCATATGGTCTCGGCCAGCATGGGTTCCTCCAGCTCTGGGCGATCCGTCCCCTCCATCGTGCACCGGGGACGGCCGCGGGGGCCATGCGCCGGAGTCGAAGGAGGGCGATCTCCGGGAGATCTCCGGGTCGCCCCTCCTCCCCAGGTCGCGGTCGGGGCCGGGAGCGGGGGCTGGGAGACTGTCCGCATGACCGATTCCCAGCCCGCAGGCTCCCCCTCCCCCGTGACCCTCGAGGTCTGGTGCGAACTCCAGTGTCCCGACTGCCACGGCGCCCTCGACGACGTGCGCGCCCTGCGGGCCCGGTACGGCGACCGGCTGGACATCGTGCTGCGCCACTTCCCGCTGGAGAAGCACAAGCACGCCTTCGCCGCCGCGCAGGCCGCCGAGGAGGCCGTGGTCCAGGGGCGGGGTTGGCCGTACGTGGAGGCCGTACTGGCCCGCACCGCGGAGCTGGCCACCCGGGGCGAGGCCCTGCTGCTCGATGTCGCCCGTGAACTGGGGCTGGACGTCGAGGAGTTCGAGGTCGCGCTGATCGACGGCCGGCACATCCTGATCGTCGACGCCGACCAGGCCGAGGGCAAGGCGATCGGCGTGACCGGCACGCCGACGTACGTCATCGGCGGGGAGCGACTGGACGGCGGCAAGAGCCAGGAGGGGCTGCGCGAGCGGATCGAGGAGATCGCCGACCGCCTCCTCGCGCACCCCGCCTAGGCGCGCCGCCCGCACGGGTTCAGAGCAGCTCCTTGGCGAGGTTGACCGCGGTGTAGCGGTAGCCGAGCGACTCGTACAGGCGCTCCGCCGGGGTGTTGCCCGCGAAGACGTGCAGGCCCAGGCTGGTCAGCCCGGCGGCGCGGGCCGCGCCCTCGGCGAGCAGCATGAGGGAGCGGCCGTGGCCCCGGCCGCGGTGCTCGGCGACGACCTCGACGTCGAAGACGTACGCGGTCCCGCCGAGCCGGCCGACCCAGATGTGCCCGGCGCGCTCCCCCGCCGCTTCCAGGACGAGGATGTCCACGCCCGGGGAGTCGGGGCCCTGCGGCAGTTGGGTCGCGTGGTCGGCGATCGACTTGGCGTGGGCGGCTTCGGGCGACAGGCCCCGGGCCTCCCAGTCGCCGGCGTACCGCACGGTGGCGTCGGCCAACCAGGGCCCGTACTCCTCGGCCGTGATCGGCCGACCGATGGTCCCGGCAGGCAGCGGGGGCGGTTCGGACCCGAGGTCCTTGACCATGGTGCGGCCGGTCCGCAGGTAGCCGAGCGCCTCGGCCAGGCGCAGCCCGCCGCCGGAGTCCGTCGGGACGGACACCGTGACGCGCCGGCACCCCCAGGAGCGCAGGATCTCCTCGGCGGCGAGCCCCGCCACCGTGGCCCGACCGCGCCGGCGGTCGCCCTCGTCCACGATGAGGCCGGCTATCGTCCCGATGACGACGGACCCGAGCGGTTCGGCCGCGCTCAGCACCAGGGCGCCGACCCTCCTGCTGTTGACTCGGA
The DNA here is from genome assembly GCF_055565515.1 of Streptomyces sp. NPDC028419. NCBI lineage: Bacteria > Bacillati > Actinomycetota > Actinomycetes > Kitasatosporales > Streptomycetaceae > Streptomyces > Streptomyces sp. NPDC028419. The sequence continues at coordinate 64,918 of NZ_JBVHUE010000020.1, read as the reverse complement.
TCTCGTACGGGCGCGAGCGCGCCCCCGTCGGGGTCTGCTGGAGCGGCGCGGACGGCCGCAGGGTGGTGGTCATCAGGGTCTTTCTACCCGTCGTACGGGCCCCCGACAGCCTCCTTTTTCCCCGGACCGCCCCGCGGGCGCCGGGGCGGCGGCGGGCTCACGGGTCGAGGTCGGCCCCGGACCGCTCGTCGAAGATCCGTACGGCCTTCGCCGTGACGGGGCCGGGCGCGGCCGTCAGGACCCGCCCGTCGATCCGGTGGACGGCCTGGACGTCGCGCAGCGAAGAGGTCAGGAAGACCTCCTCGGCCCGCTCCAGGACGTCGAGGGGCAGGTCGCTCTCGTGGGCGCCCGTCCACTCGACGACGAGGTCACGGGTGATGCCCGCGAGGCAGCCGGAGGCGAGTGGCGGGGTGTGCAGCTCTCCGTCGAGGACGACGAAGACGTTGGAACCGGTGCCCTCGCAGAGCCGGCCGAGGGTGTTGGCGAAGAGGGCCTCGGAGGCGCCGGCCCGGTGGGCGGCGGCCAGGGCGACGACGTTCTCCGCGTAGGAGGTGGTCTTCAGGCCGGCGACGGCGCCGCGCTCGTTGCGCACCCAGGGGACCGTGATCACCGCGGTGGTGTCGGGGCGACGGGTGGCCGGGGCCAGGGCGACGACCAGGGTGGGCGCCGAGGTGCCGCGGTCCGAGCCGAGCGGCGAGGGGCCCGCGGTGTAGGTGATCCGCAACCGTCCGGACGCGACGGCTCCGGAGCCCGCCTCCAGTACGGCGGCGCAGGCGCGCCGGACCTCGTCGAGGTCGGGGTCGCCGAGCCCGAGGCCACGGGCGGAGCGGGTCAGCCGGTCGAGGTGCCGGGTGAGGGCGAAGGGACGTCCGCCCTCGACCTTGAGCGACTCGAAGACGCCGTCGCCCACGGTCAGCCCGTGGTCGAAGACGGAGACCGCCGCGCTGCCGGCCGCGCGCAGCGCCCCGTCGATCCAGACCGGGGTCCCGGCCGCGGGCGGCGACGTCGTGGGCGTCGGATGCGGCGCCCCGTCGGGCATCGGGTGCTGCGTCCGGTTCGGCGTCGGGTTCGGCGTCGTCACTGAGCGGTCCCTCCACTGTGCTGGTAGGTGCCCGACGCTACCGCGAGCAACCGGGCCGCCTTCAGTTCGGTCTCCGCCCACTCGCGGTGCGGGTCGGAGCCCCAGGTGATCCCGGCGCCGGTGCCGAAGCACAGCCGGGGGCCGCCCACGGCCGCGCGGTCGATCCAGAAGGTGCGGATGCCGACGGCCAGCTCGGCGGTGCCCCGGTCGGCGTCGACCCAGCCGATCCCCCCGCAGTAGGGGCCGCGCGGGGCGGTCTCCAGGGCCTCGATGATCCGCAGCGCGGAGGACTTGGGGGCGCCCGTGACGGAGCCGGGCGGGAAGGTGGCGGCGAGCAGTTCCGGCCAGCCGGCGCCCTCGGCGAGCTCACCGCTGACGGTGGAGACGAGGTGGACCAGGCCCGGGTGCTCCTCCACGGCGCACAGCTCGGGCACGGTGACGGACCCGGTGGCGCAGACCCGGCCGAGGTCGTTGCGGACCAGGTCCACGATCATCACGTTCTCGGCGTGGTCCTTCTCCAGCAGGTCCGCCGCGGTCCGGCCGGTGCCCTTGATGGGTCCGGACTCGATCCGGCGGCCGGTGCGGCGCAGGTACAGCTCGGGGGAGGCGGTGGCGATCTCGACGCCGTGCGCCGGGAGGCGAATCGTTCCGGCAAAGGGAGCCGGATTGCCGCGGGCCAGCAGCGCGGTGAGCGCGTCCACATCGGCCGAAGCGGAATCGGAACCGGAGTCGGACAGCGGCGCGGACATCACGCGGCAGAGGTTGGCCTGGTAGACCTCGCCGGCGGCGATGTGCTCGCGGATGCGCCGTACGCCCGCGACGTACGCGGCCCGGTCCAGGGAGGACGTCCAGTCGCCGGCGGCGGGGCCGCGCCAGGCACCGGGGACGGGCGCGGGAACGGGGTCGGGGCGCACGTCCCCGAAGCGCGCGCAGGTCAGGCGCCCCTCGAAGTCCGCGGACACCGCCCAGAAGCCGGCGGAGTCCAGGGCCGCGGGATCGCTCGTGACGTCGCGGAGGTCTGATGCGAGGAGGCCGCCGAAGCGGGCCATGGGAGCCAGGTCGTGCACGGCTGCGAGTCTATGACCGGTGACGGGTCGGCGCCGGTGGGGTGACCTGTGGTGATCGGGCGGCAGCACGCTGCGGAAACGCGTTTTTGAGCTGGCTCGGGAATCCGCTAGAGTTCAACACGTCGCCAGGGAGCGCCGGGGAAAAACCCGGAAGCGAACACGGTGACCTGCGGACGTAGCTCAGTTGGTAGAGCACCACCTTGCCAAGGTGGATGTCGCGAGTTCGAGTCTCGTCGTCCGCTCGAAGTGGGGGATCTTCCCGAGAACCCTTGCTCAAGCTCCATGGTGGAGTGGCCGAGAGGCGAGGCAACGGCCTGCAAAGCCGTCTACACGGGTTCAAATCCCGTCTCCACCTCCAAGGACGATTAGCTCAGCGGGAGAGCGCTTCCCTGACACGGAAGAGGTCACTGGTTCAATCCCAGTATCGTCCACTTGATCCGCAAGGATCACCCGCGCGATTAGCTCAGCGGGAGAGCGCTTCCCTGACACGGAAGAGGTCACTGGTTCAATCCCAGTATCGCGCACGCTGTACAGTTACGACCTGCGGCTTCGCGGCCGCGGTGCCCGCGCGATTAGCTCAGCGGGAGAGCGCTTCCCTGACACGGAAGAGGTCACTGGTTCAATCCCAGTATCGCGCACCACGGGAAAGCCCCGGCCGTTCATTCGGTCGGGGCTTTCGCGTTGCGGGACGCGTGGTGCGATGCGTGGGATGCCCGGGCCGGAAACCGGAAGAGGGTGCTGCCGGTACGACGTCGAACGTCGCACCGGCAGCACCCTTCTCCTGCCGTCCGCCGCACCCCCGTCCCCACGGGGCTGATGGCCGATGTCCGGCCCGGGCCGCTCTCCCGGGCCTGGAGCGCCGCTCAGCGCCCCAGCATCGCGCCCACGGACGACGCTTGCGCCACCACCTGGTCCCATCCCCCGAAGAGGAAGACCAGGACGGCGGCCAGGGGGAGCACCATCGCCGCGGCGACCAGCGGGTGCCGCGTGCCGGACTCGTGGCCGTTGAACGCGAATGCCCTGCGTCCCTGCCGTGCGAAGTCCGCCATGGCCCTCTCCCTGTAGTTGACAGCGGCGGGCCAGTGACCTCGGGGGACGAGTGCGCCACCCGCCGCTTGTCTTCAACACTAGGCGGGCCGGGCGCCCCTGGCCTCATGCCCTCGTATCCATGACGGGCCTCCAGGAGGATGACTGCGGCGATCTCCTCGTACTCCCCTGGGTGGAGACCGCTCCCCCGTTGTAGGGGGCATCCCCCAGGAGCGTGGTCGGGGTCCGTGCGGGAGCCGTCACCCGTGGTGACTTCCCTCACGCCCACCGTCGCCCGCACGCCGTCGCGCGCCGCGCGTACGCCGGGCCCGCGCGGCCCGATGGTTGCGGACGCGTCCGGGCCGGGGGCGCGCCAATCCCCTTGGACCGAGGGCCGTTTGGGGGAACGGCCGTTACCCCGGCCCCCTGTCGCTCGTACCCCTGATTCTCCCTCAAGTGGCCTTCCCAGCACTGACGATCGAATCTCCCGGCGAGGGCGCGGCCTCTGAGCGGACACCCGGGATGGTCCGTAAGCTGTGCCACGTCAACAGGACGACCGGTCAGCGGGGTGGACATGGCGATGATGCGGCTCCGGCGGGAGGACCCGCGTGTCGTCGGTTCGTTCAGGCTGCACCGGCGGCTCGGTGCCGGTGGCATGGGCGTGGTCTACCTCGGCTCGGACCGGCGCGGTCAGCGCGTCGCGCTCAAGGTGATCCGACCCGACCTCGCCGAGGACCAGGAGTTCCGCTCGCGCTTCGCCCGCGAGGTGTCCGCCGCCCGGCGGATCCGCGGCGGCTGCACGGCCCGGTTGGTGGCCGCGGACCTGGAGGCCGAGCGGCCGTGGTTCGCCACGCAGTACGTCCCCGGACCCTCGCTGCACGACAAGGTGGCCGAAGAGGGTCCGCTGACCGCCGCCCAGATCGCCGCGATCGGCGCCGCGCTCTCCGAGGGTCTCGTCGCCGTCCACGAGGCGGGAGTGGTCCACCGCGACCTCAAGCCGTCGAACATCCTGCTGTCGCCCAAGGGCCCCCGGATCATCGACTTCGGGATCGCCTGGGCGACCGGCGCCAGCACGCTCACTCACGTGGGCACGGCCGTCGGCTCCCCCGGCTTCCTCGCCCCGGAGCAGGTGCGCGGCGCCGCCGTCACGCCCGCCACCGACGTCTTCGCCCTGGGCGCCACCCTCGCCTACGCGGCGACCGCCGACTCGCCCTTCGGGCACGGCAGTTCCGAGGTGATGCTCTACCGCGTGGTGCACGAGGAGGCGCACCTGCTCGGCGTACCGGACGCCCTCGCACCGCTCGTCCAGGCGTGCCTGGCCAAGGACCCGGAGGACCGGCCCAGCACGCTCCAGCTGTCGATGCGGCTCAAGGAGATCGCGGCGCGGGAGGCCCAGGGGATCACGGACGGGCGCCCGCCGGCCCAGCGCGCCCGGGGCGCCGAGCGGCCCACGGGCCGGCTCGCGGACGAATACGCCGAGCAGCACACCGAGCGGCGCACGGCGGGCACCCCGGCGCTGCGGCCCCAGGGCGGTCAGGGAGGTCCGGGCGGTCCGTCGGCGAGCGGCGCGCACGGCGCCCACGAAGGGGCGCAGCCGCGCCCCTCGGGCCCCCGCGAGCCAGGCGGCCCGAGCTCCCGGCCCACGGCCGGCCGTACGGGCGGGCGCACTGCGGGACGTACGGCCGGGCGGACGGGCGGTGGTCGCCCGGGGCCGCGCACGACGGGCACGGGCCGCCGGCCCTCCCGGCCGGACCCGCGGTTGATGCGACAGCGACTGATCGTGTTCGTGCTGGTCACCTTGATCGTGGCCGTGGGGATCGCGGTCGCCCAGCGGCTGTGAGCGTGCCCCCGCGCCGGCCCGGTGGGCATGGCGCGGGGACCGTCGGGGTCAGCCCCGGGGGCGGGTCGCGTAGAAGGCGACGGCGGAGGCCGCCGCCACGTTCAGCGAGTCGATTCCCTCGGACATGGGGATGCGCACCCACTCGTCCGCGGCGCGCAGGGCGTAGGTGGAGAGGCCGTGGCCCTCCGAACCGAGCATGATCGCGGACTGTTCGAAGCGCTCCGCCGGGACCTGGTCCAGCGGGGTGGCCTTCTCGCTCGGCGTCATGGCGAGGATCCGGTACCCGGCCTCGCGGACCTGTTCGAGGTCGGCGGGCCAGTCCGTGAGCCGGCCGTACGGAACGGAGAAGACGGACCCCATCGAGACCTTGATGGCCCGTCGGTACAGCGGGTCCGCGCAGTCCGGGGACAGCAGGATCGCGCTGATGCCGAGGGCCGCGGCGCTGCGGAAGGCCGCGCCGAGGTTCGCGTGGTCGACGAACCCCTCGAAGATCGCGATCCGGCGGCCGCCGGGCCCGCCGCCCAGCAGTTCCTCGGCGGTCGGCAGCGGCTTGCGCTGCATGGAGGCGAGCGCGCCGCGATGCACGTGGTAGCCGGTGACCCGCTCGGCCAGCTCGGGGCTGACGGCGTAGACCGGTGCGGGAAGCTCGTCGATGACGTCGCGCATGACGTCGACCCACTTCGCGGAGAGCAACATGGAGCGCATCTCGAACCCGGCGTCCTTGGCCCGCCGGATGACCTTCTCGCCTTCCGCGATGAAGAGTCCTTCGGCGGGTTCGCGGCGTCGGCGCAGTTCGACGTCGGTCAGGCCCGTGTAGTCGCTCAGGCGCGGGTCGTCGGGGTCTTCGACGGTGATGAGATCAGCCACAGGGTGATACTGCCTTGTCCTGGGTGTGGTGCCAACGGCTTGGTCGTGCGGGGCGTGCGGAGACGAGGTGCGGGCGCGCGGCGCCCGGGGGTGCGGGTGGCGCCGTGGTCAGGCGGCCGGGCCCACCTTCACGACGTCGCCGATGACGATCACCGCGGGCGGGCGGACCTCCTGGGTCCGGACGGTCTCGCCGACCGTGGCGAGGGTGGCGTCCACCCGGCGCTGGGAGGCGGTGGTGCCCTCCTGGACCACGGCGACCGGGGTGTCCGCGGAGCGGCCGTGGCGGACCAGCGCCTCGGCGATCAGGCCGATCTTGTCGACGCCCATGAGGATCACCAGGGTGCCGGTCAGCTTGGCGAGCGAGGCCCAGTCGACGAGCGAACGGGGGTCGTCCGGTCCGACGTGGCCGCTCACGACCGTGAACTCGTGGGCCACCCCGCGGTGCGTCACCGGGATGCCGGCCGCGCCGGGCACGGAGATCGAGCTGGAGATGCCGGGGACGACGGTGCAGGGGATGCCCGCCTCGGCGAGCGCCTGGAGCTCCTCCATGCCGCGGCCGAAGACGTACGGGTCCCCGCCCTTGAGCCGGACCACCGACTTGCCGGCCTTCGCGTGCTCGATCAGCGCGTTGTTGATGGCCTCCTGGGCCATGAAGCGGCCGTACGGGATCTTCGCGGCGTCGATGACCTCGACGTGCGGGGCCAGTTCGTCGAGCAGGCCGCGGGGGCCGAGCCGGTCGGCGATGACCACGTCGGCCTCGGCGAGCAGCCGGCGGCCGCGGACGGTGATGAGGTCGGGGTCGCCGGGGCCGCCGCCGACCAGGGCCACGCCGGGGTTGCGCTTCTCGCGGCCCTGCGCCGGAGCGGCGATGCTGCCGTCGCGCAGCCCCTCGACGATCGCGTCGCGCACGGCGGCGGAGCGGCGCGGGTCGTTGCCGGTCAGTACGGCGACGGTGACGCCCTCGCTGCGGCCGGTGGCCGGGGTCCAGGCGGTGGCCGCTTCGGCGTCGTCGGCGCGCACGCACCAGACCCGCTCGCGCTCGGCCTCGGCGGAGGCGGCGTCGTTGGCCGCCCTGTCGCGGGTGGCGATCAGCGCGTACCAGGTGTTCGCGAGGTCGCCGTCCTGGTAGCGGCGGCGCTCCCAACGGATCTCGCCGGTCTCGGCCATGACGTCCACGGAGGGGGTGGCCGAGGGGGAGATCAGCACCACGTCGGCGCCGGCCGCGACGAGCGCGGGGAGGCGGCGCTGCGCGACCTGGCCGCCGCCGATGACGACGACGCGGCGGCCCGCCAGACGGAGGCCTACGGGGTAGGCGGGGTGTGCGGCCATGCGGGGCTCCTCGTGCGGGGGGGTTCCGGTGCGGGCGGATCTCGCGGCGGCGGTGGCGCGAATCGCGTGGTCAACGTTACGGCCCGCCCCGACCGCCTGCCGGCCCGGGGGCAGGTCCCACAGCCCGACCTCCCCGCCCCGAGGGAACCCGGTTCAGCAGCGCCGGCCCGAAGGGCCCGATCCAGCCTCGTCGGTCCGAGGTGGCACGGTTCAGCCTCGTCGGTCCGACGCGGGCCCAATCCAGCCTCGCCGGCCCGAGGTGGCACGGTTCAGCCTCGTCGGTCCGACGCGGGCCCAATCCAGCCTCGCCGGCTCGAGGGGCCCGATCCAGCCTCGTCGGTCCGACGCGGGCCCAATCCAGCCTCGCCGGCGTTTGAGGCGCCCCCGGAGGGGCAGCGGACTCGCGCCCGGCCAAGCCGCCGGCCGACCCGGTCCGGCCTGCACACCAGGCCTCCGATCCAGCCTGGTCGGGCCGACGCGGCCCCCATTCAGCCCCGCCGGCGTTTGAGGCGCTCCCGGAGGCAACGGAGGGGCTCCGCGCCCAACGACCGTCCTGGCCGGGTGCCGGCTCGTTCGCCCTCCGGGGGCGCCTCAAACGCCGGCGAGGCTGGATTGGGCCCGCGTCAGGCCGGCAAGGGTGGATGGGGGCCTACGTCAGGCCGG
>NZ_JBVHUE010000020.1:0-56948 GCF_055565515.1 Streptomyces sp. NPDC028419 | reverse complement strand
CGGCGAGGCTGGATTGGGCCCCGCGTCGGGGCGGCAAGCGTGGATGGGGGCCCGCGTCAGGCCGGCGAGGCTGGATTGGGCCCCGCGTCGGGGCGGCAAGCGTGGATGGGGGCCCGCGTCAGGCCGGCGAGGCTGGATTGGGCCCCGCGTCGGGGCGGGGAGGGTGAGATGGGGGCCGCCCGGGGCGGGGGCGGGGCAGGGGTTATTTTTCGGTGACGCCGGCTGAGTCGAAGGTGGCTACCTCGTGCATGGCTCGGGCGGCGCTCTGGACCAGGGGGAGGGCCAGGAGGGCACCCGTGCCCTCGCCGAGGCGGAGGTCCAGGTCGACGAGCGGGCGCAGCCCGAGGGTGTTGAGGGCCGCGACGTGCCCCGGCTCCGCACTGCGGTGGCCCGCGATGCACGCCGAGAGGGACTCGGGCGCGATCGCCCGGGCGACCAGGGCCGCCGCCCCCGCGCTCACCCCGTCCAGGATGACCGGCGTACGGAGCGAGGCCCCACCCAGCAGCAGGCCGACGATCGCCGCGTGCTCCAGGCCGCCGATGGCCGCGAGCACGCCGACCGGGTCCGTCGGGTCCGGCTGGTGGAGTTCGAGCGCCCGGCGGACGACCTCGACCTTGCGGGTGTGCGTCTCGTCGTTGATGCCGGTGCCGCGCCCGGTGACCTCCGCCGGGTCGACGCCGGTGAAGACCGAGATGAGGGCGGCGGACACGGTGGTGTTCGCGATGCCCATCTCACCGGTGAGCAGGGCCTTGTTGCCCGCCGCGACGAGGTCGCGGGCGGTCTCGATGCCCACCTCGATGGCGGCGACGGCCTCCTCGCGGGTCATCGCGGGGCCGACGGAGAGGTCGGCCGTGCCCGGACGCACCTTGCGGGGCAGCAGCCCCGGGGTGGCGGGGAGTTCTCCCGCGACGCCCACGTCGATCACGCAGACCTCGGCGCCCACCTGGTTGGCGAAGGCGTTGCAGACCGCGCCGCCGCCCAGGAAGTTGGCGACCATCTGCGTGGTGACCTCCTGCGGCCAGGGGGTGACGCCCTGGGCGTGCACACCGTGGTCACCGGCGAAGATCGCGACCGCGGCGGGCTCCGGGATCGGCGGGGGGCAGACCCGCGAGAGGCCGCTGAGCTGGGCGGAGATGATTTCGAGCATGCCCAGGGCCCCGGCGGGCTTGGTCATGCGCTTCTGCCGCTCCCAGGCCTCGCCGAGCGCCTTCGCGTCGAGCGGGCGGATGCTCGCGACCGTCTCGGAGAGCAGGTCGTGCGGCTCCTCGCCGGGCAGCGCGCGCCGACCGTACGTCTCCTCGTGGACCACCCAGGACAGCGGGCGCCGCTTGGACCACCCGGCCTGCATCAGCTCGGGCTCCTCGGGGAACTCGTCGACGTACCCGACGCACAGGTAGGCCACGACCTCCAGGTGCTCGGGCAGGCCGAGGGCGCGGACCATCTCGCGCTCGTCGAAGAAGCTGACCCAGCCGACGCCGAGACCTTCGGCGCGGGCGGCGAGCCAGAGGTTCTCGACGGCGAGCGCGGAGGAGTACGGGGCCATCTGCGGCTGGGTGTGCCGCCCGAGGGTGTGCCGGCCGCCGCGGGTGGGGTCGGCGGTGACGACGATGTTCACCGGAGTGTCGAGGATCGACTCGATCTTCAGTTCCTTGAACTGCTTCGCCCGGCCCTTGGGCAGCGACTTGGCGTACGCCTCGCGCTGGCGCTGGGCCAGTTCGTGCATCGTCCGGCGGGTCTCGGCGGAGCGGATGACGACGAAGTCCCAGGGCTGGGAGTGCCCGACGCTGGGCGCCGTGTGGGCGGCCTCCAGGACGCGGAGCAGCACCTCGTGCGGGATCGGGTCGGTGCGGAAGCCGTTGCGGATGTCGCGGCGCTCGCGCATGACGCGCAGGACCGCTTCGCGCTCGGCGTCGGCGTAGCCGGGGGCGGCGGCGCCGCGCTCGACGGGCTCGACGGGCTCGGCGACTTCGATGGCCTCGATGGCCTCGGCGGCCTCGGCGGCTTCAACGGCCTGCGGAGCGTCGGCGGGCTCGGCCGCTTCCACCGCGGCGGCGGACTCGACCACGGCCACCGGCTCGGTTACGGGCTCGGGCGCGGCCGGGGCCTCGACGACCGGCGCCGGCGCCGCCTCGGGGAGCACCTCGGCAGGGGCTTCGGCCACGGGGGCCGGGACCTGCTCGGGCGCGGGCTGGGGCTGGGGCTCGGGCGCGGCCGGGGCCACGACCTCGGGGGCGACGGGCGGCGCCACCGGCTCCGCGGGAGCCACGGCCGGGGCCGGCTCCGCGAGAACCACGGGCACGGCGACGGGCTCCGGGGCAGCGGGAGCGGCCTCGACGACCGGCTCGACGACCGGGGCCGGAGCGGCCACCGGCTCGGGAGCCGCCGCCACGACCGGCTCCGCCGACCAGGGGGCGCCCGCCTGGAGCGGGATCTCACCCAGCTGCGGGCCGGGCAGCGCGCCGGTCTCCGCGGCCGGGACGTCCAGGTACTCCAGGCCGCCGCTGGTCGCCGGAGCGGTCTGGAAGACCGGTGCCTGCGCCTGCGTGTCGGCGACGGCCACGGCCGCGACCTCGACGGGAGCCTCGGCGGGGGGTGCGACGGGCGCGGCCGCCGGTACCTCGGCGGGCACCTCCGCGGGGGCGTCGGCCACGGCCTGCGCCACGACGCCCGGCGCCTCCTCGACCGGAGCCTGCTGTGCGGGCTCGGCCGGCGCCTCGATCGGCGCCTCGACCGGCGCGGGAGCCGGAGCCTCGGCGGCGGCCTCGGGGACCTGCACCTCCGCCGGAGCCTCCGTCGGAGCCGCCGCCGGAACGTCCGCGGGGGCCTGCGCCTGCGGCGCCTGCTCCTCGACCGGAGCCGGGGCGACCGGGGCGACCGGCATCTCGGCCTGCGCCGGCGCCTCGGGCTCGACCGGGGCGCTCACGGCGACGGGCACGGGGGCGGGAGCGACGGGGGCCACCGGCGGCACCGGCGCGGCCGGGCCGCGGTCGGCGAGGGAGCGTACGACGCCGCCCGAGGCGTCGGGGACCGGCGGGCCCATGTGCAGCGGGCGCCGGACGGGGGTCACGGGCGCGGCCGCCGGGGCGGCCGGCGGCGGCAACAGGCCGCCGAGGTCGAGGGCGCCGGAGTCACGGCCGCCCGCCTCGTGCGCGCCGTGCGTGTAGGAACCGGTGTCGGTGTGACCGGGCTCCGCGAAGCCGGGGTCGACGAAGGCGGGCGCGGGCTCGTAGAAGCCGCCCTCGACGGGGAAGACGGGAGCCGGGGGCACCACCTGCGGGTCGCTCCACGCCCCCTGGCCGCTGGGCATCAGCAGGAGTTCGTCGTCCTCGGCCGGGTTGTCCACCAGGTCCTGGAACGCGTACCCGCCCGTCGCCTGGAGCGGTGTCTGGAGCGGTGCCGGGACCGGCGCGGGGATGCCGTGCTGATCCACCATGCCCGCGTTGTCCGGGTGGCCCTCGCCCGGAACCTGGCCGGTGTCAGTCATGCTTACCCCTCGCCCATCGGTGTTACTGCTTCGATCGCCCGGCGCCCGTATGACCAACGAGCGTGGCTGCCGTGCGGCACGAGCCTCTCGGGCGCGCCGGCGCCGACAACCACTAAGCATTGTCGCGCCCGTTCGCCACCACGGCGGCCATAACTGCCGCGGTCTGCTGTGGACTGCGCCACGTCGGGTGGTCCATTGGTGCCGATGTGCCCGGAGTGACCAGGCAGTACGACGATCGGCCAGCCTACCCCGGGCCGATTCCCAGGCCCGCCCGGGTCACGGCACGAGCGGTCTAGCGGCTCAACGGGCGTTCGGCCGCGATGAGGAAGACGACGGAGCGCTCCTGCTCGCGCCACGTCCGGGTGTCCATGCCGACGGACTGGAGCAGCGCGCATTCCACGGCGTACCCGCCTTCGGTCAGGGCGCGGCCGATCGCCTCCGCCTCGTCGCGGGTGGAGGCGTGGGTGACGATCCGTTCCGGACGGCGGTCGGCGCAGGCCTGGACGACCGGGACTCCCCCGCCGCCGATCCGGACGACGTCGGGTTCGGGGAGGTTCTCCAGTACGTGCGGTGCGCGGCCCGCGACGGCTTGGAGGAGCACGCCGCGGTGGCGGGCGGCGACTTCGATCCGCTCGCAGGCGCGGGGGTCGGCGTCGACCGCGATGACGGCCGCGCCGAAGGAGGCGGCGTCCACGGCGAGCGCGCCGGTTCCGGCGCCGATGTCCCAGAGGAGGTCGCCGGTTCGCGGGCCGAGCCGGGCCAGTTGGGCGGCGCGCAGCAGCGCCGACTCACCCTCCCCGCCGGGCACCCCGGGGTCGGGGCGGGCCCAGCCGCGGGCGCCCGCGGCGGCCACGGCGACGGCGGTGGGCTGGCCCATGAGCCAGCCGGGGTCGGCGGAGACGGGCCCGCCACCGCCGACGACGATCACGACGTTGGGGTCGCGCCAACTGTGGTCGGCGGCCCGGTCGGAGGTCAGTACGGTGACCCGTTCCTTGTCGGTGCCCAGTTCCTCGCAGATGACGAAGGTCCGGTGGACCCCTTCGAGCAGCAGGGCGAGTTCGGCGGGACCGGCGCCGGGCGAGGTGAGGACGGCGACCTTGGTGTGCGCCCGGCAGACGTTGACCGCGCGGCGCAGGGTGCGGCGTTGGGCCACGACGACCTGGGCGTCGTCCCAGGGCATTCCGGCGCGGGCGAAGGCCGCGGCGACGGAGGAGACGGCCGGGACCACTTCCACCTCCAGGCCGTGTTCGGGGGCGCGCAGGGCCCGTACGACGCCGAAGAAGCCGGGGTCGCCGTCGGCGAGGACGACGGCGGTGCCGCGGTGGCCCGCGATGCGACGGGCGGCGAGGCCGAGGCTGCCGAGCCGGATGCGTTCGGCGGCGGGCGGGATCTCGGGGAGCGCGAGGTGGTGGCCGGCTCCGGCCACCAGCGTGGCTGCGGAGAGCGCTGATCGGGCGGCCGCGGTCAGGGGCGAGCCGTCCCAGCCGATCACCGTGACCCGGTCGGCCATCGTCGTCGGTCTCCCTGGTGTGGGTGGTGGTGCGGGGCGGCCCGGCCGTGAGGGGCGGGCACCGTGAGACTACCTGCTGATCGGTGCGTCCGGTGTCGGCGGACGGCCGGGTCAGGGCCGGTCGGACCGGGCGGTGCGCTCGTGCGGATGGGGGTGGCGTCCGGCGTGCGGCTGGTGCGGGGACGGGGGTGCGTGCGGGGGCTGGCGCGGGGTCTGGCGGCCGTGGGCGTCGGTGTCGGCCGCCGGGGGGTGCGGGTCGCCGCCGCGGTCGGTGGGCGGTTCGGGCACGGCGTGGAACTCGCCGTAGCCGTCGAGGACGTCGAGGTCGTCGAGGTCCTCGGGGACCAGGCCCCAGACCAGCAGGTCGGTGCGGGTGTCGACCCATCTGCCGTCGGGCGTCTGGGTGCGCACTATCCAGGCGTTGCGCAGGACGCCCTCGCTGATGCAGCCGATCTTCTGGGCGACCTGCTGCGAGGCGGTGTTGTCGGCGGCCGTGCGCAGTTCGAGGCGCTCGAAGCCGTGGTCGCGGAAGAGCCATTGGGCGACGGCGAGCACGGATTCGCAGGCGTAGCCCTCGCCGCGGGCCCAGGGGGCGGTGGCGTAGCCCACCTCGGCGCTGAGACAGCGCCAGTCGGTGTGGCGGACGTGGACGGTGCCGACCAGGCGGTGGGTGAGGAACTCGGTCACGGCGAAGACGATGCCGCGGCCGTCGGTGCGCTCGCGGTGGGCGCCGCCCGTGGCCCAACGGTGGGCGTCGGCTCGGCCGTAGGGGTGCGGGGCCTCGGTCCAGGCGGTGATGAGTTCGTCGTTCATCATCTCGGTGAGCGCGCTGACGTCCTCTTCCTCGAAGGGGCGCAGCACCAGCCGGTCCGTGCTGATGGAGACGTCCGGGAAGGTGGTTGTCATGCGCAGCTCCATGCCTGAGACCGTGGCCGTAGAGCCACAGCATGCAGTATCGGTCCGGTGGTGTGCAGGGTCGGGCTGCCCGGATGCGGGCAGGCGGCGGCCGTGCGCGCGCAGCGGCGCGGCCCCGCCCGCCCGGGGAGGGCGTGCGGGGCCGGGGCTGCGTTACCGGGGGGTCAGGAGGCCGGGGTGCCGAAGGCCGGGATGACCGAGCCCTGGTACTTCTCCTCGATGAACTTCTTGACCTCGTCGGAGTTCAGGAGCTTGGCGAGCTTCTGGATCCGGGGGTCGCTCTGCTTGCCGTCCTTCACCGCGAGGAGGTTGGCGTAGGGGTTGCCCTCGGCCTTCTCCAGGACCAGGGCGTCCTTGGCGGGGACGAGCTTCGCCTCGATGGCGTAGTTGCCGTTGATGATGGCGGCGTCCACGTCGTTCAGGGCGCGCGGGACCGTGGCGGCCTCCAGCTCCTTGAACTCCAGGCCCTTCTTGTCGGTGATGTCGGCCAGCTTCGCGGCGGTGCCGACGCCGTCCTTGAGGGTGATGAGCTTGTTGGCGGCGAGCAGCTGGAGCGCGCGGCCCTCGTTGGTCGGGTCGTTCGGGACGGCGACGGTCTGGCCGGCCTTGATGTCCGTGAGGGACTTGACCTTCTTGGAGTAGAGGCCGAGCGGCTCCAGGTGGACGTTGACCACCGGGACGATGTGGGTGTTGTTCTTCTTGTTGAAGTCGTCCAGGTACGGCTTGTGCTGGAAGAAGTTCGCGTCGACCTGGCCCTGCTCGGTGGCGGTGTTGGGCAGGACGTAGTCGGTGAACTCCTTGACCTCGATCTTGAGGCCGTCCTTGGCCGCCAGCTTGTCCTTGACGAAGTTCAGGATGTCGGCGTGCGGGCTCGGGGAGGCCGCGATGACCAGGGGCTTGCTCTCGTCGACCTTGCCGCCGTCGGCCTTGGTGGAGGACGGGTCCGAGGAGGTGCCGCAGGCGGTGAGGCCGAGGGCGAGGGCCGCGGTGGTGGCGGCGAGGGCGGTGAACTTGATGGAGCTGCGCACGAAGAGTGCCTCTTTCTTGGGTGGTGCGGACAACGCCCGAGCACGACGAGTGCGGGCTGTGGGAGGGAAGGAAGTCTGTGTGGGGGCGCCGTGCCCCGTCAGGTTGTCCGGCCGCGGCGGGCGAGCAGGCGGACCACGCCGTCGCCGAGCAGCTGGATCACCGTGACCAGGACGATCAGTACGACCACCGTGGCGACCATGAAGCCGGTCTCGAAGCGCTGGAAGCCGTAGGTGATGGCCTTGGAGCCGAGCCCTTCGCCGCCGACCGCGCCCGCCATGGCGGAGTAGCCGACGAGGGTGATGACGGTGGTGGTGACGGCGGCGATCAGCGAGGGCAGGGCCTGCGGGAGGAGCACCTTGCCGACGAGGGTGGGGACGCCCCCGCCCATCGACTCGACGGCCTCGACCAGCCCGTGGTCCACGCCTCGGACGGCCGTCTCGACGAGCCGGGCGAAGAAGGGGATGGCGCCGATGGCGAGCGGGACGATCATCGCGGTGGGGCCGATGAAGGTGCCGACGACGGCGGTGGTGACCGGGATCAGGAAGATCAGCAGGATGATGAAGGGCATCGAGCGGCCGACGTTCACGATCGCCCCGAGGACCTTGTTGACCACCCGGTTCCGCAGCAGGCCGCCCGTGTCGGTGAGGACGAGCAGGATGCCGATGGGCAGCCCGCCGAGGACGGTCACCAGGGTGGACCACAGGACCATGTAGAGGGTGTCGTACGTGCCCTGGGTGAGCAGGGGCTGCATCTCGGACCAGGTCACTTGGCGCCATCCTTGACCAGCTGGGCCGGGACGGTGCCGGCGGGTGCGGAAGCCGCGGGGGCCGCGGGGGCGCCGTCCGCGTCGGTTTCGGAGTCGACCACGTCGACCTGGAGGCCGCGCTCGCGCAGGAAGCCGACGGGGACGACGTTCTCCTCGTAGCGGCCGGGGAGTTCGATGCGCATCCGGCCGACCTGGCGGCCCGCGACGGTGTCCATGGCGGCGCCGAGGATCGATATGTCGATGTTGTAGGTGCGCGCCAGCTGGGAGATGACCGGCTGGGTGGCGGCCTCGCCGTGGAAGGTGACGTCGACCACCGTGCGGTCGATGCCGGTGGCGGAGCCGCTGACCGGGAAGAGTTCGTCGGCGAGTTCGGAGCCGGGGGTGGCCAGCAGCTCGGAGACGGTGCCGGACTCGATGATCCGGCCGCGCTTCATCAGGGCCGCGGAGTCGCAGACCGCCTTGACCACGTCCATCTCGTGCGTGATGAGCAGGACGGTCAGGCCGAGCTGCTGGTTGAGGTCGCGCAGCAGCTGGAGGATCGAGCGGGTGGTCTCGGGGTCGAGGGCGCTGGTGGCCTCGTCGGAGAGCAGCACCTTGGGGTCGCCCGCCAGGGCGCGGGCTATGCCGACGCGCTGCTTCTGACCGCCGGAGAGCTGGCCGGGGTAGGACGTGGCCTTGTCGGCGAGGCCGACGAGGTCGAGGAGTTCCAGCGCCTTGCGGGAGCGCTCGCGGCCGGAGATCCCGAGGATCTCCAGGGGCAGCTCGATGTTGCCCTGCACGGTGCGCGAGGACAGCAGGTTGAAGTGCTGGAAGACCATGCCGATGCGGCTGCGGGCCTCGCGGAGCTCCTTGCCCGCGCGGCGGCCGCGGCCGGCCAGCGCGGTGAGGTCGACGCCGTCCACGCTCACGGTGCCGGTGGTGGGGCGCTCCAGCAGGTTCACGCAGCGGATCAGGGAGGACTTGCCGGCGCCGCTCTGGCCGATGACTCCGAAGACCTCGCCCTCGCGGACGTGGAGGTCGACGCCGTCCAGGGCGGTGACCTCGCGGCCACGGGACTGGTAGACCTTCGTGAGGCCCGATGTGGTGATCACAGGAATTCCGTCGCTGTCGAGTGCACGGCATGGCAGACCGGGCACGGGGCAATCATCTGGGGACGCGATACGGGACGAACCAGGATGAATCGGCGGTTCGACGCCGGGCGGGTGGCAGGAGTGGTCCGGGTGATTCGGTGGCTCTACAGCGCGGGGGCTCTACAGCCGGCACGGTCCGGACGGACTCGGCCGATCTCGCTTCGGGGCGCGAGGCTCAGGAAGGGGGGCCCTCAGAAGGCGCGCATTCGACACATACAACGAGCACCGGGCGTCATCGTCGCCTCGGTCGCAAGGGTGCGGCTGCTCGTCGTGGTCATGGACCCAGTAAACCAGACGTCTCCCTTCATCGATCAACGCTGTCCGGATAGCGGACGGATTTCGACCGCCATCCGGACGTCGCGTCACGGTGGGGCGGTGCGGTCAGCCGTTCGTGTCAATCACCAGGCCGTCAGCGGTGACCTGCACCGACACGGCCGACAGGTCCCTGACCACCACGTCGGCGACCAGCTCGTCGGCCCGGTGGGTTGTGGTCAAGGCCACGGTCCGCATCCCGGCCGCGCGCCCGGCGGCCAGACCGGCCGGGGCGTCCTCGAAGACCACGCAGCGGGCCGGATCCACGCCCAGTCGGGCGGCGGCGAGCAGGAAGGGTTCGGGGTCGGGCTTGCCGCGGGTGATGTCGTCGGCGGCCACCAGCTCGGGGAAGTCGATGCCCACTTCGCGCAGCCGGGCCTCGGCGAGCGGGCGGGTGGCGGAGGTCACCACGGCCCAGCGGCCGGCGGGCAGGGCGGACAAGAGCTCCTTGGTGCCGGGCAGCGCGACGACGCCGCCCGCGACGTCCTCCACCTCCAGCCGCTCGATCCGGGCCAGGGCCTCGGCCCGGACCGCCTCGGGCAGCAGGTCGGCGATGATCTCGGCGGCCGGGCGACCGTGCAGTTCCACGGCGGCGAAGTCGGCCTCGGTGATCCCGTACTCCCCGGCCCAGCGGGCCCAGCAGCGGTAGACCGATTCCATCGAGGAGAGGAGGGTTCCGTCGTTGTCGAAGAGCAGGGCGTCGGCGTGCAGCGTCATGCCTTCCAGGAAAGCCCCGGCGCAGGGGTGCGCGCATCGGGTCTTTGGACCCGTAATACCCTCGCTGCATGCTCGACGCCCTGACGGTCGCCATCGGCGTGGCCGCACTCGCCCTCGCCGCCTGGTGCGGATTCGCCGCCTGGCGGGACCAGCCGACCAAGGACTGGCACTTCGCCGCGATGGCCGTGGTCACCCTGCTGGTCCTGGCCCAGCTGGTGGTCGGGCTGGTCAAGCTCGGGCAGGGCGCGGAGCCGCACGACGGTTCGGTGCTCTTCGTGGCGTACCTCGTCGGCTCCTTCGCCGCGGTTCCGGCCGCCGGGTTCCTCTCGCTCACCGAGCGCAGCAAATGGGGTTCGGTGACGGTGGCCGCGGGCGCGGTCGTCCTCGCGGTGCTCGAAGTACGGCTCTACGACATCTGGGGTGGCACCGGTGCCTGACACGGACGCGGACACGACCGAGGGCGCACGGCCGTCGACGGACGGGACGGCGGCCACGAAGGCGGGGCGCACGAAGCTCGTCTCCGGGCCGGGAGTGCTGCTCGTCTGGCTGTACGGGGTGATCACCGTCGGCGCGGTCTCGCGCTCGGCCTACCAGATCTCCACCGAGTTCGACCGGGCCCCGCTGGCGTACGCGCTGAGCGGGGTGGCCGCCCTCGTCTACGCCTTCATCACCTACTCGCTGGTGCGCGGCGGGGAGACGGCCCGCAAGGCGGCCCGGCTGTGCTGCGCCGCCGAACTGACCGGCGTGCTCACGGTCGGGACCTGGACCCTGGTGCGGCCCGATTCCTTCCCCGACTCGACGGTGTGGTCGCAGTTCGGGATGGGCTACCTGTTCATCCCGGTGATCCTGCCGATCACCGGGATGCTCTGGCTGCGCGCGAAGCGTACGGATCAGGCGCTGACGGCGTAGTCCGTGGCTTCCTTCTCCAGCATGACCAGCTCGATGCCGTCCGAAGCGGTCCGGCCGCCGACGGCGACGTAGCCCGCCTTGCGGTACATCCGCAGGTTGGACTCGCTCTTGCGGCCGGTGAACAGGCGGAAGCGGGAGGTCTTGGAGCCGTCGGCCAGTGCCTCCTCCACGCCGCGCAGCAGGCGGGCGCCGAGCCCGTGGCCCTGGAGCCGGGGGTGGACGCACAGCTTGGCGATCTTGCCGGCGCCGTCCTCCTCGGTGCTGCCGCGCACCGCGCCGACCACCTCGTCGCCGAGCCGGGCGACCAGCACGATGTCCTTGGCCAGCTCGCCCTTGAGGGAATCGAGGGACTGGGTGAGGGGCTGGATGGAGTAGTTGCCGTACAGCTCGGCCTCGCGCTGGAAGCACAGGTACTGCAGCTTGAAGATCTGCTCCGCGTCCTCGGCCGTAGCTGCCGAAATGGTCACGCTCATGCCCATGTGCGCATGCCTCCCGCTCACCTGGTGGCCCGTTGGTCTATCGCTCCTTTCCCCGCAGGCCAGGAGCCTCAACCTCTGCAGCCAGCATTCTGCGCAGACATCCCAGGCAACGGGAACGTACTGGCCCCAAACTTCCTTGTGAGATACCCAACTCTCCTGCGATTTCACGGTAGGTGAGGTCCCTGGGCGAAAGAAAAGCAGTCATGAGCTCCGGGCAGCGTCCGGGCAACCGGGCGACCGCCGAGCGGACGGCGCGGTCCTGCTCCCGGTGCAGCACCTCGCCCTCGGGCCCGTGTTCGGGCGCCTCGTCGGCGCAGCCGGCCGGGCCGGCGTAGGGGACTTCGCGCTGGGCGCGGCGGCGGGCGACGCGGGCCTCGGCGCGCACCGCGCGGCGCAGCCAGCGGGCGGGTTCGGCCGGAGCCGGCCCCTGCCGGTCCCGCTCCAGCAGCCGCACCCACACGGCCTGTTCCAGATCGGCGGGATCCATCCCGGCGAGCGGTGCTTCGGCGGCGGCCTCCGCCGAGAGCAGGGGTCCGAGTTCCTTGAGCAGGTCCATGCCGGGCGGGACGCGAAGACCGCGCCCGGTGGTTTCCCCACCGGACGCGGCACACCCGTACGAGTCCTTCCGCTCAGCCGTTGACGCTTTCGGCGCGGGCGGCGCCGCGGGTCAGCGCGGCCGGCGCCCCGGCCGGAAGTCCTCGGCGGCCAGCAGCGCGGTGTCGGCGTTGTCCGAGAAGATCCCGTCGATCCCGAGGGCGAAGTAGGTGCGGAAGGCGCCGAAGGAGTCGCCGTAGGCGTTCGGGTCGGTGCCCTTGCGGAAGTCGGCGGGAAGGAAGGCGTTCTCGTTGCGCGCGGTGTAGGGGTGCAGGATCAGCCCGCGCGCGTGGGCATCGCGCACCAGGGTGGTCGGCGTGCCGAGCTTGCCGGCGGCGTCGCGCGGCACGATCAGGTCCAGGGTCGGGCCGATGGCCTGCGCGTAGCCGGCGATCCACTTCAGGCCCTCGGGCTTGACCAGGTCGGCGACGGTGCGCGGGTCCTTGGCCAGCTCGAAGTCCCAGGGGCGGGTGTTCGCGGCGCCGAGCAGCACCACGCGGGGCGCCGAGACGAGCTTGGCGAGCCGCTGGATGCTGGAGGGTTCGAAGGACTGGAGGAAAACGGCCGAATCGCGCCGGTCGCGGCCGTAGCGGCGGAGCAGTTTCGCGAGCGGCTCCTCCAGGCCGAGGCCCAGGGCGCGGAAGTAGCTGGGGTGCTTGGTCTCCACGTGCAGCCAGACCCGCTTGCCGCGCCGCTTGCCCTCGCGGTCGGCCCAGCGCAGCACCTCCTCGAAGGTGGGCACCTCCCAGCGGCCGTCGTACAGCGTGTTGCGCTGGCGGACGGCGGGGATGCGCTCCTTCGCGCGCAGGGTCTTCAGCTCGGCCAGGGTGAAGTCCTCGGTGAACCAGCCCGTGACGGAGACGCCGTCGACCGACTTCGTGGTGCGTCGGGAGGCGAACTCGGTGTGGTCGGCGACGTCGGTGGTGCCGCCGATCTCGTTCTCGTGCCGGCAGACGAGGTGGCCGTCGCGGGTGGGCACCAGGTCCTGCTCGATGACGTCCGCGCCCAGGTCGAGGGCCAGCTGGTAGGAGCCGAGGGTGTGTTCGGGCCGGTAGCCGCTGGCCCCCCGGTGTCCGATGACCGTGGGGTAGGGCAGCTCCCGGTAGCCCCCGCCGCCGCCGTGCGCCTGCGCGTCGGACGGCTGCGCGTCTGCGGCCGCGCCGGCGGCCGCCGCCGGGCCCGCGCCGAGCCCGAGCGCCCCGCCGCCCGCCGCCAGTACGGCCGCCCCCAGCACCGCGCGCCTGCCTGCCCCGCCCTGCGCCATGTCCGTCCCTCATCCCCTTCGGACCGCCCGGAGCCCTCCGGTGCGACCTGATCGCACCGGCCGGATCGGACCGGCCGGATCACGCACCGACCAGGGGCTTTGCTCCCGGGATCACCGGGCCGCACGTCCCCGATCGGCGGACCGATCGTAGGCAGTGCTCGGTGGCGCGCGGGCGATACGGGGAGGGACGGGCGGAAAACATGGCGGAAACGTGCGTCAACTTTGCGTATCGGCCTCGTGAACCCGATGTGCGATCAGAGCGGACCCGCGAGTATCGTCCTCACCTGCACTGAGCACGCACGGTGCTGAAGACGCATTCGATGCCGGAGGGCCCACGTTGTCCCGTATTGCGCTCATCAAAGCCACTGTCGGACCGGTCATGCGGATGATGTTCCGCACCCGTGTCGAGGGCGCCGAGAACATTCCGGGTACCGGGCCGGTCATCCTCGCGGGCAACCACCTGACCTTCATCGATTCGATGATCCTGCCCCTGGTGTGCGACCGCCAGGTGCACTTCATCGGCAAGGACGAGTACGTCACGGGCAAGGGCCTCAAGGGTCGGGCGATGGCCTGGTTCTTCACCGGCTCCGGGATGGTCCCGGTGGACCGCGACGGCGCCAACGGCGGGGTCGCGGCCTTGATGACCGGTCGCAGGATCCTCGAAGAGGGCAAGATCTTCGGCATCTACCCGGAGGGCACCCGCTCCCCCGACGGTCGCCTCTACCGCGGCCGCACGGGCATCGCCCGGCTCACCCTGATGACCGGCGCCCCGGTGGTCCCGTTCGCGATGATCGGTACGGACAAGCTCCAGCCGGGCGGCAAGGGCATGCCCCGCCCGGGCCGGGTCACCGTCCGCTTCGGCGAGCCGATGGAGTTCTCCCGCTACGAGGGCATGGACCGCGACCGGTACGTGCTGCGCGCGGTCACCGACTCGGTGATGGCCGAGGTCATGCGGCTCTCGGGCCAGGAGTACGTCGACATGTACGCGACCAAGGCCAAGGCCGCCTGAGCCGGCGCGCGGCCCCGGGCGCTACTGGCGGCTCAGTGACCGGCTGACGCCGGCCGCGGTGGTCGTCGCGAGCACCCAGCCCGTCACGATCAACAGGTACGACAGCCACTGGTACCACCCGCGCGGACCGAAGGCCTCCTCCTGCCCGAAGCCGATGATGGGCAGCATCAGGTCGAGGGTGTAGAAGACCGGGTTGAACTCGGGCGCCTCGCCCGGTTTGAGCGGGGCCGGCGGCCGCAGCCCGTAGGCGACGGCCCCGGTGCACAGCAGGGCCGCGAGCCAGCCCGCCGCGCGCAGCGGCCGGAAGCCGTACCCCACGGTGACGTCCTGGAGCAGCCCCCACACCCGGGCGTGCCGGGGCAGGGTGTGCCGGTGCCGGCGGAGCTTGGCGAGCTGGACGGTACGGGCGGCCACCTCGTCCCCCGCGGTGCGGTAGGCGGCGGCCAACTGCTCGTAGGCGAAGGGGAGGTAGCCCGCCTCCTCGCGCTCCAGCGCCGGCAGCCGCTCCTCGGCGGGCAGGTGCGGGCGCAGCGACCCGTAGCCCAGGCCGTCGAGGCGGACCGTGGCGGGCCAGCTGTCGGGCTCGACGTGGAGCAGGTCGAACTGGGAGCGGCGCAGGTTCACCGCGCCCTGGACGGTGTCGCAGGAGCGCAGCCAGACCTCGCCGATCGCGCAGCTGGAGGCGCGCAGGGCGGTGCCGCCGGGGTTGACGAGCTGGGCGTAGCTGAGGCCCAGCTGGCCCGGTATGCGGGAGCCGGTGAGGTTGACCCGGCCCTCGGCGCGCAGTCCGCGGGCGCGGACGTCGGTGCCCACCGACAGGGTCTCGGCGTACAGGGCGTCGCCGCCGGGGTTGAGCAGGCGGGCGCCTTCGAGGTTGATCTGGCCGCCGACGGTGGCTCCGTTGATGCGCGTCTGCCCGTGGACGGTGAGGCCGGTGGCGATGACGTCGGTGCCGATGTCGGCGTGGTTGAACTGGAGCGGGGGCTCCGGGGGCTCGCCGGCCGGGGCGGGCGGTTCCCCCGCGGGAGCGGGCGGGGTGCCGATGACCGCGCGGGTGAGGAAGAGGCCGCCGGCGATCCGGGCCCCGGCGAGGCGGACCGGTCCGGTGATCCGGCAGCAGGACAGCCGCAGGACCACGTCGACCGTGACGGTGGCGGCGGTCAGGCCCGGCAGGGCGGAGTCGCTCAGTACGAAGGCGCGCAACTGGGCCCCGTACAGCAGGGGTTTGCGTTCGAACCAGCAGCCGCGCAGCCGGATCGCGTGCTCGACGACGGCGTACTTCAGGTTGAGCTTGCCGGTGATGCGGAAGCCCTTGAGGTTGAGCCCGGCGACCTGGCCCTCGGCCGCGGTCCCGCCGAGCAGCAGGGCGCCCAGCACCTCGGCCCGTACCGTCCGCTCGGGGCCCCATGCCGCGCCGTCGGCGGCGTCCTCGTCGGGGGCCGCGCGGACGTCGACGCGTTCGCCGCGCGGAAAGGCGTCCCAGACGCGACGTTCGGCCGGGGTCAGATCGGTGAGCTCCATCGCGGGGATGGTGTCGCGCGCGTGATCGTCGTGTCAACTCCGCGCGCGACACCACCCTTTGGGCTCGACCATCGGGACGCGCCCGGGGTCAGTGCTCGATGCCGTCCTGCAGCTCCTGCCCCTTGAGCAGGAACCACGCGGCGGCGGCCGTGGCGAGCAGGACGACCGCGCCGACGCCGGAGGCGAGCCGCAGTCCGTCCACGAAGGCGTTCTGGGCCGCGGCCACCATCACCTCGGCGGTGTGCGGGTCCAACCCCTTGGCCACCTCGACGGCTCCGCCCAGGGATTCGTGCGCGGCGTCGGCGAGCGCCGGGGACACCGTGGAGGGGGCCGTGAAGCTCTGGTAGACCCCGGTGACGATGGAGCCGAGCAGGGCGATGCCGAGGGCCGCGCCGAGCTCGTAGGCCGTCTCCGAGACCGCGGAGGCGGAACCGGCCTGCTCCTTGGGCACGCTGGAGAGGATCACGTCGGCGGTGACGGTGAAGGAGAAGCCGGCGCCGAGGCCGACGACGAGCAGCGCGGCGCCGAGCAGCGGGTAGCCGGTCTCCTTGCTGATGACGGTGAGGGCGCCCAGCGCCAGGCCGATCGCGGCGAGGCCGCCGGCCACGATGACGCGTACGGAGTACTTGCGGGCGTAGCGGCCCGCGAGCAGACCGGTGACCACCGCGCCGACGGCGGCGGGCAGTTCGGCCAGTCCCGCTTCCAGCGGCTCGCGGCCCTGGACGAGCTGGAGGAACTGGGAGAGGAAGAAGACCAGCCCGGAGAGGCCGAAGACGGTCAACAGGTCGGCGAGGACCGCACCGGAGAAGCCGCGGTGCTTGAAGAGCTTCATGTCGAGCAGGGGCGCGGCCAGGGTGTGCTGGCGGCGGACGAAGGCGTAGAGCATGGCGACGCCGAGGACCGCGGCCGCCCAGACCTCCCAGGAGAGGCCGTGCGTGGCGACCTGCTTGACGGCGTAGACGATGCCGATGATGCCGACGAGCGAGAGGGCGACGCTGAGCAGGTCCCAGGGGCCTCTCGCCGGGTTCTTCGACTCGGGCAGCAGCTTGATGCCGACGACGACCAGGACGATCATCACGGGCAGGTTGATGAGGAAGACCGAGCCCCACCAGAAGTGCTGGAGCAGGGCTCCGCCGACCACGGGGCCGACGGCCGCGCCGGCCGAGGCGGTGGCGCCCCAGATGCCGATGGCGAGGCTGCGCTCCTTGGGGTCGTGGAAGATGTTGCGGATCAGCGCGAGGGTGGACGGCATCAGCGTCGCGCCGGCGACGCCGAGCAGCGCGCGGGCCACGATCATCATCTCGGGGCTGGTCGCGTAGGCGTTCAGGACCGAGACGAGGCCGAAGGCGGTGGCGCCGATCAGCAGCAGTTTCTTGCGGCCGATGCGGTCGCCGAGGGAGCCCATGGAGACGAGCAGACCGGCGATGACGAAGGAATAGACGTCGCCGATCCACAGCAGCTGGGTGCCGGACGGCTTGAGGTCTTCGCTCAGGGAGGGGGTGGCGAGACCGAGTACGGTGGCGTCGACCGCGACCAGCAGGACGGCCAGCACGAGGACCGAGAGCGCGATCCAGCGCCCGGGGCTCTTGCCGTCCTCCGTCCCCTGCCGTCTGCTCAGCTCTTCGGTTCTGCTCATTTCTCCACACTCCGTCGTGCGCCACCGAGCAGCAACTCGGTGATCATGTACTGAAAGTCCTTGGCCGCGACCCGACCGTCCATGACGGCCCAGGCGCAGGTGCCGATCAGCCCGTACAGGGCCTCGGTGAGCCAGGCGGGGCTCAGGTCGATCCGGATGTCGCCCTCCTGCTGGCCGCGCCGGAAGAGCGCGGACACCCGGGCGTCGAGCCGGGCCCAGCCCTCGTTGACCTCGTCGCCCTCGAAGAGCTGGTTCTCGGTGACGAGGAAGGCCAGCAGCAGCGCGTTCGGTTCGGCCTCGGCGACGAGGCGGCCGAGGGCGTCGACGGCGCTGCCCTCGTCGAGGCGCGCCGCGTCGAAGGCGATCTCGAACTGGCGGATGCCGAGCTCTTCGAGGGCCCGTACGAGGGCGTCGCGCCCGGCGAAGTGCCGGTGCAGGGTCGCGCGGCCGATGCCGGCCGCGCGGGCGACCTCGTCCATCGTCGCGGTCGATTTGCGGGAGAGCAGGGCCGCCGCAGCGCGGAGCACCTGGTCACGATCCATGGCCATGAGACAAGCCTAACCCGAATGAGACGTCCATGTCTCATTGAATATTCGAGTGCCCCGCGCGGGCACGGAAGGAATCCTGTCGCGATGACGAAGAAGCCCCTGCTCCTGATCGACGTGGACGGCCCGCTGAACCCCTACGCGGCCAAGCCCCAGAGCCGCCCCGAGGGGTACACCACCCACCGCATGCGCCCCACCGGCTGGTCACTGACCGAGAACGCGAAACCGCTGCGGGTCTGGCTGCATCCGGGCCACGGCGCGCGGCTGCGGGCGCTGGCGGGCGCGTACGAGCTGGTCTGGGCGACGACCTGGAAGGACGAGGCCAACGACTGGATAGGCCCGCACCTGGGGCTGCCCCGGCTGCCGTTCATCGACTGGCCGCAGATGCACGGGAGGGCGCCGCGCGGGACGTTCTGGAAGACGCAGTACGTCCTGGAGTACGCCGGGGGCCGGCCCTTCGCCTGGGTCGACGACGACATCACGCCGATGGACCGGGAGTACGTCGATCAGCACCATCCGGCGCGCGCCCTGCTGCTGCGCGTCGACGAGCGGATCGGGCTGGTCCGGGCGGACTTCGACCTGCTGGCCGACTGGGCGGCGTAGGACCGCAACGCCCGAGGGGCGGCCGGGGCGGGTGCCCCGACCGCCCCCTGCGGGACGCGCGCGCTAGTTCTTGTGGTCGGCCCAGGCGTGCTGGATGACCAGGTCCGCCTTCAGCTCGTTGAGCTGGACGGCGACCGCGCTCGGCGCGGTGCCGCCGCGGCCGTTGCGGGAGGCCAGGGCGCCGGGCACGTTGAGGACCGTGCGCACCTCCGGGGTCAGGTGCTCGGAGATCTTCGCGAACTGCTCGTCCGTGAGCTCGTCCAGCTCGATGCCGAGGCCCTCGCACTCCTTGACGCACTCGCCCGCGACCTCGTGCGCGACCCGGAAGGGCACGCCCTGGCGGACCAGCCACTCGGCGATGTCGGTGGCGAGCGAGAAACCGGCCGGGGCCAGCTCTTCCATCCGCGCCCGGTTGACGGTGAGGGTCGCCATCATGCCGGTGAAGGCGGGCAGCAGGACCTCGAGGGTGTCGCAGGAGTCGAAGACCGGCTCCTTGTCCTCCTGGAGGTCCCGGTTGTAGGCGAGCGGGAGCGCCTTGAGCGTGGCCAGCAGGCCGGTGAGGTTGCCGATCAGGCGGCCCGACTTGCCCCGCGCCAGCTCCGCGATGTCCGGGTTCTTCTTCTGCGGCATGATCGAGGAGCCGGTGGAGAAGGCGTCGTGCAGGGTGACGAAGGAGAACTCCTTCGTGTTCCAGATGATGATCTCCTCGGCGATCCGGGAGAGGTTGATCCCGATCATCGCCGTGATGAAGGCGAACTCCGCGACGAAGTCCCGCGAGGCCGTCCCGTCGATCGAGTTGCCGACCGAGCCCCGCTCGAAGCCGAGGTCGGCGGCCACCTGCTCCGGGTCCAGGCCGAGCGAGGAGCCGGCCAGGGCGCCCGAGCCGTACGGGGAGACCGCGGTCCGGGTGTCCCACTGCCGCAGCCGCTCCGCGTCCCGGGAGAGGGACTGCACGTGCGCCAGCACGTGGTGGGCGAAGAGCACCGGCTGGGCGTGCTGGAGGTGGGTCCGGCCGGGCATCGCCACGTCGGCGTGCGTCTCGGCGAGACCGACGAGGGCGTCCTGGAGGTCCGCGATCAGGGAGCCGATGATCCGGGCGTGGTCGCGCAGGTACATCCGGAAGAGCGTGGCGACCTGGTCGTTGCGCGAGCGGCCCGCCCGCAGCTTGCCGCCGAGGTCGGGGCCGAGCAGCTCCAGCAGGCCGCGCTCCAGGGCGGTGTGCACGTCCTCGTCGGCGATGGTGCCCACGAGGGCGCCGGACTCGACGTCGGCCGCGAGCCGGTCCAGCCCGTCCGACATGCGCTGGAGCTCGTCGGCCGTGAGCAGGCCCGCCTTGTGCAGGACGCGGGCGTGGGCGCGCGAACCGGCGATGTCGTAGGGCGCGAGGCGCCAGTCGAAGTGGACCGACGCGGACAGCTTCGCCAGGGCCTCGGCGGGCCCGTCGGCGAACCGGCCGCCCCAGAGCCGGACGTCACCGTTGTTGCTGCTCACAGCTACTGCTCCTCAAGAGGTGGGTGTACGACGGCCTCCCCGTCGCGGAGGTACCGGGGAGGCCGTCAAAGCACTGCGCGTGCGTACCGCGCGACGAGCGGACCTCAGGCGAGGTCGCGCCGCGCGGCGATCTTCGAGGACAGACCGAAGATCTCGATGAAGCCCTGGGCCTTGGACTGGTCGAAGGTGTCGCCCGAGTCGTAGGTCGCGAGGTTGAAGTCGTACAGCGACTCCTCGGACTTGCGGCCGGTGACCACGGCGCGGCCCGCGTGCAGGGTCATCCGGATGTCACCGGTGACGTGCTGGTTGGCCTCGTTGATGAAGCCGTCCAGGGCGCGCTTGAGCGGGGAGAACCACAGGCCGTCGTAGACCATCTCGCCCCAGCGCTGCTCGACCTGCCGCTTGTAGCGGGCCAGCTCGCGCTCGACGGTGACGTTCTCCAGCTCCTGGTGGGCGGTGATCAGCGCGATCGCGCCCGGGGCCTCGTAGACCTCGCGGGACTTGATGCCGACGAGGCGGTCCTCGACGATGTCGATCCGGCCGATGCCCTGGGCGCCGGCCCGCTCGTTGAGCTGCTGGATGGCCTGGAGCACGGTGACGGGCTTGCCGTCGATGGCGACCGGGACGCCCTCCTTGAAGGAGATGACGACCTCGTCGGCCTCCCGCGGGACCGCCGGGTTCGAGGTGTACTCGTAGATGTCCTCGATCGGCGCGTTCCAGATGTCCTCCAGGAAGCCCGTCTCGACGGCGCGCCCGAAGACGTTCTGGTCGATGGAGTACGGGGACTTCTTGGTGGTCGCGATCGGGAGGTCGGCCTTCTCGGCGAAGGCGATCGCCTTGTCACGGGTCATCGCGTAGTCACGGACCGGGGCGATGCACTTGAGGTCGGGGCCGAGGGCGGCGATGCCGGCCTCGAAGCGGACCTGGTCGTTGCCCTTGCCGGTGCAGCCGTGGGCCACGATCGTCGCGTTGTGCTTCTGGGCGGCGGCGACGAGGTGCTTGACGATGGTCGGCCGCGAGAGGGCGGAGACCAGCGGGTAGCGGTCCATGTAGAGGGCGTTGGCCTTGATCGCCGGGAGGCAGTACTCGTTGGCGAACTCGTCCTTCGCGTCCGCGACCTCGGCCTCGACGGCGCCGCAGGCGAGCGCGCGCTTGCGGATGACGTCCAGGTCCTCGCCGCCCTGGCCGACGTCCACGGCGACGGCGATGACCTCGGCGCCCGTCTCCTCGGCGATCCAGCCGATGGCGACGGAGGTGTCCAGGCCGCCCGAGTAGGCGAGTACGACGCGCTCGGTCACGGGTTTCTCCTTACAGGGTGCATCTGACGACAGGCATAACTATGCACTACTCCGTATGTTTCGTCAACGAGCCGGGAAACCGGCTGCTCAGGGGGGTCGTCCCCGCCTAAGGTCAGGGCATGAGGGACCCCGCGCAGAGCGCGCCGCACCACGCTCACCCGCCCGCGCCGCGGCCCGCGCCCGCGCCGCGCCACCGCTGGACGCACCGGGCCGGTTGCGAGGCCGCCGAGCACCTCGCGCGGGGCGCGGTGCTCACGGAGGTGCTCGACCCCGCCGACCCGGGCGCCTGGATCGCGCTCGACGAGGGGGTGCGGGGCCTCCCGTGCTGGGACGGCGCGCTGCCCGCGCTGTTGCGCTCCCGGCCGCACACCGCGCTGTGCCACCCCGAGGGCCGGGTGCGCGAGGAGGCGGTGCGGCAGCTCGCGCGGGGGGCCCGGCCGCATCCCTCGCTGCTGCCGCTCGTGGTGATCCGCTGTGCGGACTGGGCCGGGCCGGTACGGACCCGCGCCCGCGCGCTGCTCGCCCGGGTGCTGGCCGACTCCCCCGCCGAGACGCTGCTCGCGCTCACCCCGCTGGTCCTGCGGCTCGGCGCGCGCGGGCGGGGCGAGTGGGCCCGCCAGCTGTTCGAGGCGGCCCTCGGCGATGCCCCCGCCGCGGTGCTGGAGGCGTTGCTGGGCGACCGCGACCCGGCCGCGCGCCGCTTCGCCGGGCGGCTGCTGCTGGACTCCGGGCGCCCGGGGGCCCGGGAGCTGGCCCGGGCGGCCGCGCGCGAGGGCGACCCGGTGCTGCGCCGGCTGTGGACCGACGGGGCGCTCGCCGCGCTGGCCGCGGGGGCGCCGGGGCCGGACGCCGACGCCGTGGTCGACCTGCTGCTCGGCTCGCGCTCGGGCCAGGTCCGGGCCGCCGGGGTCACCGCCCTGCGCCGCACGGGCCGCGCGTCCGAGGCCGCGTCCCACCTCACCGACCGCACGGGCGTCGTACGGGCCTGCGCCCGCTGGCTGGTCGGCCAGGACGGCGGCGACCCCCGCGCCCGCTACCTGGAGCTGTGCGCCGAGCCCGCCGCCGTGAGCGGCGGCGCCGCGCTCGGGCTCGCCGAGTGCGGGCGGCGCGCGGACGCGTCGCTGCTGCGCGGGCTGCTGACGCACCACCGGCCGGGGGTGCGGGCCGGCGCGGTGGCCGGGCTGCGACTGCTCGACGCGGCGGACTCCGCCACCCTGTTCCCGCTGCTGACGGACCCGGCGGGGGCCGTCGTACGCGAGGCGGCCCTCGCGCTGCTGCCGAGCGCCGACCGGCTGCCCGAGGCCCCGCTCGTCGCACTGCTCGCCGCCGGACGTCCCCCGTCGCAGCGGCGGGCCGCCCACCGACTGTTGCACGCGCGGGGCGGCGTGGCCGGACTGCGGGCCACCGTAACCCTGTTGGACGACCCGGACCCGAGCCTGCGCCGGCGGGCGGAGCAGCACGCCCGGGCCATGTGGTCGCCGTACGCCCCGCCGGCCCTGCCCGCCGGCGATCCGGAGGTGGGCGCCCTGCTGGAGCGCTGCTCCGGGCTCTTCGGCGATCACGTCATGCGCCTGATGCGTTCACGCCTCGGACTCCCCCGCGGCTGACCTGGAGCGGAGCGGATACTGACCGCATGGGAAAACTGCACGAGCACATAGACGGCCGGCTGCGCGCCTTCATCGAGGCCCAGCCGATGTTCTTCACCGCGACGGCTCCGCTGGCGGGCGACGGCCACGTCAACCTCTCCCCCAAGGGCCGCGCGGGCACCCTCGTCGTCATCGACGAACACACCCTCGCCTACCTGGACTTCGGCGGCAGCGGCGCCGAGACCATCGCCCACGTCCGCGAGAACGGCCGGATCACCC
Source organism: Streptomyces sp. NPDC028419 (assembly GCF_055565515.1). Classification (NCBI taxonomy): domain Bacteria; kingdom Bacillati; phylum Actinomycetota; class Actinomycetes; order Kitasatosporales; family Streptomycetaceae; genus Streptomyces; species Streptomyces sp. NPDC028419. Next base: position 33,871 of record NZ_JBVHUE010000020.1, on the reverse strand, counting down.
TCATGTGGTGCTCCTTCTCCGAGGCGCCCAACATCGTCCGCGTGCACGGCGAGGGCGAGGCGGTCTTCCGCGACGACCCCCGGTGGGGCGAGCTGATCGCCCTGTTCGGCGCGGCCGACGGGCCCTCCGCCCGCGCGATCATCGTCGTACGGACCAAGCGGATCTCCGACGTGTGCGGCTACGCCGTCCCCTTCATGGAGTACCAGGGCGAGCGCACCCTCCACGCGGAGTACTTCGGCCGCAAGACGGACGAGGAGTTCTCGCAGTACTGCGAGAAGAAGGAATTCATCGCGACGAGCCTGGACGGCCTGCCCGCACTGCCGTTGCCGCTCCCGCCGCGTACCGTCTGACATGTGCTGCGAACCGCCCTCGCCCTCGGCTCACTGTTCGTCACCTCGCTGCTCGCCGCGTCGGGACCGCCGTGGGGTTCCACGCTGCCGGACCGGCTCGCCGACACCGGTGGCGGCAGCCAGCTGATCACCGCCGTCGCCCCCTCGGCCGGTGCGACCACCGGCCGCCTGACCTGGTGGGAGCGCCGGTCCGGGCGGTGGGTGGCGATGGGCCGGGCGCCCGCCCGGTTCGGCGCGCGGGGCCTCACCGAGGGCGCCACCCGCGTCCAGGGCACCGACACCACGCCCGCCGGCCTGTACGACCTGCCGTACGCCTTCGGGATCCGGCCGGCGCCCGTGGGGACGGCGTACACCTACCGGCCCGTCCGCGACGGCTCCTGGTGGTGTCAGGACAACACCTCCTTCCACTACAACCGGTGGGTGGAACCCCTGCCCGCCGACTGCGCGCCCGGCGAGGCGGAGCACCTGGTCGGCTACGCGAAGCAGTACGCCCACGCCCTGGTCATCGGCTTCAACTACGACCGGCCGGTGCACGGACGCGGCGCGGGGATCTTCCTGCACGTCAACGGCAAGGGCGCGACGGCGGGATGCGTGTCGGTTCCCGAGGAGTCCATGCGCGCGATCCTGCGCTGGGCCCGGCCGGAACGCCGGCCGCACATCGCGGTGGGCACGGAGTCGGGGCCGCTGGACGTGACCCGGTACTGACACCGGCGCCCGCGGGTGGCGGTGGCTCAGAACGCGCCGCCGCTGTCCACCCAGGTGTCGTACTCCACCGGGCGCGGCTCCCGGTGGTCCAGGCGGGCCAGCAGCTCCGGGTCCAGGGCGAGGAGGTCCGGGTGCGGGGGCAGCGCGGCGCAGTACGTACGGAAGGGATCGCGCCGCTTGGGCCACACCCGCACCATGGCCATGGCGGCGAGCAGCGCGCCGCAGGCCCCGACCGCCACCGCGAGGACGAAGGTCCCCATCAGCACGATCCCGCGCAGCGTGTCCGGCCGCGAGAGCACCACCAGTTGGAAGCTGTACCAGGCGACCACCGCCATGATGAGCAGGACCGCGAGGTCGGCGAGCCGGTCGCGGTCCCGGACCTCGGCCAGGTGCGGGTGCTTCGCGTCCTCGGCGGCCAGGAAGGCCTCGCGGGCCGCGCGCAGCTCCTGGTCCCCGGACAGCTCCGCCGTGCTCGTGGGCCGGGCGCGGCGCACGAGCGCGGCGAGGACGGCGGCGGGCAGCGGGTGCACCGGCGCGGGGTCGGCCCGAGGCCCGTGCTGCGGCCCCCCGGCGGCGACGACCAGCCGGCCCGCCCCGTCCACCTCCACGGAGCCGTCGAGCAGCAGCCGGGCGACCGCCGGCCGGTGGACGTCCTCGGACCGCCCCGCCACGGCCACCGCGTGGTACGGATCGGGCGGCGCGGTGGCGAGCAGCGCGGCCGCGGACCGGTCGGACCGGTCCCGCAGGCGCCACAGCACTCCGAGCAGGGCGTAACAGGCAAGGGCGACGGCAGCGGCCTCGAACACCGCTGCCCAGAGGGGGTGTTGGCTCATCCCCCCAGGGTCGCCCTCAGCCCTCCTTCTGCGCCAGACGCAGGAGGTGATCGGCCAGCGCCTGACCGCCCGCGGGATCGCGGCTGATCAGCATCAGGGTGTCGTCACCCGCGATCGTGCCGAGGATGGCCTGGAGTTCGGCCTGGTCGATCGCCGAGGCGAGGAACTGGGCGGCGCCGGGCGGGGTGCGCAGGACCACGAGGTTCGCGGACGCCTCCGCCGAGATCAGCAGTTCACCGGAGAGGCGCCGCATGCGCTCCTCCTTCGCCGACTCGCCCAGCGGGGCCTGCGGGGTGCGGAAGCCGCCCTCGCTCGGTACCGCGTAGATCAACTCGCCGTTGGTGTTGCGGATCTTCACCGCGCCCAGCTCGTCGAGGTCCCGGGAGAGCGTCGCCTGGGTGACGCTCAGCCCGTCGTCGGCGAGCAGCTTCGCCAGCTGGCTCTGGGAGCGGACCGGCTGCCGGTTGAGGATGTCCACGATCCGGCGGTGGCGGGCGGTTCGGGTCTGCGGAACGGACTGGCCGCTCGCCTCGTGTTCCTGCGCCTGACTCATCGTCGTCTCATTCTCCGGATCCGTCCCCGTGGGCCGCGTCGAGGATGCCGGGCAGGGCCCGGAGGAACGCGTCCGCCTCCGCCTCGGTGAGGACGAACGGCGGCATCAGCCGTACGACGTCGGGGGCGGGCGCGTTGACCAGGAAGCCGGCATCCTGAGCCGCCTTCTGCACCTGCGGTGCGAGGGGCTCGGTCAGCACGATACCCAGCAGGAGGCCCGCCCCGCGGACATGGGATACCAACGGGTGGCGCCCGCCCGCGCCGGCGCCCTCGATTCCGGAGCGCAGTTGCTCGCTCCGCTCCTTGATCCGGCCCAGGAGTCCGTCGGCGGCGATGGTGTCGATGACGGCGAGCCCGGCGGCGCAGGCGACCGGGTTCCCGCCGAAGGTGGTGCCGTGCTGGCCGGGCCGGAGCAGGTCGGCGGCCGGGCCGAAGGCGGCGAGGGCGCCGATCGGCAGACCGCCGCCCAGCCCCTTCGCGAGCGTGACGAGGTCGGGTTCGACCCCGTCGTGCGCCTGGTGCTCGAACCACTGCCCGCAGCGGCCGATGCCGGTCTGCACCTCGTCGAGGGCGAGCAGGGTGCCGGTGGCGCGGGTGATCTCGCGGGCGGCGGTCAGGTACCCGGCCGGCGGGACGACCACGCCGTTCTCGCCCTGGATCGGCTCGATCAGGACGAGGGCGGTGTCCTCGGTGACGGCGGCCCGCAGGGCCTCCACGTCGCCGTAGGGCACGTGGGTGACCTCGCCGGGCAGCGGCAGGAAGGGGGCCTGCTTGGCGGGCTGTCCGGTCAGGGCGAGCGCGCCCATGGTGCGGCCGTGGAATCCGCCCGTGGTGGCGACCATGTGCGTGCGTCCGGTCAGCCGGCCGACCTTGAAGGCCGCCTCGACCGCTTCGGCGCCGGAGTTGCAGAAGAAGACCTTGCCGGGGCGGCCGAAGAGCTGGAGCAGCCGTTCGCCGAGCGCGAGGACCGGCTCGGAGGCGTAGAGGTTGGAGACGTGGCCGAGCGAGGCGATCTGCGCGGAGACCGCCCCGACGACCGCCGGGTGGGCGTGGCCCAGGGCGTTGACCGCGATGCCGCCGACGAAGTCGGTGTACTGCTTGCCGTCCGCGTCCCAGACCTGGGCCCCGGCGCCGCGCACGAGCGCGAGCGCGGGGGTGCCGTAGTTGTCGGTGAGCGCCGCCTTCCAGCGCGCCGCGTACTCCTCGTTCGAGCTGTTCCCGCTCACGCGGATTCCCCTCCCTCTGCGTCGGGCACGACCATGGTGCCGATGCCCTCGTCGGTGAAGATCTCCAGCAGGATCGAGTGCTGGACCCGTCCGTCGATCACGCGGGCGGTGCCGACGCCGCCGCGGACGGCGTGCAGGCAGCCCTCCATCTTGGGGACCATGCCGCTCGACAGCTCCGGGAGCAGCTTCTCCAACTCGCTGACGGTGAGCCGGCTGATGACCTCGTCGCTGTTCGGCCAGTCCGCGTACAACCCCTCGACGTCGGTGAGGACCATCAGGGTCTCGGCGCCGAGGGCGGCCGCGAGCGCCGCGGCCGCGGTGTCGGCGTTGACGTTGTAGACGTGGTCGTCGTCGGCGCTGCGCGCGATGGAGGAGATGACCGGGATCCGGCCGTCCGCCAGCAGCGCCTCGATCGCGCCGGTGTCTATGGCGGTGATCTCGCCGACCCGGCCGATGTCGACGCTCTCGCCGTCGATCTGGGGCCGGTGCTGGACGGCGGTGATGGTGTGGGCGTCCTCGCCGGTCATGCCGACGGCGAGCGGTCCGTGCTGGTTGAGCAGGCCGACCAGCTGGCGCTGGACCTGCCCGGCGAGCACCATCCGTACGACGTCCATCGCCTCCGGGGTGGTGACGCGCAGGCCGGCCTTGAACTCGCTGACCAGGCCGTGCCGGTCGAGCTGGGCGTTGATCTGCGGGCCGCCGCCGTGCACGACGACCGGCCGCAGGCCGGCCTGGCGCAGGAAGACGACGTCCTGGGCGAAGGCGGCCTTGAGGTCCTCGTCGATCATGGCGTTGCCGCCGAACTTGATGACGACGATCTTGCCGTTGTGGCGGGTCAGCCAGGGCAGTGCCTCGATGAGGATCTCGGCCTTGGGTAGGGCGGTGTGCTTGCGGGCACTGCCGGCGCCGGCGCTCATGAGGAGTACGCGCTGTTCTCGTGGACGTAGTCGGCGGTCAGGTCGTTGGCCCAGATGACCGCGGACTCGCTGCCGGTGGCCAGGTCGGCGGTGATGCGGACCTCGCGGTCCTTCATCGAGACCAGGTCGCGGTCCTCGCCGACGCAGCCGTTCTTGCAGACCCAGACGCCGTTGATGGCGACGTTCAGCCGGTCCGGGTCGAAGGCGGCCTTGGTGGTGCCGATCGCGGAGAGCACCCGGCCCCAGTTCGGGTCCTCGCCGTGGATGGCGCACTTGAGCAGGTTGTTCCGGGCGATGGAGCGGCCCACCTCGACGGCGTCGTCCTCGCTGGCCGCGTTCACGACCTCGATCCGGATGTCCTTGCTGGCGCCCTCGGCGTCGCCGATGAGCTGGCGGGCCAGGTCGTCGCAGACGGTCCGTACGGCCTCGGCGAACGCGTCGTAGGCCGGGTCCACGCCGGAGGCGCCGGAGGCGAGCAGCAGCACGGTGTCGTTGGTGGACATGCAGCCGTCGGAGTCGACCCGGTCGAAGGTGGTGCGGGTCGCGTCCCGCAGCGCCTTGTCGAGGGTGGCGCTGTCCAGGTCGGCGTCGGTGGTGAGGACGACGAGCATGGTGGCCAGGCCCGGGGCGAGCATGCCCGCGCCCTTGGCCATGCCGCCGACGGTCCAGCCCGCGGCGTGGCTGACGGTGGCGGTCTTGTGGACGGTGTCGGTGGTCTTGATGGCGACGGCCGCGGCCTCACCGCCGTCGGCGGAGAGGGCCTCGGCGGCGCTCTCGATGCCGGGCAGCAGCTTGTCCATGGGCAGGAGCACGCCGATCAGCCCGGTGGAGGCCACCGCGATCTCGCCGGCGTTGTGCTCGCCGCCGAGGACGGCGGCGACCTTCTCGGCGGTGGCGTGGGTGTCCTGGAAGCCCCGGGGGCCGGTGCAGGCGTTGGCACCGCCGGAGTTGAGGACCACGGCGCTGACGGTGCCGCCGCGCAGCACCTGCTCGGACCAGTGGACGGGGGCGGCCTTGACGCGGTTGGAGGTGAAGACGCCCGCCGCGCTCAGGCGCGGGCCGTGGTTGACCACGAGGGCCAGGTCCGGGTTGCCGTTCGCCTTGATCCCGGCGGCGATGCCCGCCGCGCTGAACCCCTGTGCTGCCGTGACGCTCACTGCATCTCCTCGTTCGCTTCTCCGACCGCGCGGCGCGCCGGTGCGGGCATCATCGTCGTCCGCAGCCGAGTGGCTGCACGTGCGTCGCTCACGGTGCGACTCCGATCGTGGAAAGACCCAAGCTCTCGTGGAGCCCGAGGGCGATGTTCATGCTCTGCACCGCGCCACCGGCGGTGCCCTTGGTCAGGTTGTCGATGGCGCTGATCGCGATGATCCGCTGCGCGGACGCGTCGTACGCGACCTGGACCTGAACGGCGTTGGAACCGTAGACGGATGCCGTCGCGGGCCACTGCCCCTCGGGGAGCAGGTGGACGAACGGCTCGTCGGCGTAGGCCTTCTCGTAGGCGGCGCGCACCGACTCGGCGGTGGTGCCGGGGACGGCCTTGGCGGAGCAGGTGGCCAGGATGCCCCGGGCCATCGGGGCGAGGGTCGGGGTGAAGGACACCGAGACCCGGGTCCCGGCGACGGCCGAGAGGTTCTGGACCATCTCGGGGGTGTGCCGGTGGCCGCCGCCCACGCCGTACGGGCTCATGGAACCCATCACCTCGGAGCCGAGCAGGTGGGGCCTCAGGGCCTTGCCCGCGCCGGAGGTGCCGGTGGCGGCGACGATCACGGCCTCGGGCTCGGCGAGCCCGTCCTGGTAGGCCGGGAAGAGGGCCAGGGAGACGGCGGTCGGGTAGCACCCCGGAACCGCGATGCGCTTCGCCCCCTCCAGCGCCGCGCGGCCCCCCGGCAGCTCGGGGAGGCCGTAGGGCCAGGTACCGGCGTGCGGGGCCCCGTAGAAGGCGTCCCAATCGGCAGCGGACTTCAGCCGGTGGTCGGCGCCCATGTCGACGACGAGGACGTCCTCGCCGAGCTGGGCGGCGACGGCGGCCGACTGGCCGTGCGGCAGGGCGAGGAAGACCACGTCGTGCGCGGCGTCCCGGCCGGCGAGCACCTCGGGGGTGGTCGCCTCCAGGGTGCGCCCGGCCAGCGGCACGAGGTGCGGCTGGAGCGAGCCCAGGAGCGCTCCGGCGTTGGAGTTGCCGGTCAGCGCGCCGATCTCGACCTCGGGGTGGGCCAGGAGCAGGCGCAGCAGTTCCCCACCCGCGTACCCACTCGCCCCGGCCACCGCAACACGAACCACCATCGGACCCTCCTCGTCGATGGCATGACTATACGTTTCGCTGCACGTTTATGCAAAGCTCCGGCCAGCGGCCCGGGCCGTCCGCGGGCGGCGCCCCGCCGGTCCGTTCGGCCTGCGGCGCCATGGGTTTCGCGCCGCTTCCCGCGCGGCCGATGAGTTTGTGGCTCCCGGCCGGTCCAAGCTCGTGACACCCCAGGAAAGGACACCGCCATGTCGGAGCTTCTCGTCGACTTCATCACCTCCCTCGACGGGTACGCGTCAGGAGAGGGATGGCCCGGATTCTGGGGCCTTGAGGGCCCGGAGTACCTGGCATGGCTCGGGGAGCAGCCCGAGGCCACCTATCTGATGGGAGCGAACACCTACCGCCTCATGTCGGGCTTCGCCGCAGGCGAGGTCCCGAGTGGCCAAGACGAGTTCAGGCCCGAGGAAGAAGCGTCCGTCGACGCGCTCACGCAAGCGTCCAAGGTCGTGTTCTCCTCCTCGCTGGAGGAGCCACTGGCGTGGGCCAACTCCACGCTCGTCCGCGACGACGCCGTGGAGGCGGTCCGCGCCATGAAGGCGAGCGGCTCGGGGCTCCTCAGCACGATCGGCAGCCTCGGCCTGAGCCGGTCCCTGCTACGAGCCGGACTCGTGGACCGCTTCCGGGTCGTGATGTTCCCGGTGATCACCGGGGCCACGGGCGAAGAACGCATCTACGACGGCTATCCGGACGTCGCCCTCGACATGATCGAGCACCGCACCTTCGACGGCCGCATCCAGCTGGTCGAGTACGCGCCCCGCGTGCTCGCGCACCCGCCGCTCGGCGCCCCGACGTGATCTCGCCCAGCCGATGCGGGCCCCTCCCCAGAGCGATGGGCACGGCGCCCTGCGGCCCGTAGGAACGACCGGGTCCGCTGTCACTGCGGTTGCGCCAGGACCGTCCGTACGCCGCCCTGGGGGGTGGAGCCTTGAGCGCCTACGCGTCCGGTTCCCAGGCGCGGAGCAGGTCGAGCAGGGACGGGTCTCCGTCGATGCGCACGGATGCGGCCGGGATGCGTTCGTAGAAGTAGAGGATCACCTCGCTGGCCGTGCCGTGGACGGAGGCGCCGGGCGCCGTGGTGGGCTCGGCGATGCGGGTGGAACGAGCGCCGTCGCCGTCGACCGTGAGGCGCCAGGAGCGGCCCTCGGTGGCGTGGAAGTCGAAGGTCGTGGGCTCGTGCGGCCAGGCGTCGCGCGACGCGACGCAGGTGAACAGGAACTCCTCGACGCCGTCGAGGGCGAGCCCGGTCGGCAGCGGCTGCGCGGCGCCCGCGGCGAGCTGGGCGTCGTAGGTGTGCACCGCGCTCTCCTGGACCCGGTGCCGGGCGACTCCGCCGGAGCTCCGCGGCGTCTGCAGGCCGCTCCACCAGGCCCAGCAGTCGACGTCCGGTCCCGCCTTCCGCAGGGCGCCCAGCAGGAGCTCCGTCGACGCGGCCAGCCAGGCCACCAGAGCCTCGCGCTCCCGCGGCGGCTCCAGGGCGGCGCGCGCGGCGACGGCCTCGGCCGGCGGACCGTCGGCGGGCCCCGCGCCGACGATGGCGGCCCAGAAACGGTCGCCCCCGCCCAGGTGCTGCGCCAGATCGAACAGCGTCCACTCGGGGCAGGTGGGCACCTGTGCGTCGAGGCTGGGCGCGGCGGCGACCGCGGCGCGGAAGGCGGTCGACCGTTCGTCGATCAGGTGCAGCAGGGCCGGGAATTCAAGATTTTTTTCCACGTCGGATGTCTATCACCGTGATCCGATGATCGGACAGCGATTTTCACCGGAGCTGCCAGGTGCCCCGGCGCACGTCGAGGGTCGCGGTGACGTCGGCCCGCCGCGGGAAGGGTTCGCCCAGGCGCCAGGGGGCGGGCAGGGCGGCCAGGTCGATGGCGATCAGGTGCTCGGCGCCCGTGCGGTCGGCGGCCTCGCCCAGGGCTCCGATCCAGTGGGGCGCGGCGGCGATCAGTTGTTCGGCGAGCCCCGGGCCGGGCTCGGGAACGCGCGGGAGGGGCTCCCGCTCGCCCTCGACGAGGGCGGCGCCGGCCATCAGCGTGAGCAGCCGCGCCAGGACCGCGGCCGGCAGGGCGGGGTCGCTCGTCTCCAGGAACGCGTAGCAGTCGTCGTGGCCCGAGAACCAGATGCGGGAGCCGGCCAGGCGGCTCAGGAGCGGCTCGTCGACGCCGGTCGTGCCGAGCACGAGGGCGAGCTCGTCGAGCTGCTCCGCGCTCCGGCCGGCGGGCAGGTCGATCAGGGCCAGCTCGTACGGCGACCAGGTGCCGTCCAGCAGTCGCGGCAGCAGGTCGCGGTCCAGCACGAGGAACTCCTCCCCGAGCCCGTTGAAGCCGGCCGCCCAGGATCCGATCGGGTGGACCGCGCAGGGCACCCCGAGGTCGGCCGCGATGAGCGAGGGCCGCAGCGGGTGCCCGTCCGCGTCCAGGTAGGAGTTGGTCTCCAGCGCCACCACCGCCACCGCGTCGTTCGCCGCGGCCAGGAGCAGGTCGACCAGCTCACCGGCCTGGGCCGCGCTCGCTCGCACCCGCCACAGGCCGTCGGCCTCGCGGACGCTGAAGGCCAGGGGGAACGGCCTGCGCTCCCAGCCGACGCTGTTCACGCTGAACGCGCCCTGTTGCCCGACTTCGATCACTGCCCCGCCCCTGAGAACCCGCCGACCGCCCCGTACCGTCTGATCATGATGGATCACAGACCCCCCTTGTCGTCGGTGTCCGAGTTCGCGGCCTGGGAGCCGGTCCTGCGCCTCGTGCTGACCGCGGACCCGCGGCGCCGGCACGGGCAGGTGGCCCGGGTGGCGGGACGCGTCGGGCAGCACGGATGGAGCCTGGCCCACCGGGGCGCGATGTCCGAAATGGCGCGGAGCGCGGTGGAGGACCTGCAGCGGGCGCTGGCGCGCGGCCGCGTCCAGGAGGTCGCCTTCCGCGCGGAGGTCCGGCCGGACGGGAGGACCACGCTCGCCGTGGTCTGGCCGAGCCCCGTCGTGGAGGCGCCCGTCGGCTACGCCGACCTGGGCGTCCTCGTCCTGGTCGAGAGCTCCCTCCCCGCCCCGTGGCTGCGCCGTCCCGACCCGACGCCCGGGGCGGTCCCGGCGCCGTCGGCGGATCCGGCGCTGCTGGAGCGGACGCTGCGCGAGCGGTTGCCCGACGCCGTGGGCGCGACGCGGGAGGAGATCGACGCCGCCGAGGCGCGGTTGGGCGTCACCCTGTCCGAGGAGCTGAAGGCGCTCTACCGGGTGGCCCGGGTGGACTGGTTCGAGGACTTCGAGGGCGCCGACCTCGCGGGCGACGCGGTCGGCTGCGAGCTGAGCGGTCCGGCGGACCTGCGGGCCGTCGACGCGGCGGAGCGCCACACCGGCTGGGGCCTCGGCGCCCGGCGGGCGATCGGCGCCGGACCCGACGCCGCGGTGCAGCCCCTGGCCGGTTCGCCGGGCTGGATCGGATTCGGGAGCAACGGCGGCGACGAGTACGCGATCGACCTCACGCCCGGCCCGGGCGGCCACCTCGGGCAGGTCCTGCTGATCGGCCACGAGCAGGGTCTCGGCGCCGAGCTGGTGGCCGATTCCCTCACCGACTTCGTGCTGGGCCGGGTACGGGAGGAGCCCCGCGACCGCGCCGCGGGGCTGCCCGGGATCACGGCGAAGGTCTGCGCCGGCGGCCTCGGCAGCGTCGAGGAGGCCGCGCATCCGGCCCTGGAGGTCCTGACCATCGAGGTCCCGGACGCCGACGGCGCGCCGTTCGCCCTCGCCCCGGTCGTCGGACTGCCCCGCCTGCGCACGCTCACGGCGGCGCCCGGCACCCTGGCGGACCCGCTGGAGGTCACGGGCCTGCCCGCGCTGGAGTTCCTGGCGGTCGGCGTACGCGAATGGCGCCTCCTGCTGGACGCCGGAGCCGTCCCGCGCACCCTGAAGGCCGCGGCCGTCACCGTGCGGGACGAGGAGCACCTGCCCGTGGTGGACGTCGCCAACGAGATCCTGGCCCTGTGGGACCGGCCCCCGATCGAGCAGACGCTGCTCGAAGGGGACATCGGCCCCGTGGCGGCGGACACCCGTGCGATGCTGGGCCCGTGACGATCGAGGACCTCGTACGGCTGCGCCGCGCCCGGGACGCGATGGACCGCGACTACGCCGAGCCCCTGGACGTGCCCGCGCTCGCGGCCATCGCGCTGATGTCCCCCGGGCACTTCTCGCGCAGCTTCCGCGCGGCCTTCGGCGAGACGCCGTACGGCTATCTGATGACCCGCCGCGTCGAGCGCGCCAAGGCGCTGCTGCGCCGGGGCGACCTCAGCGTGACCGAGGTCTGCTTCGCGGTCGGCTGTACCTCGCTGGGGTCCTTCAGCTCCCGCTTCACCGAGCTGGTCGGCGAGAGCCCCAGCGCCTACCGGGCCCGCCGCCACGAGGAGGGCGCCGCGATCCCCGCGTGCGTGGCCAAGATCCTCACGCGCCCCTCCCGGAGCGGGCCGCCGCGACCGGCGCCGGACGCGGAGGCGGAGTCCGGCCGCACGTCGTAGCGTCGCAGTCATGACCATCAAGCTCTCGCAGTGCTTCATCGCGGTCGACGACCACGACAAGGCGCTCGCCTTCTACCGCGACACCCTCGGCCTGGAGGTGCGCAACGACGTCGGCTTCGAGGGGATGCGCTGGGTCACCGTCGGCTCCCCCGAGCAGCCGGACGTGGAGGTCGTCCTCGAACCGCCGCTGGCCAACCCCAACGCCTCGCCGGCCGACCGGCGGGCCATGGCGGAACTGCTGGCCAAGGGCATGCTCCGCGGCGTGATCTTCACGACCGACGACGTCGACGCCACCTTCGAACGGATCCGGGCGGCGGGCGCCGAGGTGCTCCAGGAGCCGACCGACCAGCCGTACGGCGTCCGCGACTGCGCCTTCCGCGACCCGGCGGGCAACATGCTCCGCTTCAACCAGCCGCGCTGACACCGCCCCGCCCGGTCGCGGCGCCGCACCACGCAGCGGTGCCCCGGACCCGGCGGCAGGGCCGCGGGTCCGGGGCACCGGTGGTGATCCCTGGGGTCAGGAGTCCTGGCCGGCCGCCTTCGCGGCGCGCTCCGCGTTGCGCTCCTTGATGCGGACCGTCTCCTTGCGGACATCGGCCTGCGTGGCGCGCTCCTTCTGGAGCCACTCGGGCAGCTCGGCCTTGATGGCCTCGATCTGCTCGGTGGTCAGGGCGTCCGTGACGCCCCCGCGCGCGAGACCGGCGATGGAGACGCCGAGCTTGGACGCGACGACGGGGCGCGGGTGCGGACCGTTGAGGCGCAGGTCCTGGAGCCACTGGGGCGGCTCGGCCTGGAGGGCACTCAGCTCGGCCCGCGAGACGACACCCTCCTGGAACTCGGCGGGTGTGGCCTCGAGGTACACACCCAGCTTCTTCGCCGCGGTCGCGGGCTTCATGGTCTGGGCGTTCTGGTGCGACGTCATGGGTCAAGGGTATCGAGCGTGTGCGCTACCTCCGACCACGACCGGTAACCTGGCCGGGTGACAGGCTCGGAAACACCCCCTTCGTTCCGGCTCGCGTACGTCCCGGGAGTGACGCCCACCAAGTGGGTGCGGATCTGGAACGAGCGGCTGCCCGACGTCCCGCTGACGCTGGTCCAGGTGACCCCCGGCGAGGCGCCCGCCCTGCTCCGCGACGGCGGCGCCGACGCGGGCTTCGTGCGGCTGCCGATCGACCGCACGGGCCTCAGCGCGATCCCCCTCTACACCGAGACCACCGTGGTCGTGATCCCCAAGGACCACCTGATCGCGGCGGTCGAAGAGGTGTCCACGGGCGATCTGGCCGAGGAGATCGTGCTGCACCCCCTCGACGACACCCTCGACTGGGAGCAGCTGCCGGGCAAGCCCGCGATCGCCCGCCCCGAGACGACGGAAGACGCCATCGAACTGGTGGCGGCGGGGATCGGCGTGCTCGTCGTACCGCAGTCCCTCGCGCGCCTGCACCACCGCAAGGACCTCACCTACCGCACGCTGACGGAGGGGCCGCAGTCGCGCGTCGCGCTGTCGTGGCCGGAGGCGGACGAGGCACCCGAGCTGGTGGAGGAGTTCATCGGGATCGTGCGCGGGCGTACGGTCAACAGCTCGCGGGGGCGCACGCCGACCCCGCCGCAGCCGAAGAAGGCCAAGCGCCCCGACCCCGCGGCGGCCCGCCGCAAGCCCGGCGGCGGCAAGCCGACCGCCGGCAAGAACCCGCGCGGCGCCTCCGGGGGCGGCGCGAAGGGCGGCGGCAAGGGCGGCGCCAAGCGCGGCAAGCCGCGCGGCCGCTAGACCGTCCCTTCCGGATCTTGCCGGCCCCCCCTAGGGTGCCGCCCATGGGGTGGAGAAGGATCTTGCGCGGGCGGGGGCCCGGGCCGGGGCGGCTCGCGGTGACCGCGGACCTGCGGTACACGCGGATGGCGAAGGTCGCCGTGGTCCTGGCGCAGCTGCGTCGGCCGCCGCAGGAGCTGTGGGACCGGGTCGTCTTCGCCATGGAGGACCAGATCATGGTCGCCTGCGCGGCCGGGCACCTGCTCGCGGAGGCCGGGCCGGGCGTGCTCGACGGGCACGCCGATCGGCTCGCGGCCTTCCTCCGGCACCACCGGTCGGCCGACGCCTACTCGCCCTCCCTCACCGATCACGTCCTGGTCGCCCTGGCCGGGCTCGACGACCGGCGCGCCCTCCCGCTGCTGACGGCGCGCGTCGCCGACCCCGCCCGGTCCCCGCTCGGCGCCGAGTTCGCCCCGACGCTGGCCCGGCTGCCGGCCGCGGAGCTGCTGCCCGCGCTCCTGACCCGCCTGCGTGCCGCGCCGGACGGCCACTCCATGGAGGGCGCCCTCGCCCTGCTGGGCCGGTGGGGTGCGCCGGCCGGAGCCGCCGTGCCCCTGCTGGCGCCGCTGCTCGGGGGCCCGTACGCACGCGGCGCCTGCGAGGTCCTCGGCCGGATCGGGCCCGCCGGCGCGGCCACCGCGGACGTCCTGGCCGACCTCGCCCGGGGGCGTACGCGCCCCGCGCGGCAGGGTTGGCCCGACACCGCGAACCCCTGGCACGGCCGCCAGAGCGCGGCCTGGGCCCACTGGCGGGTCACCGGGGACGCCGGGCTCGCCCTGGAGGTGTGCGGGAGCTTCGCCCGCGCGGGGCTCGGCGGGCCCGTCCTGCGCTACCTCGGCGACCTCGGCCCGGCCGCCGCCGCGCACGTGGACGACGTGCGGACGCTGCTCGACGCGCCGGGTGCGTGGACCCGGATGGAGGCGGCGGGCGCGTTCTGGCGGATCACCGGTGACCCGGAGCCGGCGGTGGCGGTCCTCCTGCGGGAGCTGGCCCCCCTGCGGGACGCCCGTCTGACGGAGCCGGCCGGGGCCGCCGTGCGACACCTGGGCGCGATCGGCGCTCCGGCCGCCGCGGCCGTACCGCTCTTGCGGGACGCGCTCGCCGACGACCGCCGCGCCCACGAGCGGATCCTGTTCGACGAACGCCTCTGCCGGTGCCTGGAGACGGCGCTGGACGCCATCGAGGGGAACATCTGATCCATCGGACAGTCGACCGGGTGGTGCGCCGGGGGCCGTTTCCGGCCACCCGGGGCGCAGCCGCCACCCGCCCGGACCGACTGAACGATTCTGCCGGCCCCGCCACCAGGAAGTCCGGCGCCCGAGGCTGCCGGACCACCCGTTCCGCCGCACGCGCGGGAGCGGAATCCGCCACGCGCCCGGCCTGAAATCGATCGTTGCGACCCCCGCCCCACCCTCCCTACAGTCCCCTCTGCATTCATCTCATCACACAGGGTCACTATCCATGGGGGCAGCAGTGTCACGCTCACGCACCATCGCACGCCGCGTCGGCCGGGTCCTGGCCGGCTCGGCCCTCGGCGCACTCGTGGCCCTGGGACTCGCGCTGGGACCGGGCGCGGCCCCCGCGACCGCCGCCGCGACCGGGGACTGCGGCGCCTCGAACCGGCTGCCGCGCCCGCAGGACCAGCGGTTCTACGTCCAGTGCGCGAACGGCGTCGCCACTGTGCTGCCCTGCCCCACCGGCCAGGTCTTCGATCTCGGGCAGCAGGCGTGCGACCTGCCCGAGCGGGTCCGCCCGGCCGTGGCCACCGAGACCACCGCCGGGCCCGCCAAGCTGAACGGCCTGCTCTTCGGCGTGAGGAACCTCAGCACCACCGTCCGCATGGCCGACGGCCCCGCCGGGCTGGACGGGGTCCCGGTCACCTTCACCACCGCCGGCGGCAAGACCCTCTGCACGGCCGTCACCGACCAGTACGGCGCGGCCCGCTGCGACTCACCGGCCCGACTGAACGTCCCGCTCGACGAGATCCTGCGCGGCTACCGGGCGACCTACGCCGGCATCGACGGCATCTACCTGCCCTCCACGGCGACCG
Organism: Streptomyces sp. NPDC028419; assembly: GCF_055565515.1. NCBI lineage: Bacteria > Bacillati > Actinomycetota > Actinomycetes > Kitasatosporales > Streptomycetaceae > Streptomyces > Streptomyces sp. NPDC028419. The sequence goes on along the minus strand of NZ_JBVHUE010000020.1, from coordinate 18,635 downwards.
GACCCATCTCCCTCCTCTGACCGGCGGGGAACCGGACCGGCACAGGACCGGCGGGCGCGGGATCAGGCCCCGGTGGCGCGCACCGCCGCGTACAGCTCGGCGGCCACGTCCGCCAGTTCGGCCGCGTCCCGCACGCTGCCCTGGAGGTCCACGAGCAGGTCGGTCAGCGGGACGGCCGACGCGTGCGCGGCGACGTCCTCGGCGATCTGCTCGACGCTCCCCTGGAAGGGCCGCCGGTCCGCCCCTTCGAAGGGGTGCGGCGTGTAGAGCGCGTTCGCCCGCGCGCACACCTCGATCGGCCGGGTACGACCGCGCTCGGCGGCCAGGTCCGTCAGCCTCCCCCAGGCCCCGGCCAGCACCTGCGGGCCGGTGGCCACCGGCATCCAGCCGTCCGCCCGGTCCACCAGGCGGCGGGCGGCGCGCGGGCTCGTGGCGGGCAGGTAGACGGGGACCGGACGGGCGGGCTTGGGACCGATCCCGGCGGGGGCGATGACCGTCAACTCGCCCTTGTAGGAGACCGGGTCGGGACCCCAGACCGCCGCGCACACGTCGAGCAGCTCGTCCAGCACCGCGCCGCGCCGCTCGAAGGGCGCCACGCCCGCGGCCGCGAACTCGTCGCGCGACCAACCGGTGCCCAGGCCCGCCAGCACCCGGCCGCCGCTCGCCGCGTCCAGGGAGGCGAGGGACCGGGCCAGTTGGACGGGTATGTGCAGCGGGGCGACGAGCACGCTGGTCCCCAGCAGGGTCCGCCCGGTCGCGGCGGCCGCGAGGGTCAGCGTGATCAACGGGTCGGCGACCGAGCGGTACTTCTCCGTCCAGGGCAGGCCCGGGATCCCGTACATCCCCTCCAGGGGCTGCTCGGGGAAGAGGATCCGCTCGAAGACCCACAGGCTCCCGTACCCGGCCGCCTCGGCCGCGCGCGCCACCACCGGGACGTCGCGGCCGACGTCGAAGTGCTTCATCTGGGGCAGGCTGAGCCCGAGCCGGATCGCCACGGTTCTTCTCCTTCACCGGAGGGACGCGCGGCGCCTGCCGGTGAGGCGCCGTCAGTGCGTCAAACGGTCGTCTCCAGCGAAAGGTGCCAACGCCCCGCGGATCCGGCGAGGGCGACCAAGGACAAGGGGGGACAGCGGCCGGACGTCCACGTTCCAGTACGTCTGCGGTGGCGCCCCGAGCGCGAAGACCAGGGCGGCGCGCACCACGGACGGTTCGGCGACCGCCACGATCGCTCCCCCGTCGTCGGCGGGCCGGGTGTCCAGCCAGGCCCCGATCCGCGCGATGAAGGCGAGCAGCGACTCCCCGCCGTGCGGGGTCGCGCGCGGGTCGGACAACCACAGGTCCACCGCCCCCGGCTCGCGCGCGGCCACCTCGGCCAGGGTGAGCCCCCGCCAACGCCCCATGTCGCAGTCGCGCAGGGCCGGCTGGGCGAGCGGTGCGTAGCCCAGGGCCCGACCGGTGGCGCGGCTGCGTGCCGTGGGCGAGCAGTAGCGCAGTTCGGCCGCGCCCAGGGGCACGAGTCCGTGCGCGGCCGTCTCCACCGCCCGCCAGCCGACGGTGTCGAGCGGGCGGTCGTCGTCGAAGCGCTCGGCGAGCAGCGAGGAACTACGGGCTGCGGTGACGAGCGAGACCCGAACATGCATAGCGGCGATGGTGCGGCGAGCGTCGCCCGAGGTCAAGCCTGCGTACCGACCCCGCAGCGCAGCTTGCCGACGGCCGCCGCCAGTTCCCCGGCGGACGCGACCGCGGCGAGGCTCATGCGGACGTACGGACCCGGCGGTTCCGCGCAGAAGTACGGGCGGCCCGGGGTGAGCGCCACCCCGGCCCGCAGCGCCCCCGCCACGAAGGCGGACTCGTCCGCTCCGTCGGGCAGCCGCACCCACAACTGGTAGCCGCCGACGGGCAGGTGGGGCAGCGTCAGGTCGGGCAGCTCGCGCCGCAGGGCGCCGACGAGCACCTCCCGCCGGTGGCGCAGCTCGGCGCCGACGGCCCGCAGGTGACGCGGCCAGGCGGGAGAGCCGACCAGTTCCAGCGCGGCCTCCTGGAACGGCCGCGGCACGAAGAAGCTGTCCACGACCTGGATGGCGCGCAGCCGCTCCAGGACCGGCCCGCGGGCCGCGAGCGCGCCCACCCGCAGGCTGGGCGAGGCCACCTTGGTGAGGGAGCGCACGTGCACCACCACCCCGTCGGGGTCCTCGGCGGCCAGCGGCGGGGGCAGCGGTCCGGCGTCCTCGTGGGCGAGCGAGCGCGCGTAGTCGTCCTCGACGACGAAGGCCCCGGCGGCCCGCGCGATCCGGCGCACCTCGGCCCGCCGCGCGTCGGCCAGCACCGATCCGCTCGGGTTCTGGAAGAGCGGCTGGCACACGAACACCCGCGCGCCGGTGGCTTCGAAGGCCGCGGCGAGCAGGTCCGTACGCACCCCCTCCGCGTCACACGGCACCGGCACCGGCCGGCACCCGGCGGCGCGGGCGATCGCCAACAGGCCGGGATAGGTCGGGGACTCGACCAGGATGGGCGCACCCGGCGGGGCCAGCGCCCGCAGGGCGGTGGTGAGCGCGCTCTGGCCGCCCGCGGTGACCAGCACGTCGGCGGCGGTGAGCGGGCCGCCGATCTCCCGGGCGAACCAGTCGCGGAGCTCGGTCAGCCCCTCGACGGGCGGCCGGGACCAGGCCCCGGGTCGCCGGCCGGCACGGGCCAGGGCCGCGGCGAGGGCCCGTTCGGGCTGGAGGGAGGAGTGCAGGTAGCCGCCGTTCAGCTCGATCACCCCGGGCGGCGGGGCCGCGAGGGAGACCAGCACGCCGGAGGCGTCCACCGAGCGCGGCACGATCTCGCCGCCCTCCTCCGCGCTGAGGGCCACCTCCTGCCAGGAGGTGTCCGTGGCGGCCGGGGCCGCCTCGCGCGGCGCGCAGCGGAACGCCCCGGCGCCGGGCCGGGTCACCACGAGCCCTTCGGCGGCGAGCTGGGCGAGGGCCCGGGACACGGTCACCGGACTCACCCGGAACCGCTCGACCAAGGAGCGGCTCGACGGCAGCTTTCCACCCACCGAGTAGCGGTTCAACTCGGATCTGAGGGATTCCACCAGTTCAGCCACACTGCTACGCTCGTACATGAGAGCACAGAATAGCGCTACCCGCCTCGCCACGATAGCGGTTGAGCACGAGACGGACCCGGGAGCCGGACCAGCGACCGGATCGGGCACCACCTCCGCCACCGCGTCCGGCGCCACCTCCGGCACGCTGCTCGCCGCCCTCGGCGTCGTCACCTTCTCGCTCACCTTCCCCGCCACCGTCTGGGGCATGGAGAGCTTCGGCCCCTGGTCCTTCGTCGCGCTGCGCAGCGTCCTCGCCGCCGCCATCGCGAGCGTCTTCCTCCTCGCGCTGCGGGTCCCGCTGCCGGGCCGCGCGCACTGGGCGGGCCTCGCCGTGGTCGCCGCCGGGGTGGTCGTCGGCTTCCCGATGCTGACCACGCTGGCCCTGCGCACCTCCACCACCTCGCACTCCGCCGTAGTGGTCGGCCTGTTGCCGCTGACCACCGCCGCGCTCGCCGCGCTGCGCACCGGCGTCCGGCCGTCGCGCACCTTCTGGGCCGCCGCCGTCGCGGGAGCCGCGGTGGTGCTCGGCTTCACCCTCGCGCAGAGCGGCGGCGCCCTCTCCGCGGGCGACGCCTACCTCTTCGCCTCCCTGCTGGTGTGCGCTGCCGGGTACACCGAAGGCGCCCGGCTGGCCCGGACGATGCCCGGCTGGCAGGTCATCGGCTGGGCACTGGTCCTGTGCCTGCCGCTGACCGTGACCGGGTCGGTGCTGGGGCTGGCCGCCGAGCCCGTGCACCTGAGCGGGCACGGGATCGCCGGGCTGGTGTGGGCGGCGGCCGGCTCCAGCTTCCTCGGGCTGTACGTCTGGTACCGCGGGATGGCCGAGATCGGACCCGCCCGCGCCAGCCAGCTCCAGCTCGCCCAGCCGCTGCTCACGCTGGTGTGGGCGGTGGCCCTGCTGGGCGAGCACCTGACCCCTGCCGCGCCGGTGGCGGCTGCCGCCGTGCTCGTCTGCATCGCCCTGACCCAACGGGTCAAATAGGGCCGGAACGCCGTAAACTGCTGTCACCGACCGGACCGGCCCGAGGGAGGTCAGCATGCACGCGACCGAGGGTGACCAGCTGGTGCAGCACGGCAGGATCGTCGGACAGAACGACAAGGTCGGCGAGATCCTCCAGGTCCTGGGGGACAACGGAACCCCGCCCTACCGGGTGCGGTTCCAGGACGGCCACGAGGCGCTGATGGCCCCCGGGCCGGACTGCGTCGTACGCCACCCGGACGCACACCCCCAGTGAGCCCGGCAACGGCGGCCGATCAGCGCGGCGGCACCCGCGTCGGATAGTGGTCCGCGACCACCTCCGCCATCGCTCCGTTGCGGTCCGCGACCACCTGCTTCGCGGAGAAGTGGACGTGGCCGCGGACCTGCGGGTAACGGGCGGCGACCGTCAGGTGCCGGGACAGCTCGGCCGGGTCCCGCCAGGCCGCGGTGGGGCTGTCGGGATCGCAGCGGTAGAGCGCCTCGCCGATCAGCAGGTCCACCGAGGTCCCCCGGACCGTCTGCGACCACCAGTCGACGAGCGTCTCGTAGTCGCACTGCGGGTGCCCGATGTGCCAGTAGAGCTGCGGCGCGACGTAGTCGAGCCAGCCCTCCCGGACCCAGCGGCGGGTGTCGGCGTAGAGGTCGTCGTAGGTGCCCAGGCCCGCCCGGGTCGCCGAGCCGAGCGGGTCGACGTCGTCGCCCCGCCAGACCGCGAAGGGGCTGACCCCGAAGCGGACGCCCGGCCGCGTCGCCCCGATCGCCGCGCCCATCTCCCGCACCAGCGCGTCGATGTTGTGCCGCCGCCAGTCGGCGCGCGAAGCGAAGTCGGCGCCGTGCGCGGCGAAGGCCTCGTCGTCGTCGAAGTACTGGCCCTCCACGGGATAGGGGTAGAAGTAGTCGTCCCAGTGCACCGCGTCCAGGGGGTAGCGCCGGACCGCGTCGAGCATCGCCTTCTGCACGAACGCCCGGACCTGCGGCAGCCCGGGGTTGTAGTAGAGCTTGCCGCCGTACGGGACCACCCAGTCGGGATGGAGGCGCGCCGGGTGCTCGGGGACCAACAGGGAGGCGTTCGCGTGGTTGGCCACCCGGTACGGGTTGAACCAGGCGTGCAGCTCCAGCCCGCGCTCGTGCGCCCGGGCCACGGCCGTACCCAGCGGGTCCCAGCCCGGGTCCCCGCCCTGGCGCCCGGTCAACCACTGCGACCAGGGTTCCAGCGCCGAGGGCCACATCGCGTCGGCGGTCGGCCGCACCTGGAGGACCACCGCGTTCAGCCGCCGCCGGACCGCGGTGTCGAGCAGGGACACCAGTTCCGCCTCCTGCTCCGCGGCGCTCAACCCCACCGCCGAGGGCCAGTCGACGTTCTCCACGGAGGCCACCCACATCCCGCGGAAGGCGGCGCCGGGGGCGGGCGCGGCAGCGGCCCCGGGCGCGGGGGCCGCAGCGGCTGCCGCCGCCGGGGCCGCCGCGGCCGTCGTCACCGTCCCGGCGGCCAGCGCCCCGGCCACCCCCGCCAGCAGTCCCCGTCGGCCGATGTGCGCCATGTGTCCGCTCCGTTCCGCACAGTGATATTGATCTCGGTGCGCCCAGCATGCCCGCCCCGGGCCGTCATCAGCCCCGAGGTCGGGAGTAACGTCGGGGGGCGTGGCGGGCGCCGGAATGCAGTTACCACTGTCAACGACGGGGGACCCGCGATGGATGAGCAGCGAAAGGCACGATGTGACGGACCTCTCTACCCTCCCGACCGACATCGCACTGGTCGGCGTAGTGGGCTGTGGCCAGATGGGCGCGGGCATCGCGGAGGTGTGCGCGCGCAGCGGTCTCGAGGTGAAGGTTGCCGAGACCACCGGCGAGGCCCTGGAGATCGGCCGTACCCGGCTGCACAACTCCCTGATGAAGGCCGCCGAACGCGGCAAGATCACGGAGGAGGAGCGGGACGCCACCCTGGCCCGACTGACCTTCACCACGGACCTCGGCGAGTTCGCCGACCGTGACCTGGTCATCGAGGCCGTCGTCGAGAACGAGCAGGTCAAGACCGAGATCTTCCAGGTGCTCGACCAGGTGGTGACCCGCCCCGACGCGATCCTCGCCTCGAACACCTCCTCCATTCCGCTGGTGAAGCTGGCCGTCGCCACCTCGCGACCGGACCAGGTCATCGGCATCCACTTCTTCAACCCGGCCCCGGTGCAGCAGCTCGTCGAGCTGATCCCGGCGCTGACCACGGGCGAAGAGACGGTCAAGCGGGCCGAGGCCCTGGTCCGGGACGTGCTCGGCAAGCACGCGATCCGCGCCCAGGACCGTTCGGGCTTCGTGGTCAACGCGCTGCTGATCCCGTACCTGCTGTCCGCGATCCGGATGTTCGAGTCGGGCATCGCGAGCCGCGAGGACATCGACAACGGCATGGAACTGGGCTGCGCCCACCCGATGGGCCCGCTGAAGCTGGCGGACCTGATCGGCCTGGACACCGTGGCCTCGGTGGCGGACTCGATGTACTACGAGTTCAAGGAGCCCCTGTACGCCGCTCCCCCGCTGCTCCAGCGCATGGTGGACGCGGGCCGCCTGGGCCGCAAGACGGGCTCGGGCTTCTACCCGTACGGCTGATCCGCCGGGCTCAGCCCAGGCGCAGGTGGTGCAGCAGCAGGAGCCCGGCCGCCATGTTGGCGGCCGGGACCTCGCCGCGCGCGATCATGTCCGGGACCAGCTTGAGCGGCACCCACGCGCGGTGCGAGGACTCGAAGTCGTCCTCGGGATGGCCGGTGTACGTCGCCCCCTGCGCCCAGTAGAGGTGGTGGCGGGCGTCGGTCAGCCCGTTGGAGGGCTCGACGGTCATCAGGTGGTGGAGGGGACCCGGGCGCCAGCCCGACTCCTCCTCCATCTCGCGGGCCGCCGCGGCGGCGATGTCCTCACCGTCCTCGACCACACCGGCCGGCAGCTCCCAGCCCCAGCTGTCGGTGATGAAGCGGTGGCGCCACAACAGCAGCACCTCGTTGGCCTCGTTGACCGCCGTCGCCACGGCGACCGGGCGCAGCCGGATCACGAAGTGGTCCAGGTGCCGGCCGTCGGGGAGTTCGACGTCCGCGAGGTTCACGTCGAACCAACGGTTCTTGTACACGGTCTGCTCACTCAGGTTCATCCACTGCACGGTTGTGCCACCTTTCGATCGAGTAGGTGGCAACATGGCAGCAGTTCCGAGCATCACAGCGGAACGCGCAGCGCCCCGTCGATGAGGTGCGCCGTCTCCTGCGCCCCCGCACATCCGCTGGTCAGCAGCTGTTCGCGGACCGCGCGCAGCCGGTCGCGCAGCCGCAGGGATTCCATCCCCCGGGCCCGTTCGGCCATTTCGGTCGCGGCCGCCACCGCCCCGTCGGCCTCCCCCTGGCGCAGCTGGATCTTGCACAGGATGGCCAGCCGGTGCACCCGCCCCCGGTCGTGCGCCGGGGTGTCCACGGCGGCCGTCGCCTGCTCGTACGCGGCATCCAGTTCGCCCAGGCCGAGCAGCGCCTCGGCCACCTGCACGTTGACCAGACCGGGCTGTACGTACCCGGTCTCGTCCGGTTCGCTGCCCGGCCGGATCCGCTCGGCGGCCGCCTCCGCGCGCCGGATGCACTCCAACGCGGCTCTCCCGTCACCGAGTTGGGCGTAAGCCTTGGCCTGCATCGCGTGCAGGTCGGCCGAGAGCGCCGGGGTGATGTGCCGTCCGGCGGCGCGCAGTGCGGCCTCCGCGAAGGCGACCGCCCGGCGGAACTCCCCCAGGTGCAGGGACTGGTTGACGAGCAGCGCGATCACGTAGGCCCCCAGGCCGCGGTCCCCGCTCGCCTTCGCGAGCCGCAGGGCCTGGTGGAAGTAGCGCTGGGCGAGCCCGTGGGCGTCCGAGTCGTACGCGCAGATCCCGGCCACCGCCACCAACGACCCGGTGGCCCGGTAGAGCCCCCGGCCGAGCGCGTCGGGGTAGCTCCCGCGCAGCAGCGGCGCGGTCTCGCTGCCCAGGAAGCGCACGACCCGCTCCCGGGTGGCCACGCCGCCCGCCCGCCGGTACATCAGCTCGTAGTGCACGCGGGCCGCCCGCAGGATCTCGATGTGCTCGGGGCCGACCTGGGTGGGCCCCGAGCGCGAGACGTCCGCGTCCTCCGGCGGGTTCTCCCACTCCCAGACCGGGATGACGGCCGGGGTCCCGCACACCGCCCCGGCGGCCAACAGCTGCGGGCGGGCCTGGCCGTCGGCGCGCCACAGGGCGGTGGCCCGGTCGACGAACCCGCCCAGCGGGGTGCCGGGCGGCGACCCCTGACCGGCGTCGTCCGCGGCGCCACCGGAGCCGGGCGAACCGGGCAGGCCGAGCCCGATGTCGTCCAGCGACAGCGGCCGGCGCAGGCGGCTGCCGAGCACCTCGCAGAGCAGGTCGGGGACTTGGCCGCGGGGGCGCTGGCCCTTGAGCCAGCGGGCGACGGCGGTGTGCTCGTAGCGCAGGGCCAATCCGCGGCTGCGGCCGGCCTGGTTGACGTGTGCGGCGAATCCGGCGTGGGACATGCCCGCCTCGGCAAGGAGGGCATCGAGCAGTGCGTTGGGCTGCATGGGCCGCTCCCGGGGCTCGTCGCTCTCAGGTTAGTGGGTGCTCGCTTCACACGGGGTGTGAACCGGATGCGCGCATAAATGCGCCGCGCACCCTGCCGCAGGGGTGCCCCGCGGCGCTTCACTGAAGAGCCTCGCCAAAGAGGTAGCCCGGGTCGTCGGCTCCCCCTCGAACAGTGCGACGACCCGTACTGGCGCCGCCCGTTCTGCTGTCTGCCCGACACTCCATGGCAGGCGGGCGGCGCACCCCGACACCCCGGTCGGGCCCGTGCTCAGGCCGGGCCGAACCGGTCGTTGCGCAGCACCAGCAGGGCCACGTCGTCGGCGGGCCGCCCGCCGGTGTGCCGCAGCAGCGCCGCGTGCACTCCCGCGACCAGCCGCGCGGGCGTGAGCGCGGCGGCCGCGGCCGCTTCGGTGACGGCGCCGGCCAGCGGGAAGAAGCGGCCCGCGCGGTCACGGGCGTCCGCGACCCCGTCGGTGTGTAAGAAGAGCACCTCGCCGGGGGCGAGCCGGCCGCACGGCCGCGCCGCCAGGTCACCCGGACCGGGCAGGGGCAGCACCCCGAGCGGCGGCAGCGTCTCGCCGCCGAGCGGCTCCAGCCCGACGCGCTCCGGGCGCGGGGCTCCACCGAGCGCCCCGAGCGGCCGCGCCGGCGGGTGCGGGGCGGCGCGGCCCCGGGAGCCGGCGCAGCACGGTTCGGGCACCGGGAGCCAGCGCAGCACGTACGGCCAGGGGTGGCCGCAGTTCAGGGCCAGCAGGCCGCCGTCGGGCGCGATCTGGAGCAGCAGCACCGTGACGAACTCCTCCGGCTCGCCCCCCGCGTGCCGGATCAGCGCCCGCTCCATCCGCCGCAGCACCCCGCCCAGCGTCGCCTCGTCGTACGCCGCTTCGCGGAAGGAACCCAGGACCGCGGAGGCCAACCCCAGCGCACCCGGCCCGTGCCCGCGCACGTCACCGATGACCACCCTGACCCCGTACGGCGTGGGCAGCGCGTCGTACAGGTCGCCGCCGACCGACAGTTGGGCCGCGGCCAGCGCCAGCCCGTCGATCCGGGCCGGGAGCGGCCGCAGCAGGGCCCGCTGCACCGCGCCCGCGATCTCCTGGCTGCGCCGCAGCTCGGCCAGCAGCCGCGTGCGGATGTGCAGCGCGCACCCGGTGGCCAGGAGCAGGAAGGCGGCGCAGCTGGCCAGGCTCGGGCCGAGCGGTCCGGGCGAGGACAGCTCCCAGGACACCGCGGCCCCGCCCCAGGCAAGGACGCACACCCGGCGCACGTGGGGCACCCGCCCGCGCGTGATCATCCTCTGTGCCTCCCCTCGGCCGGAACGATTGTGTCCACGACCCGGTGCGCTGGACACGGGTCGCCGAGGTTCTCACCCAAATGAGTGAGGGGCACCTCCGGTGATCCGGATGTGCCCCTCACAGACCTGTCAGCAGGTGCTATGCACCGCGCAGGACCGCCCCGGTGCGCTCGGTGGCCAGGGCCACCGCCGCGTCACGGGCGGCCGTGGACTCCTCCGCCGTCAGGGTGCGGTCCGCCGCGCGGAAGCGCAGCGCGTAGGCGAGGGACTTCTTCCCCTCGCCGACCTGCTCGCCGGTGAAGACGTCGAACAGCCGCAGCGATTCGAGGAGTTCACCCGCGCCCTTGCGCAGCGCGGTCTCGACCTCGGCGGCCGGGACGGCCGCGTCGACGATCAGCGCGACGTCCTGGGTCGCCACCGGGAAGGTGGAGATCCGGGGCGCCCGGAGGGCCTCGCCCCCGGCCGCCGCGAGGCGGTCGAGGTCGATCTCCATCGCGCTGGTGCGGGCGGGCAGACCCAGCGCCTTGACGACGCGCGGGTGCAGCTCACCGGCGTGGCCGATGACCTGCTCCACCCCGTCCAGGGTGACGATCAGCTCGGCGCAGCGGCCCGGGTGCCAGGGACCGTACTGGCCCTGGCGCACGACCAGCTCCGCACCGGCCTCGGCGGCCAGCGAGCGGGCGGCCTCGACCGCGTCCGCCCAGTCGGCCGGGCGGCCCTTGCCCCACCAGCCGGCCTGCTCGCGTGCACCGGCCAGCACGACCGCGGCGTACCGCGGCTGCGCGGGCAGGGCCGCGTTCAGGGTCGCGATCTCCTCGGCCGTCGGGCGACGGTCGACGGGCAGCCGCACCGCGACGCCGGCCTGCGGACCGGCCCGGAAGACCGAGCCCGTCTCGAAGAGCGCGAGGTCGTGGCTGCCGCGGCTGTCGTTGCGGCGCAGCGCGCCGAGCAGACCCGGCAGCAGCGTGCTGCGCAGGGCCGGCTCCTCGTCGGAGATCGGGTTGACGAGGGTGACGACCTGGCGGGTCGCGTCGTGCGCCGGCAGCTGGAGCTGGTCGAAGACCTGGGCTCCGAGGAACGGGTAGTTCAGCGCCTCGACGTAACCGGCCCCGGCCAGCGCACGGCCGACGCGGCGGTGCAGCCGCTGGCGGGCGGTGAGTCCGCGGCCCGAAGGGGGCTGCGGCAGCGTGGAGGGCAGGTTGGCGTAGCCCTCCAGCCGGATGACCTCTTCGGCGAGGTCGTTCGGCTCGGCGAGGTCGGGGCGCCACGACGGCACGGTGACGACCAGCTCGTCCTGGCCGTAGACGTCGCAGCCGACCTCCTGGAGGCGGCGCACGACGGTCTCGCGACCGTAGTCCACGCCCGCCACCCGGTCCGGGTGGTCCGCGCGCATCGCGATGGTGCGCGGCGCGGAGGGTGCGGAGAGCTCGGTGACGCCCGCCTCGGCGGTGCCGCCCGCGAGCAGCACCAGCAGGTCGACGGTGCGCTGCGCGGCGGCGGCCGCGGCCTGCGGGTCGACCCCGCGCTCGAAGCGCTTGGACGCCTCGGAGGCGAGCTTGTGGCGACGGGCGGTGCGCGAGATGGACAGCGCGTCGAAGTGCGCCGCCTCGATGACCACCTCGGTGGTGCCCGAGACCTGGAGGGTCTCGGGGTCCGTGACGGAGTCGGCGATCTCGGTGTTGGCGCCGCCCATGACACCGGCGAGGCCGATCGGCCCGCTGTTGTCGGTGATCACCAGGTCCTCGGCGTCCAGCGTGCGCGTGACGCCGTCGAGGGTGGTGAACTTCTCGCCCTGCTCCGCGCGCCGGACGCCGATCGGACCGTCCACGCGGGAGCGGTCGTAGGCGTGCAGCGGCTGGCCGAGTTCGAGCATCACGTAGTTGGTGACGTCGACCGCGAGCGAGATCGGCCGCATGCCGGCCTTCTGCAGGCGGCGGCTCAGCCAGATCGGCGAGCGGGCCTCGGGGTCGAGGCCGCCGACCGTACGGGCGGTGAAGCGGTCGCACCCCTGCGGGTCCGAGACCTGCACCGGGTAGCCGTAGGAGTTCGGGCCGGGGACGTCGAGCAGCGCCGGGTCGCGCAGCGGCAGCCCGTAGGCCGTCGCCGTCTCGCGGGCCACGCCGCGCATCGACAGGCAGTAGCCGCGGTCCGGGGTGACGGCGATGTCGAGGACCTCGTCGATCAGCTCCAGGAGCTTGATCGCGTCGGTTCCGACCTCGTACTCCGGGGGGAGCACGATGATGCCGTGCGTACCGTCGTCGCCCATGCCCAGCTCGTCGCCCGAGCAGATCATGCCGTGCGAGGTGCGGCCGTAGGTCTTGCGCGAGGCGATCGCGAAGTCGCCCGGCAGCACCGCGCCGGGGAGCACCACGACGACCTTGTCGCCGACGGCGAAGTTCCGCGCGCCGCAGACGATCTCCTGGGGCTCGCCGGTGCCGTTGGCCTGGCCGACGTCGACCGTGCAGAAACGGATCGGCTTGCGGAAGCCGTCGAGCTCCTCGATGGTCAGGACCTGGCCGACGACCAGGGGACCCTGGAGACCGGTGCCGAGCTGCTCGACGCGCTCGACCTCCAGGCCGGCGTCGACGAGCCGCGCCTGTACGTCACGACCGGTCTCGCCCGCGGGCAGGTCGACGTACTCCCGCAGCCAAGAAAGCGGGACCCGCATCAGATCTCCATCCCGAACGGCCGGGTGAAACGAACGTCACCCTCGACCATGTCTCGCATGTCTTCGACGTTGTGGCGGAACATCAGCATCCGTTCGATGCCGAACCCGAAGGCGAATCCGCTGTACTTCTCGGGGTCCACGCCACAGGCGACGAGCACCTTGGGGTTGACCATGCCGCAGCCGCCCAGCTCGATCCAGCCCTCGCTGGAGCAGGTACGGCAGGGGCGGTCGGGGTTGCCCACCGATTCGCCGCGGCACACGTAGCACTGCATGTCCATCTCGGCGGACGGCTCGGTGAACGGGAAGAAGTTCGGGCGCAGCCGGGTGGTCATGTCCGGGCCGAAGAGCGCCTGGACCATGTGGTCCAGGGTGCCCTTGAGGTCGGCCATGGTCAGGCCCTCGTCCACGGCGAGCAGCTCGACCTGGTGGAAGACCGGGGTGTGCGTCGCGTCCAGCTCGTCGGTGCGGAACACCCGGCCGGGGCAGACGACGTAGACGGGCGGCTCGCGGTCCAGCAGCGTGCGCGCCTGCACCGGGGAGGTGTGGGTGCGCAGGACGACACCGGACTCGTCGCCGACGGTGCCCTCGGGGCCCTGGACGAAGAAGGTGTCCTGCATCTGGCGCGCGGGGTGGTCGGGGGTGAAGTTGAGGGCGTCGAAGTTGAACCACTCCGCCTCCACCTCCGGGCCCTCGGCCACCTCGTAGCCCATGGCCACGAAGACGTCCGCGATGCGGTCCATCAGCGTGGTCAGGGGGTGGCGGGCGCCGGCCGGGACGCGGTCGTAAGGCAGCGTGACGTCCACGGCCTCCTCGACGAGCACGCGCTCGTCGCGCTCCGCCTCCAGCTCGACCGTGCGCGCGCCGAAGGCCTTGTTCACGGCGCCGCGGGCCTGGCCGACGCGCTTGCCGGCCTCGGCCTTGGCCTGCGGCGGCAGGGCGCCGATCTCGCGGTTGGCGAGCGCCAGGGGCGAGCGGTCGCCCATGTGCGCGGTCTTCGCCTCCCGCAGCGCGTCGAGGTCGCCGGCGGACGCGAAGGCGGCGAGCGCCTCGTCCCGCATGCGCTCGATCTCATCCGGTTTCAGTGCCTCGACCTCAACAGGGTCGTACGACTTGTTCGGTGCCGACATCTCTTCCCGTACTTCCGATGGCTGGCTGGTGGGTCCCCCGCGCGACACGCAGGGCGCGCTCGGCACAAGGACACAAAGGTGCCAAAGGACGAGTCTAAAGGTCGCTGGGGGTGAAGGAGCCCGTGGGCCGCCTGGCGAGACGCTCCGCAGGGTTACTGCGTGAGGTACGCCGGCGCGGCGACGGGCAGGATAAATCGGAATTCGGCGCCGCCGCCGGGGCCGCGGCCGACCGTGATGGTGCCGCCGTGGGCTTCCACGATGCCCTTGACGATGTACAGGCCCAGACCGGTGCCGCCGCGCTTGCTGCCCCGCCAGAAGCGGGTGAAGACGCGGCGCATGGAGTCCTCGGGGATGCCGGGGCCTTCGTCGGTCACGGTGACGGCCGTACCCATCTCGTTGTCGTTCTTGGTCGCGGACGCACCGGCCGGAACGGGTGCCACCTCGATGGTGACCGTTCCCTCACCGTGCCGCACCGCATTTTCGAGCAGGTTGCCGAGGATCTGGTCGATCTTGTCCGGATCGGCCCACAGATCGGGCAGGGGGCTCGCGACCCGCACGAGGAAGCGGTCCGGTGCCTGGCCGTTCGCGGTGAGCGCCTGGACGTGGCGCGCCACGGCGGTGGCGATGTCCACGGGCTGGCGGCGCACCTCCAGGCGCCCCGAGTCGATCCGGGAGATGTCGAGCAGCTCGGCGATCAACCGGGTGACCCGGTTGGCGTCGGCGTCGACCGTCTCCAGCATGAGCCGCTTCTGGTCGTCGGTGAACCTCTCCCACTTCGCCAGCAGGGTCGCGGTGAACCCCTTGACCGAGGTGAGCGGGGAGCGCAGCTCGTGCGCGACGGTGGCGATCAGCTCGGCGTGGCTGCGTTCGGTGCGGCGCCGGGCCTCGGTGCCGCGCAGGCTCACCACGAGGTGGCTGAGCGGTCCCGTGGGGTGCGTACGGACGTAGCGGGCGCAGACCAGCACCTCGCGGCCGCCGGGGAGCAGCAGGTTGCGCTCGGGCTGGCCGCGCCGGGTGGCCAGGCCCCCGTAGGGGTCGGTCAGCGCCCACCAGCGGCGGCCTTCGAGGTCCTCCAGGGGCAGCGCCCGCTCGATCCGGTCGCCCAGGGCCTTGCCGGGGTCGACGGCGGTGATCCGCGCGGCGGCCCGGTTGAAGCAGATGATCCGGCCCGCGTGGTCGGCGACGACCAGCCCGTCGGGCAGGTCGTCGGGGTGCATGCCGAAGCCCGCTCCGAGCGTGTCGTCCGGTGCGGGTGCGCCGCCGTCCAGCGGGGACGCGGCCACCGGCTCACCGGGCCCCGCGGACTGGGCCGCCCTCTGGGTGGCCTCCCGCGGGGAGCTGTTCGTACCGACGGTCATGTACCCGTACCCCACATCTCCGGTCGGGGTCGCCGCGACGGGCGCCCCCGGGGCGCCACATTACTAGCTGGGGGTCACGGAGCGGCACCCTCCGGGAGCCCGCTGTGCACGGGCGGAGGCGTAGAGGCACACGGCGGCGGCCGTGGCGAGGTTGAGGCTCTCGGCCTTGCCGTGGATCGGGACGCGCACGACGGCGTCCGCCAGTGCGCGGGTCTCCTCCGGCAGCCCCCAGGCCTCGTTGCCGAACACCCATGCCGAGGGGCCGCCCATGGTGCCCGCGTCCAGCTCGGCGTCGAGGTCGTCCTCGCCCGCGCCGTCGGCGGCCAGGATCCGCACGCCGGCGGCGCGCAGCCCCTCGACGGCCTGCTCGACGGGGACGCCCACGGCCACCGGCAGGTGGAAGAGGGAGCCCACGGAGGCCCGTACGGACTTGGGGTTGTAGAGGTCGACGGAGGCGTCCGTGAGGATCACCGCGTCCGCCCCGGCGGCGTCGGCGCAGCGCAGCACGGTGCCCGCGTTCCCGGGGTCGCGGACGTGCGCGAGGACGGCGACCAGCTTCGGGGCGGCCTCCAGGACGGACTCGAAGGAGGTGTCGAGGAAGTGGCAGACGCCGACCAGGCCCTGCGGGGTGACGGTCTGCGAGACCTCGGCGAGCACCTCGTCACCGGCGTAGTGCACGCGCGCGCCGGCGGCCAGGGCCGCCTCGATGATGTCGGTGTAGCGCTCGGCGGCCTCGACGGTGGCGAACAGCTCGATCAGGGTCGCGCCCGCCTCGCCGCGGTGTTCGGCGGCCTCGCGGACGGCCTGCGGGCCCTCGGCGATGAAGCGCCGCTCCTTGGTGCGGAAGTTCCGGCGCGCGAGCCGTCGGGCGGCGGCCACCCGGGGGGATCGCGGTGAGATCAGCTCGGCGGGGGCGGGGGTACCCATGGCGGTCGGCTCGCTTCCGTGCGTACTGCGGGTCGAAACGGATCGAAACAGCTCGGACCAGCGGAGAACGGCTGGTCAAACGCACCGGACCCGCAGGCACGAGGCCTGCGGGTCCGGGCTGTGGCCTTTGCGGGCCGGTGAGCCGGTGAGGGCTCGTGAAGGACGGACTGCTTAGGCAGCGGCCTTCGGGGCGTTGACGTCGGCCGGAAGCGCCTTCTGGGCGACCTCGACCAGCGCGGCGAACGCGTTGGCGTCGTTGACGGCCAGCTCGGCGAGGATCTTGCGGTCCACCTCGATGTTGGCGGCGTTCAGACCCTGGATGAGGCGGTTGTACGTCATGCCGTTCTGGCGGGCAGCGGCGTTGATGCGCTGGATCCAGAGCCGGCGGAAGTCGCCCTTGCGCTTCTTGCGGTCGTTGAAGTTGTAGACCAGGGAGTGGGTGACCTGCTCCTTGGCCTTGCGGTACAGGCGCGAACGCTGACCGCGGTAACCCTTGGCGGCCTCGAGGATCGCCCGACGCTTCTTGTGCGCGTTTACTGCCCGCTTGACGCGTGCCACTTTGTGCTCCTTGTAACAGGGCCGTGGTTGTCTTCACACGGCCCGAATTCGATGGGGTCCCGGTCCTGACGTCCCGCTCCCACGAACGGGGAGCGGAGAGACGTCACTTGCCGAGAAGCTTCTTGATCTTCGCGGCGTCGCCGGGGGCCATCTCCGCGGTGCCGGTCAGGCGGCGGGTGACACGGGACGACTTGTGCTCGAGCAGGTGGCGCTTGCCGGCGCGCTCACGGAGCACCTTGCCGGCACCGGTGATCTTGAAGCGCTTCTTGGAACCGCTGTGCGTCTTGTTCTTCGGCATAGCGCCGTTATCTCCTCGTCGGTGGCGCTCCCACCGGTCCGGAAAGAACCAGGCTGGCGGGAGCGTCAATAGTTTCGGTTGAGTCCGGGGCGGGCTGCTCCGGACTCAGGCCTCGGCAGGAGCCTCGGTGGAGGCGCCCTCGGCCGGAGCGGCCTCGGCTGCGGGGGCCTCGGCTTCGGTGGCCTCGTCGGCGAGGACCTCGTCGACTCCGGCCTCGTCCTCGAGGAACTCGTCCTCGGAACCCTCGTCCGTGGCGGAAAGGCCCTGGCGCTCGGCCTTGCGGGCGGCCTGCGCCTCACGGGCCTCGGCCATCGCCTCGGTCTTCTTCTTGTGCGGACCGAGAACCATGATCATGTTTCGGCCGTCCTGCTTCGGGTTCGACTCGATGAACCCGAGGTCCTCGACGTCCGAAGCCAGACGCTGAAGCAGTCGGTAGCCCAGTTCCGGACGGGACTGCTCGCGACCACGGAACATGATCGTGATCTTGACCTTGTCGCCCTGCTTGAGGAACCGGACGACGTGACCCTTCTTGGTGTCATAGTCGTGCGGGTCGATCTTCGGCCGGAGCTTCATCTCCTTGATGACCGTGTGCGCCTGGTTCTTGCGCGCCTCACGGGCCTTCATGGCCGACTCGTACTTGAACTTGCCGTAGTCCATGAGCTTGCAGACCGGCGGCCTGGCGGACGCCGCTACCTCGACCAGGTCGAGGTCGTACTCCTGCGCGAGCTCAAGCGCCTTCGCGAGCGGCACGATGCCGACCTGCTCGCCGCTCGGACCGACAAGTCGTACCTCGGGAACGCGAATCCGGTCGTTGATGCGGGGCTCGGTGCTGATGGATCCTCCTCGGTTGCACCACCACACGGCCGCCTGGCAGACAGCCGCGTAACGTCTCTGACGTGAGACCAACCGATCCGGAACACAAAAAATGCCCCGGGACGGGACACAGGCGGGGCTCCTTGGAAATACCGGAACACCACCGCATCACAACATCGCGGGGCGCAGCATCAGGCGGCTTTCCATCGTCCGTACGGAACGATGGATACTGCCTTGACCGGTGACCTGCCGTCCGGAGGACGACTAGGTGGGAGTACGGAGCCTCCACTTGTGGGCCGGACGCATGCGCATCCAGCCGGTCTGGTACCTCAATATAGCAAGGGCTCTTCCCGGACGCTAACCCGGCCGTGAACGGGCCACCCGCGGGGCACGGACCCGACGCCGCGGGGGCCCGGTCCCGACCCCCTGCGACCCCGGCTTATCGTGAAGGCATGACTGACGCGACGCCCCCCGAGACCACCGAAGCCGACCAGGCTCCCGACTACGACGCCATGACCCGCGACATCGCGGACGTGCCCGCGGTCGAGGTGATCACCACGGTGGCCGTGCACCTGCTGAGCGCCGCCGCGGTCAACCTGGGCCTGGACAAGCCCGACTCCGAGCACAAGGACCTCGACGAGGCCCGCAAGCTGATCACGGCCCTGGCCGGACTGGTCACGGCCAGCGCCACCGAGATCAGCTCCTTCCACGCGGCCCCGCTGCGCGACGGCCTGAAGTCGCTCCAGCTGGCCTTCCGCGAGGCCTCGCTGGTCCCGGACGAGCCGGGCCAGGGTCCGGGCGAGAAGTTCACGGGTCCGGTCTTCGGCTGATCGCCGCGCACCACCCCGCTCGCCGACGGTCCCGGGGGGGGGGGGGGGGGGGGGGGGGGGGGGGGGGGGGGGGGGGGGGTTTGGGTTGGGGGGGGTGGGGGGGGGGGGGGGGGGGGGGAGGGGGAAGG
>NZ_JBVHUE010000019.1:35966-175227 GCF_055565515.1 Streptomyces sp. NPDC028419 | reverse complement strand
CCCCCCCCCCCCCCCCCCCCCCCCCCCCCCCCCCCCCCCCCCCCCCCCCCCCCCCCCCCCCCCCCCCCCCCCCCCCCCCCCCCCCCCCCACGGCCGTGAAGGCGTCCGCCCGCTGCTCAGCGGACCTCGGTGATCTCCGGTCCGCGCTCCAGCTGGCCCATGCCGCCGGAGAAGCGCGAGCCCTCCTGCTCCTCCGTCTGCACGCCGTCCGGCACCATCTGGGCGTCGTTCGGCAGCTTCAGGACGATCGGGTCGCGCGGGGCCATCGGGCCCTCGCCGCGGACCACGACGGTGTCGCGGAAGATCTGCTCCAGCACCCCGGCGGCCTCGGGGCGCACCGCGCCCTGGCCGGAAATCACACCGCGCAGGAACCAGCGCGGACCGTCGACGCCGACGAAGCGGACCAGCTGGGCGCCGGTCTGGCCGTCCGGCAGCGGAACCGGGACCTGCGCGCGCAGCTCCCAGCCCAGCGGGCCCTGGACCTCGTCGATGATGCCGCCCTGGGCCGTGATGCCCGCGCCGATCTCCTCGCGGACCTCGCCCCAGATGCCTTCCTTCTTGGGCGCGGCGAAGGCCTGCAGCTGCACCGCGCTGTCGTGCAGCACGACGGTCGCGGCGACGATCGCGTCCCCGGCGACCTCGACGCGCAGTTCCATGCCCTCGACACCCGGTACGAGGATGCCGCCGAGGTCGACCCGGCCCTCGGCCGGAGCCGAGACCTCGGAGTCGTCCCAGGGGCCGTCCGGACGCGGGGCCGGCGGCAGGTTCAGCCTGCGCGGCTCGCTCGCGGCGGAGTCGTCGGCGACGTCCTGGCCCTCGGCCCCGATGCCGTCGACCTGCTCGGCCGCGCTCCCGTCATTGACGGAGTCGTTCTTCTTGCGACGTCCGAACACGTCACTGTCCTTCCCGGTCGGTTACGACCGAAGCGTAGCCATTCCCACCCTGCTGACCAGCGCCGGTTCCGGCCACGGCCGCATGACCACCGGTGGAGCCGAAACCCCCCTCGGCCCGCGCCGAGCCGGGAAGCTCCGCCACCTCGTGGAAGCGCACCCTCTCGACCCGCTGGACAACCAGCTGGGCAATGCGGTCGAAACGCTCGAACCGTACGCTCTCGCGCGGGTCGAGATTGACCACGATCACCTTGATTTCCCCACGGTACCCGGCATCCACCGTCCCCGGGGCATTCACGAGGGCGAGCCCGCAGCGTGCGGCCAGTCCGGAGCGGGGGTGCACGAAGGCGGCGTAGCCGTCGGGCAGCGCGATGGACACGCCGGTGGGCAGCACGGCCCGCTCGCCGGGAGCCAGTTCCGCGGCCCGCGTGGTGACGAGGTCGCAGCCCGCGTCACCGGGGTGGCCGTAGGCGGGCAGGGGCACCTCGGGGTCGACGCGGCGGATCAGCACGTCGACGGGCGCGAAGGAGTTCTGGGACATCAGGGGTTCACCTCGAAGGCGCGGGCGCGCTTGGCCTGGTCCGGGTCGGCCATCGCCGCCCGGATCTCCTCGGGTCGTCCGTTGTCGATGAAGTGGTCGACCTTGACCTCGATGAACAGGGCCTCGGCACGGACCGCGACCGGACCCTGCGGGCCGCCTATCCGACCGACGGCCGTGGAGTAGATCTTCCGTCCCGCGACGGCCGTGACCTCGGCCTCCAGGTACAGCACGGTGTCCACGGGCACGGGCCGCACGAAGTCGGTCTCCAGCCGCCCGGTCACCGCGATCACGCGCAGCAGCCAGTTCAGGGAGCCGAGGGTCTCGTCGAGCGCCGTGGCGAGCACGCCGCCGTGGGCGAGGCCCGGGGCGCCCTGGTGCGCGGGCTTGACGGTGAACTCGGCGGTGACCCGCACGCCCTCGCCGGCCCTGGCCTCCAGGTGGAGCCCGTGCGGCTGCCCCTCGCCACAGCCGAAACAGTGCTCGTAGTGCGCACCGAGGAGCTCACCGGGTGCCGGGGCATCGGGGTGCCGCACCGGCGCCGTGGCATCGGGGGGAGGCGTCAACGCTGTGTTTCGTCCACTCACAGGCGCAGACCTTACCCGCGCCACCGGCCACGGGTCGCCCCGTGCCAAGCTTGGAGGCATGCAGCCCTCCCCCGCGCACCACGACGAACGACTGACCGCCCCCCGCGCCTGGTGGGCCATCTCCGTATTGCTGGGTCTGTCGTGCGCGCTGATGTTGCTGCCGCTGGGCACCCTGCCGCTGCTGGCGGGGCTGGTCGGCGGGACGGCGCTGGCCGGGGCGTGGGTGAGCTCGTACGGGTCCGCCCGCGTCCGCGTGGTCAACGGCGCGCTGAGCGTCGGGGACGCCCGGATCCCGGTGTCGGCCCTCGGGGAACCCGAGGTGCTGGACGCCGAGGAGGCGCTCGCCTGGCGGACGTACAAGGCGGATGACCGCGCCTTCATGCTGATGCGCAGCTACGTGCCGACGGCGGTCCGCGTGGAGGTCACCGACCCCGCGGACCCGACGCCGTACGTGTACGTCTCGACGCGGGAGCCGCAAGCACTGGCGGCGGCGCTGCGGGCGGCCCGCTCGTAGGTCGCGGGGGCCGGCCGGCGCGACCCATCGGGTCGCCTCGGTCGCCTCGCTCGGCACGGGAATCCCGGTGGTCCCTGGCGCCTCAGCCGTGCGGCCTCTCTCCGGGACCCTCCAGGGCGGCCCTGGTGGCCTCGGGAAGGGGCTGGAGGGGCTGCTCCAGGGGCGGCAGCTGTGCGAGCGCGCTCCAGGGCACGGCACGGCCGCGCAGGTCGCTGCGGACCTTCTCGGCGAGTTTGCGGGTATCGCGGCGGTTCATCACCGCGCCGACGGCCGCGCCGACCATGAAGGGCATGAGGTTCGGCAGGTTCCGCACCATCCGCTTCATGATCTGCTGGCGCAGCTCGCGCTTCATCTGGCCGCCTAGGGCGGCGTTGAGCGTGGTGGGCCGGGAGAGGTCCACGCCCCGCTCCTCCGTCCACGCCGTGAGGTAGCCGAGGCTGCGCTCCTTCAGCGTGCCGGGCGGCCGCAGGCCGTAGACCTCGTGGAGCTCGGCGATCAGTTTGAACTCGATCGCCGCGACACCGGTGATCTCCGCGGCCAGTTCCGCCGGCATGGCGGGCGGCACGGGCAGCATCGCCGCCGCACCGATCCCCGCACCGACGGTCGAGCTGGCGTTGGCGGCGCCCGCGATCAGCTTGTCGGCAAGCTGATCGGGACCCAGGTCCGGGAACTGCGCGCGCAGTGTCGCGAGGTCCCGCACCGGAACGCGCGGGGCGTTCTCGATGATCCGGTCGGTGATGAAGAGGGCCGCGGCCCTGACTCCCTCACCGCCCTTGCGCACCCCGTTCTTGACGGCGGCCAGCCGACGGGCCGTAGCGGCTCGCCGCGGCTCTTCGGCAGCCTCCGTGGCCGAGGGCTCAAGTCCTCCGGCCCCGGAGGGCAAGGCGGGCACGCCGGGCGCTTCGGGACCCGTTGCCGGGTCCGTGGCCCCCTCGTGCGTTTCCACCGGATCATCATGCTGTTTTCGCAGGCGGAGCCTGCGAAAAGGCGTCGAGCCCGTCACGGCCGACGCTCCTAGTCGCAGTCGCGACAGATCGGCTGGCCGTTCTTCTCCCGCGCCAGCTGGCTGCGGTGGTGCACCAGGAAGCAGTTGGTGCAGGTGAACTCGTCGGCCTGCTTGGGCAGGACCCGGACGGCCAGCTCCTCGTTGGAGAGGTCCGCCCCGGGGAGCTCCATGCCCTCCGCGGCGTCGAAGTCGTCGACGTCGACGGTCGAGGACGACTTCTCGTTACGACGAGCCTTCAGCTCTTCGATGCTGTCGTTGTCGACGTCGTCGTCCGTCTTGCGTGGGGTGTCGTAGTCCGTTGCCATTTTTCGCTCTCCCCCTCTGGGATTTAGCGGTGTCTCAGCGCACGTAACGCGCGAGAGGCCGGACTTGTGCCCGACCTGAGGCGGAGATTTTGCCTCACATCAAGGTCTGTTACTCAATCGACACCCAGCCGCTCGCCATGGGCGGCGTTCAGCTGGGATGACGACCGGGACCGTACACGGTCCGGGGGTCGCCTTGCACGAGCGCCACCCCGTGTATTTCCCGCCATCAGGGGGGCCGGAAACCCGGACTTCCCGGGCTTTCCGGCCGCCCCAGGGGTCACCGAACGTACAGGGACCCCCACTCGGCACTGTGATCGATCACACAGAATCCACCCCCGTGGCCGCTCTTTCATTCAGCCAAGAGCGAACACGGGCATGAAGTCTCAGATGGGCAAAGTGACACGCATCACGAGGCCACCGCCCTCGCGCGGCTCCGCGTGGATGCGGCCGCCGTGCGCCCGGGCGACCGAGCGCGCGATGGAAAGGCCGAGTCCGACCCCCTTGTCGCTGCCCGTGCGCTCGGTGCGCAGCCGCCGGAACGGCTCGAAGAGGTTGTCGATCTCGTACGCGGGAACCACGGGACCCGTGTTCGATACCAGGAGCACCGCCTGGCCGTGCTGCACCTCGGTGGTGACCTCGACCCAGCCGCCCTCCGGCACGTTGTACCGGACGGCGTTCTGCACCAGGTTGAGGGCGATCCGCTCCAGGAGCACGCCGTTGCCCTGTACGACCGCCAGCGCGCGCTCGCCGCGGATCTCCACGCCCTTGCCCGCCGCCTCGACGCGCGCCTGGTCCAGGGCCCGGGAAGCGACCTCGGCGAGGTCCACCGGCTTGCGCTCGATGATCTGGTTGTCGCTGCGGGCGAGCAGCAGCAGGCCCTCGACGAGCTGCTCGCTGCGCTCGTTGGTGGCCAGCAGCGTCCTGCCGAGCTGTTGGAGCTCCACCGGTGCTCCCGGGTCGGAGAGGTGCACCTCCAGCAGGGTCCGGTTGATCGCGAGCGGGGTCCGCAGCTCGTGCGAGGCGTTGGCGACGAAGCGTTGTTGGGCGGTGAAGGCCCGCTCCAACCGGTCGAGCATCTCGTCGAAGGTGTCGGCCAGCTCCTTCAGCTCGTCGTCGGGCCCGTCGAGCTCGATCCGCCGGGTCAGGTCCGATCCGACCACGCGCCGCGCGGTCCGGGTGATCTTGCCGAGCGGCGACAGCACCCGGCCGGCCATCGCGTAGCCGAAGGCGAACGCGATGATGCTGAGGCCCAGCAGGGCCATCAGCGAACGGCTGAGCAGGTCGTCCAGCGCGTGCTTGCGCTGAACGTTGACGCACTCGGTGATCACCTGGTTGAAGCGGTCGAGCGACTGCTCGATCGACTGCACGCCGGGACAGGTGCTGCTGGAGACCTCGACCTTCGTCCCGCCCACGATCTTGAACGGGAGGCCGTTGCCCTCCCGCAGGGCCTGGGCGGCCAGCAGGTAGATGATCGAGAGCAGCAGGATGCCCGCGATCAGGAACATGCCGCCGTAGAGCAGCGTGAGGCGTATGCGGATCGTCGGCCTGAGCCAAGGGAAGGGACCCTCGGGCTGGCCGGGGTCCCAGGTCGGTTTCGGTGGCGCCGATGGCGGCGCCGGAGACGAGGCCATCCTCATCAGATCCGGTATCCGGAGCCCGGCACGGTCACGATGACCGGCGGCTCGCCGAGCTTGCGGCGCAGCGTCATGACGGTCACCCGCACGACGTTGGTGAAGGGATCGGTGTTCTCGTCCCAGGCCTTCTCCAGCAGCTGCTCCGCGGACACCACGGTGCCCTCGCTGCGCATCAGGACCTCCAGCACCGCGAACTCCTTCGGCGCCAGCTGCACCTCCTTGCCGTCGCGGAACACCTCGCGCCGGTTCGGGTCCAGCTTGATGCCGGCCCGCTCCAGGACGGGCGGCAGCGCGACGGTCGTACGCCGCCCCAGCGCGCGCACCCGGGCGGTCAGCTCGGTGAACGCGAACGGCTTGGGCAGGTAGTCGTCGGCGCCCAGTTCCAGGCCCTCGACCCGGTCGCTGACATCGCCCGAGGCGGTCAGCATGAGCACCCGGGTGGGCATGCCCAGCTCGACGATCTTGCGGCAGACGTCGTCGCCGTGCACGAGCGGGAGGTCCCGGTCCAGCACCACCACGTCGTAGTCGTTCACACCGACGCGCTCAAGGGCGGCCGCGCCGTCGTACACGACGTCCACCGCCATGGCCTCGCGGCGCAGTCCGGTGGCCACCGCATCGGCGAGCAGCTGCTCGTCCTCGACGACGAGTACGCGCACGTCGTTTCCTTCCTCCGAGCCCTTCAGGGCACACGTGTATTGCGTCGTCCATCCTGCCCCTTTCAGCCGTAAACCGGCTGTAAGGCGCCCCTGAGCCGCTCCGGCGGGGGGTGACCGGGGATTCCCCGGCCTGACGAGGTTTCTGCGCCCAGGGTGCCGGGGAGGACGTCAGAACACCCCGATCACTCCATGCCAGTGGCGCGCCTCGTGCTCGCCGCCGCCGACCCACGTAGAAGGGGCGCATCCATGGACGCATTCACCGCGGGTCTCCTGCAGCGCATCAGGAGCACGCAGACGGACCTCAGGCGGGCCCGCGAGGCGGGCGACGACTTCCTCGCGGAGGTCGAGCAGGCCGAGCTGGAAGACCTCCAGCGCCTCGCCGCCGAGCACGGCGTGCAGGTACAGGTCTCCGTCTCCGCCGCCTGACCGACCCACCGGCCCACCGGCCCGGGCCTGCGCCCCGGCCCCCGACCCGCACCCCCTCCGACCGTCCCGTCCGGCCCCGGCGCGCTCCGCGCCGGGGCCGGACGGCGTTCAAGCGGGCACCGCTCGGCCGGCGGAGCTCAGTCGTGCCACGCCCCCGCCGCGTCGAGCAGCGGCTGGAGCGAGGCGAAGACGGCCGGCGAACCGGCCACGACCAGTTCCCCGGAGGCCGGCCGCCCCGGGCGGCCGCCCGTCAGGGCCCCCGCCTCGCGGGCGATCAGGTCCCCCGCCGCCAGGTCCCAGGGGTTCAGCCCGCGCTCGTAGTAGGCGTCGAGCCGGCCCGCGGCGACGTCGCAGAGGTCCAGCGCGGCCGACCCGCCCCGCCGGATGTCCCGGACCAGCGGCACGATCTGCCGGGCCACCTCCGCCTGGTGCGCGCGCCGCGTCTGGACGTACGCGAACCCGGTCGCCACCAGGGCCTGGTCCAGCGGCGCGGCCGGCCTGCACGACAGGCGGACGCCGCCCGTCCAGGCCCCGCCGCCCCGCACCGCGTGGTAGGTCTCGCCCCGCATCGGCGCGGCCACCACGCCCACGACCGTCTCGCCCCGGTACTCGGCGGCGATCGAGACACCCCAGCTGGGCAGGCCGTAGAGGTAGTTCACGGTCCCGTCCAGCGGGTCCACGACCCACCGGACCCCGCTGGTGCCGGGCGTGTCCGCGCCCTCCTCGCCGAGGATCCCGTCCGCGGGCCGGCGCTCCGCGAGGAGACCGGTGATCAGCTTCTCCGCCGCGATGTCCATCTCGGTGACGACGTCGATCGGGCTGGACTTGGTCGTGGCCACCGCCAGGTCGGCCGGGCGGCCGTCCTTGAGGAGCGCGCCGGCGCGCCGGGCGGCCTCCAGGGCCAGCTCCAGCAGTTCGTCGAGTACGGGGGCACCGGGGGTGCCGGGGATCTCAGCGGTCACAGCAGGCTCCTCACGCGTCCGCGTACGGACTGTCGGCGCCCGCGGCCGCGGGCCGGGGCGCGCGCGCCGGGCAGCAGCCCACCGCGCACAGGTCGTGGCTCGGTCCGAGCAGTCCGAGCGCGCAGCGCTCCACCGGCTCGCCCCGCTCCACCGCCGCCCGCTCCAGCAGCAGCTCGCGCACGGCGGCCGCGAAGCGCGGATCGGCGCCCACGGTGGCCGAGCGGGCCACCGGGAGTCCCAGCTCCGCCGCCTTGGCGGTGGCCTCCGTGTCGAGGTCGTACAGGACCTCCATGTGGTCGGAGACGAAGCCGATGGGCACCATGACCACCGCCGGGGCGCCGGCCCCGTGGAGGGCCTCCAGGTGGTCGCAGATGTCCGGTTCCAGCCAGGGCGTGTGCGGGGCGCCGCTGCGCGACTGGTAGACGAGCTGCCAGGGCCGCTCGACCCCGGTCCCGGCCCGGACCGCGTCCGCGATCACGCGCGCGACGTCCAGGTGCTGCTTGACGTACGCGCCGCCCTCGCCGTGCTCCGTGTGGTCCGCGACGGGGCCCGAGGCATCGGCGGCGGAGTCCGGGATGGAGTGCGTGGTGAAGGCCAGGTGGGCGCCCGCGCGGACCTGCGGCGGCAGCGACTCCAGCGCGGCGAGCACCCCGTCGATCATGGGCTGCACGAAGCCCGGGTGGTTGAAGTAGTGCCGCAGCTTGTCCACCCGGGGCCGCTCCAGGCCCTCCGCTTCGACCTTGGCGAGCGCGTCGGCGAGGTTCTCGCGGTACTGCCGGCACCCGGAGTACGAGGCGTACGCGCTGGTGGCGAGTACCGCGACGCGGCGGCGCCCGTCGACGGCGATCTCACGCAGCACGTCGTCCAGGTACGGAGCCCAGTTCCGGTTGCCCCAGTAGACCGGCAGGTCCAGTCCGTGCGCGGCGAAGTCCTCGCGCAGCGCGGCGAGCAGTTCGCGGTTCTGCCCGTTGATCGGGCTGACCCCGCCGAAGCCGAAGTAGTGCTTGCCGACCTCCTTCAGCCGCTCGCGCGGGATGCCGCGTCCGCGGGTGACGTTCTCCAGGAAGGGCACCACGTCGTCCGGGCCCTCCGGGCCGCCGAAGGACAGCAGCAGCAGGGCGTCGTAGGGCGCGGCGGGGCCGGCGGGCGCGGGCCCGGTACCGGTGGGGCGGGCGGCGGCGGGGTGCTGGTCTGACATGCCTCGAATCCTGCCACCCGCCCTCGCCGCCCGGGAAACGACCTCGCCCGTCGAACTCGCCGCTCCACGCAGGTAAGGTCAGCCTAAGTTGTCCCTTTTGATTCCCCCTGCGGGTACCGCACCGACGGTCGTAACCTGTATGGGCCACCGACGTCCCTTACGGAGGGCACCTTGCCCAGTCCCTACCGCGCGATCTTCGCCGCCCCCGGCAGCAAGGGGTTCAGCGCCGCCGGCTTCATAGGCCGGATGCCGCTGTCCATGGTGGGCGTCGGCATCCTCACGATGATCTCCGAGATAACCGGGCGGTACGGGCTCGCCAGCGCGCTCACCGGCACCCTCGCCCTCTCCGCCGCCGCGGTCGGACCCCAGGTCTCCAAACTGGTCGACCGGTACGGCCAGCGCCGGGTGCTGCGCCCCGCCACCCTCTTCGCGGTCCTCGCCGTGACCGGGCTGCTGCTGGCCGCGGCGAACGGCTGGCCGGACTGGACCCTCTTCGTCTTCTCCGCCCTCGCGGGCTGCGTACCGAGCGTGGGTTCGATGATCCGCGCCCGCTGGACGGCGATCTACCGGGACACCCCGAGCCTGCACACCGCGTACTCCTTCGAGTCCGTGGTCGACGAGATCTGCTTCATCTTCGGCCCGATCATCGCCATCGGCCTGTCCACCACCTGGTTCCCCGAGGCGGGCCCGCTGCTCGCCGCGGTCTGCCTGCTGGTGGGCGTGTGGTGGCTGACGGCGCAGCGCGCCACCGAGCCCGAGCCGCACCCGCACGACGAGCACACCGACCGGACCTCCGCCCTGCGCTCCCCCGGCCTCCAGGTGCTGATGGGCACCTTCGTCGCGACGGGGGCGATCTTCGGTTCGATCGACGTGGCCACCCTGGCCTTCGCGGACGAGCGGGGGCACAAGCCCCTCGCCAGCGTGATCCTGGCCGTCTGGGCGCTCGGTTCCTGCCTCGCGGGCATCACCTTCGGCCTGCTGCACCTCAAGGGCAAGGCCGAACGTCGGTGGGTGCTGGGCATTTGTGCGATGGCCGTGAGTATGATCCCCCTCCTACTGGCCGGGAACCTTCCGTTTCTGGCCGTGGCGCTCTTCGTTTCGGGTCTCGCCATCGCTCCCACGATGATCACCACGATGGCCCTGATCGAGGCGCACGTACCGCGCGCGAAGCTGACCGAGGGGATGACCTGGATCAGCACCGGACTCGCGGTCGGTGTCGCGGTCGGCTCCTCCGTGGCCGGCTGGGTCATCGACGCCTCCGGGGCGCGCAGCGGCTACGTCGTCTCCATCGCGGCGGGGGGCGCCGCGGCGGCGGTGGCGTTCGCGGGTTACCGCCGGCTGATGAGGCCGGCGCAAGGGGAGGAGCCCTCTAGCGATGGCGGACACACCGACGGCGCGGACAGCAGGCAGGAGCCGGCCGGGCAGCAGCACGGCACCGACCGCAGCGTGGCGTAACTGGGCGGGCAACGTCAGCGCGACACCCGCCCGTGTCGTGACCCCGACCTCGGTCGGGGAGCTCCAGGAGGCGGTCCGCCGGGCCGCCTCGGACGGCCTGCGGGTGAAGGCGGTCGGCACCGGCCACTCCTTCACCTCGGCCGCCGCCACCGACGGCGTCCTGATCCGCCCGCAGGCCCTGACCGGGATCCGGGAGATCGACCGGGCCGCCGGGACGGTCACGGTGGCGGCCGGCACGGCCCTCAAGGACCTCAACCTCGCCCTGGCGCGGGAGGGCCTCTCGCTCACCAACATGGGCGACATCATGGAGCAGACCGTCTCCGGGGCGACCAGCACCGGCACCCACGGCACCGGCCGCGACTCCGCCTCGCTCTCCGCGCAGATCCGCGCGCTGGAGCTGGTCACGGCGGACGGTCGGGTGCTGACCTGCTCGGAGAAGGGGAACGACGAGGAGCGCGCGGTCTTCGCGGCCGCCCGGCTCGGCATCGGCGCGCTGGGCGTCGTCACCTCGCTCACCTTCGCCGTGGAGCCGCTGTTCTTCCTGACGGCCCGCGAGGAGCCGATGCCCTTCGACCGGGTGACCTCCGAGTTCGAACAGCACTTCGCGGAGAACGAGCACTTCGAGTTCTACTGGTTCCCGCACACCGGCAACTGCAACACCAAGCGCAACAACCGCAGCCAGGGCCCCGCCGCCCCGCCCGGCGCGGTCAGCGCCTGGGTCGAGGACGAGTTGCTCTCCAACGGGATCTTCCAGGTCGTCAACTCCCTGGGCCGCGCGGTCCCCGCGGCCATCCCCGGCATCGCCCGGATCGCCAGCCGCGCCCTGTCGGCGCGCACCTACACGGACATCCCGTACAAGGTCTACACGAGCCCCCGCCGGGTGCGGTTCGTCGAGATGGAGTACGCTCTTCCGCGCGAGCGCGTCGTGGAGGCGCTGCGGGAGCTGAAGACGATGGTCGACCGCTCCGGCCTGCGGATCAGCTTCCCGGTGGAGGTGCGCACGGCCCCGGCGGACGACATACCCCTGTCGACCGCCTCGGGCCGCGACAGCGCGTACATCGCGGTGCACATGTACAGGGGCACGCCCTACCACGCCTACTTCACCGCCGCCGAGCAGATCTTCACGGCGCACGGCGGGCGTCCGCACTGGGGCAAGGTGCACACCCGGGACGCGGAGTACTTCTCGCGGGCCTACCCGCGCTTCGGGGAGTTCACCGCGCTCCGGGACCGACTGGACCCGGACCGGGTGTTCGCCAACGACTACCTGCGGCGGGTACTGGGCGACTGACCCGGGGTCAGGAGGGGGTCGCCCCGCCCCCGCCGCCCCGCGGCGTGGACTTCTCCGGGCTCGGCGTGGACTTGGAGGGCGTCGGCGTGGGCGTCGGGTCCTTGGACCGCGAGGGGTCGGGGCTCGGCGACGGGCCGCCGGAGTGCGAGGGGCTCGGGTCGGGGCCGGGGTCCTGGCCCCCGTGGGACCGGGACGGGCTCGGCGAACTCCCGGCCCCGGGGCCCTCGTCGTGCCGGCGCTCCCCGCCGCCCGGGCCGCGCTGCCCGTCGGGGGTCGCGGGCGGGTCCTGCTTCTTCTCGCCGCTCCCGGAGCCGCTGGTCACCGCGGTGTACAGGGGCCGGTCCGCGACCGAATCGCCGGAGAGCGCCTCGTACGCCGCGATGCCGCCCAGCGAGATGGCGAAGGCGGTGCCCGCGGCGACCGCCGTGCGCTTCCAGCCGCGGACCCGGGTGCCGTGGACGGTCCCCCGGGTGAACTCCTCGTCCGGCGGGGCCCCCGGCCCGACGGCGGGCATGACGGTCGTGGGCACCCCGCCGGGTCCGACGGCGGGGATGACGGTCGTGGCCACCCCGCCGGGTCCGGCCGCGGGCATGACGGTGGTGGGCGCCCCGTCGGCTCCGGGACCGCGACCGTCGCCCGCCCCGCCGTACGCGTCCCCGTCCAGGACGGGCACCTGCCGCGCCCGGGGCCGGGCGGTCTCGCGCAACTGGTCGCCGGTGCGCCGGAAGAGATGGCCGATCACCGGACCGCCCGCGGTGGCGACGACGCTGACCACGCCCGCGCCCAGGATCGTCCCGTACACGCCGAGCTTCGACGCGAGGAGCGCGGCCGCGACGGTGGCCAGGGAGGAACCCGCCACCTGAGCCGCACTCAGATCCAGCTTCTTCTTCTCCGGCGCCTCCACACCCCCGATCGACTCCAGCGTCTCCATGCCCCGCGTCGTCTTGTGACCCATCCCCATCCTCTGCGTGCCCGGATCCCGTCCGTTTCAGTGCTTCCAGCAGTTACTGACACCCGAGCGAAACAGATAGTTCCATTTCTGGTGATTCTGTGAAGCAAGACACCTGAAAACGGAAGGAGGTCCAGGCGCGTACGGAAGTACGGCTTTTCAACTCCCCCCGCCCTGGACAAGTTCGGCGGCGCGGCGGTCCACCCGCATGGCCCGAATGGAGTACTGTGGCGAGCCCTGGGGCCGTCCTTCCTTTCGGATGTCCGGACTCGGGAGAGGGGGCCGGCTGGTGCAGAATCGGCGCTCGAAACCGGCAATGCCACGGAATCTCACGGATTCCTGATGCGCAGAGTGACTGACTGGTCACTGTGTGTGGCCAACAGGTAACCGTGCCATAACGGCGATCAAGGGCGCATGCCCGACACGCCGGATGAACTCGGCAAGGTTGTGGCAGGCTGCACCCGGGCAGGCCACACTCGACTAGCGGAAGCAGCGACGCACGTGACGTCGGCAGGCACCACCCGGGAGGTCCCCATGCCCGAACTGCGTGTCGTGGCCGTCTCCAATGACGGCACACGACTGGTGCTCAAAGCTGCGGACAGCACGGAGTACACCCTTCCGATCGATGAGCGGCTGCGGGCAGCCGTGCGCAACGACCGCGCGCGCCTGAACCAGATCGAGATCGAGGTGGAGAGCCACCTCCGCCCCCGCGACATCCAGGCCCGGATACGAGCCGGTGCCTCCGCGGAGGAGGTCGCTCAACTCGCGGGCATCCCCGTCGACCGGGTACGCCGCTTCGAGGGCCCCGTGCTCGCGGAGCGCGCGTTCATGGCCGAGCGGGCCCGGAAGACCTCCGTGCGACGTCCCGGCGAGAACACCAACACCGGACCCCAGCTCGGCGAGGCCGTGCAGGAGCGGCTGACGCTGCGCGGGGCCGACAAGGACTCCGTCCAGTGGGACTCCTGGCGCCGCGACGACGGCACCTGGGAGGTCCTGCTGGTCTACCGGGTCGCGGCCGAACCGCACTCCGCGAGCTGGAGCTACGATCCCCCGCGCCGCCTGGTCGTGGCCGTGGACGACGAGGCCCGCTCCCTGATCGGCGAGTCGGACGACCTGCCGGCGACGCCGGAGCCGAGCTTCCCCTTCGTGCCGAGGATCGCGCGGCTGCCGCGGGACCGGCCGCTGGACCGCGCCCTGGACCGGCAGATGGAGCGGCCCGCGCCGCCGCCCCCGCCGGAGCCGGAGGAGGAGCGGGATTCGCTCACCAGCCTGCTGGAGGCGGTGCCGAGCTTCCGGGGCGACCTGGTCGTCCCGGAGCGTCCGTCCGCCGTCGAGCCGCCGGAGCCGGACGAGCCGGTGGCGGAGCAACCGCCCGCCGCCTCGGCGAGCACGGGTGCGGGGGCCGCGTACGCGGACGTCCTGATGCCGCGGACCGTGGCGGGGCACCGGGACCGGCTGACGGGCACGACGGACCGCCAGGCGGAGGCCGACGGCGTCCGCCCCGGCCGCCGCGCCGCCGTCCCGAGCTGGGACGAAATCGTCTTCGGCACCCGCCGCAAGAAACAGGAGTAACCCCGGCGGCGAGGCTCGATGGACCCCGACCCATCGTCCAGGCCCTCGGCCCATCCCGCCTCCGGCGGCGCCTCAAACGCCGGCGAGGCTCGATGGGCCGACCCCGTCCACGCCAGAACCGAGCCGCCCCCACCCCCGCCGGAGCCAGAACGGCGCACAACCCGGGCGCGCCCACCCCAGCCCCGCCGGAGGCCGGACGGCGCACAACCCGGGCGCGCCCAATCAAGCCCCGCCGGCGTTTGAGGCGCCGCCGGAGGCACCCCAGCGCACACGCGCCCACCCCTGCCCCACCGGAGGCAGGACGGCACGCAACCCGGGCGCGCCCAATCAAGCCCCGCCGGCGTTTGAGGCGCCGCCGGAGGCCGGTCGGCGCACAGCCCGGACGCACCCACCCCAGCCCCGCCGGGGCAGGTCGGCGCGCAAGCCGGGCGCACCCACCCCAGCCTCGCCGGCGATTGAGGCGCCGCCGGAGGCACCCCGGGGCGCAACCCGGACGCACCCACCCCAGCCCCGCCGGCGATTGAGGCGCCGCCGGAGGCATCGCGGCGCGCAGCCCGGACGCACCCGGTCAAGCCCCGCCGGGGCAGGTCGGGGCACGGCCCGGGCGCGCCCACCCCGGCCCCGCCGGAGGTTGAGGCGGGGCCGGGGAGCGCGGCCGAGGGCCGCTGGGGCTACTGCGGGGTCGGGCCCGTGGCCACCGGCCGGGCGGGGTCGGCGGACCACTGCGACCAGCTGCCGGCGTACAGCGCGGCCCCGATCCCCGCCACCTCGAGCGCCAGCACCTCGTGCGCCCCGGACACCCCCGACCCGCAGTACACGCCGACCGCCACCCCCTCCTCACCCGCACCGAGGCCCGCGAACCGCGCCCGCAACACGTCCGGCGCCAGGAACAGCCCGTCCGCCCCCACGTTCTCCGAGGTCGGCGCCGACAGCGCCCCCGGAATGTGCCCCCCGACCCGGTCGATCGGCTCGACGTCCCCCCGGTACCGCTCCCCCGCCCGCGCGTCCAGCAGCACTCCGGCCCTGGCCAACGCCGCCGCCCCGTCGGCGTCCAGCAGCCCCACCCCACCCTCCGCACCCGGGTTTGGCTTGAAATCACCCTCCACCGGGACCACGACCTCGGCCGTCACCGCACCCCCGGCCGCCGTCCACGCGTCCAGTCCCCCGTCCAGGACCCGGACGTCCCCGTGCCCCGTCCAGCGCAACAGCCACCACGCCCGGGCCGCGGCCCAGCCCTGACCCCCGTCGTACACGACCACCGGCGTCCCGGCCGAGACCCCGGCCCGCCGCATCACCGCCCCGAAGGCCTCCGGATCCGGGAGCGGGTGCCGACCGCCCGACCCCGCGGGACCTGCGAGTTCTTGATCGAGATCGACGTACACCGCACCGGGCAGGTGCCCGGCGGCGTAGGCGTCGCGCAGCCGGGGCCCACCGAGCTGCCACCGCACGTCGAGGAGGACCGGCGGCCGACCCCCCGCCAGTTCGGCCATCAAGGCGGACGCGGAGAGGATCGCGGAGTTCACGGGCTTCACAGTCATGCGGGACATCCTCCTCCCCACCCGGTCGGCCCACGTAACAAGCCGGACATCGACGGGCCGTGGTGTTTCGGTCATCTCTGTCGCAGCACCCGGAAAAGCGGCCCGGTCGGGGCGCGCGAGCGTGCCGCGGATGGAAACATCAGCCCCGACACGGGGCGCGGTACGACGGAGGAGAAACCTGACATGACCGAGGCAGCGGGAGCGACGCGGCGCACTCCCGGCACACCGTGCTGGGTGAGCCTGATGGTGCACAGCCTCGGAACCACCGAGGATTTCTACGCCGATCTGTTCGGCTGGGAGTACGCCCCGGGTCCGGCGCAGCTCGGACCGTACGTCCGGGCGCTGCTGGACGGCCACGAGGTGGCGGGCATGGGCGAGATGCCGTCGGACCGTCAGCTCCCGGTGGCCTGGACGACGTACCTCGCCACGGACGACGCCGACGCGACGGCGGAGGCCATCCGCGCCTGCGGCGGCACCGTCGCGGTCGGGCCGCTCGACGCGGGCGCCGCCGGCCGGGTCGCGATCTGCTCGGACCCGGCGGGCGCGATCTTCGGCATCTGGCAGGCCGAGGGCCACATGGGCGCCGGGACGGCCGGCGGCCCCGGCACGCCGATGTGGAACGAGCTGATCACGCAGGAGACGCTGACCGTCGGCAAGTTCTACGAGACGGTCTTCGGTCACGACGGCGAGGCCGCGGACGAACCCGACCTCGACCGCCTGACCCTGCACCTGCACGGACGGCCGGTCGCCTCGGTGCACGGCGTCGGCCGCGCGCTGCCCCACGAGCGCGGCGCGCACTGGATGACCTTCTTCGAGGTCGCCGACCCCGACGCGGCCGCGGCGCGGGTCGTGGAGCTGGGCGGCCGGGTGCTCGACGCCCCGTACGACGCCCCGCTCGGCCGGCTCGCGCTGGTCGCCGACCCGGAGGGCGCGGTCTTCAGCCTCGTCCGGCCGGGCGCGTCCGCGGGCTGACCCCGGGCGCGGTCCGCCCCAGGGCCGCGCGCAGGGTGATCCCGTACCGCACCCGCAAGCGGCGCAGCTCCCAGCCGGACAGGGCGGTCACCGACAGCGGCGGCCCGAGCAGGAAGAGGATCCGGACGGGGAGCGGGGCGTCGACGGGCCCGTCGTCGAAGACCTGTACGACGGCCAGCCCCCACACCAGGACGGGTGAGATCAGCGGCGGCAGCACCTCGTGGACGTCGGCCGTGCGGAAGGCGTGGTGCACGGCGAGCGCGGCCGACGCGAGCGTGAAGGGGAAGGAGAAGAGCGCGACGAACCCGAGGATCGGGGCCAGCAGCATGCCGAGCGCGCCGGCCCCGAACATCGTGGTCGTCAGCCCCTGTTGGAGCACTCCCGCCCAGAACACCAGGGCGCTGGCGAGGAGCACGCCCAACGAGATCAGCGGCCCTCGCAGCCTGCGCCGGTAGAAGGCCGGACCGGGCGGCCGCGCACAACACACGAACGCACCGATCACGAGCGGGGCGAGCACCAACAACAGGCCGGCGCTGATGATCAGTTCGACCAGCCGCTCCTCCAGCAGGCCCTTGGCCGAATCCTTGACGGGGTAGGAGTAGAGCAGCCAGAAAGTGGCGAACAGCCCGATGAGCGAACGGGCGATCTGGGCCCGTTCGATGGCCGGGTCCACGAGCCGGTCGGGCCGGGTGGGCCGGTGAACCCGCCCCGCGAGGTGGAACGGCAACAGCAGAAAGCCGACACACCCCCGCCGCCGCCCGTCGCCCCCGGCTCTGCCACCGCTACCGTTCCCACCCGTGTACGCGCTCACGCGCCGCCCCCCATGCCGTGATGATCACCGCATGATAGGTCGGCCGCGACGCCCTCCACGGCCCGGGTCGCGGGGGAAGCAGCGGTGACGGGTCAGGCGGGGTGGACCGGGAGGACGTCCGGGGAGAGGGCGCCGGCGTGGGCCGCGGAGCTCGTCATGCGGCGTCGGTGGTGGCGACGGCAGAGGACTTCGTAACCGACCACCTCCGGGGAGCGGTTGACGTCGCCGACGACCACCTGCTCGCCCTCCACCACCATCTCCCCCGCCACCGTGCGGGCATTGTGCGTGGCGCGGGCGCCGCACCAGCACAGGGCCTCGACCTGGAGCTGCTCGACGCGGTCCGCCAGCTCGATCAGGCGCTGCGAGCCGGGGAACAGCTTGGTCCGGAAGTCCGTGGTGATGCCGAAGGCGAAGACGTCCATGTCGAGGTCGTCGACGATGCGGGCCAGCTGGTCGATCTGCTCCGGCGCCAGGAACTGGGCCTCGTCCACGATCACGTAGTCCGCCTTGCCGCCCTTGGAGAGCTGGGCGACCACGTAGGCGTACAGGTCCATGCCCTCGGAGGCCTCGACCGCTTCCGTCACCAGCCCGAGGCGGGAGGAGAGCTTGCCCTCGCCCGCGCGGTCGTCGCGCGTGAAGATCACGCCCTGGAGCCCCCGGGCCGAACGGTTGTGCCCGATCTGGAGCGCCAGCGTGCTCTTCCCGCAGTCCATGGTTCCGGAGAAAAAAGCCAGCTCGGGCATGCGAAGTACGGGACCTTTCGAGATCGGGAGGGCGGGAGGCGGAACGCGGGACAGGCCGGAGGCGGGAAGCGGGAGGCGCAGTAGGACGGCCGGGGGTGGCCGGGACCGCTAGGGCGTGCGCACTTCGAGCAGCGGGACGAGCTGCTCGGCCGCGGTCATCGAACCGTGCATGCCCGCGAGCGCGGACTCGTTCGGCTCGGTCCGGGACGCGGTGATGGCGACCTGCGCGTGGGCCGCGGCGACGACGTCCCCGATCCGCCCGAGCACCCGCTCGTCGCAGGCTCCGGGAGGGCCGAACCAGCCCAGTTCCAGCGCCTCCTCACGGCTCGCGATCCAGAACCGGTCGCCGAGCACCTCGCGCCACACGGTCAGTACGTCGGCCTGCGCGCCCGGAACGGCGTACACGTGCCGGGCCCGGCCCTCGCCGCCGAGCAGGGCCACGCCCGCGCCCAGCTCCCAGTCCTCGTCGTAGTCGATGCGCGCGTCCTCGTCGAAGGGGATGTCGACCATCCCGTGGTCGGCGGTGACGTAGAGCGCGGAGCGCGGCGGGAGCTGCTCGGCCAGGCGCTGGACGAGCCGGTCCACGTACATCAGCTGGCCGCGCCAGGCGTCGGAGTCGACCCCGAAGCGGTGCCCGGCGCCGTCCAGTTCGCTGTAGTACGTGTAGACGAGCGAGCGATCGCCGGCGGCCAGGCGCAGGGCCGCGAGGTCCATCCGGTCCTCGCCGGTGATCCGGCCGTGGAAGCTGCCGCCGCTCAGCGCGATCTTGGTGAGCGGGGTGTGCTGGAAGTCCGGGGAGGACACCTGCGAGGTGGCGACCCCGGCGGCGTCGGCCAGCTGGAAGACGGTCGGGTACGGCTGCCAGGTCTTCGGCTGGGTCCAGGGCTTCCAGCGCAGCTGGTTCATCAGCTCGCCGGTCGCCGGGTTGCGCACGGCGTAGCCCGGCAGGCCGTGCACGGCGGGCGGCAGCCCGGTGCCGACGGAGGCCAGCGAGGTCGCGGTGGTCGCCGGGAAGCCCGCGGTGATCGGGCGGCCGGTGCCACCGCGCGAGCTGCCGAGGAGCGAGGTCAGGAAGGGGGCCTCGGCGGGGTGGGCCTTGATCTGCTCCCAGCCGAGCCCGTCGATCAGGAACACGCAGTTGCGGTCGGCCGGGGTCAGCTCGGCGATCCCCGCGGTGAGCCCGGGAACGCCCTGGCCGGCCGCCAGGGTCGGCAGCAGATCGGCGAGCGAGCCGCTGCCGTACTGCGGAACGGGCGCGCCGGAGAGGTCCAGCAGCTCCGGCTCCTGCCAGTTCTGCTGCGCGGAGTACGTCATCAGCGGGCGGCCTGGGTGGTCGTGGCCGCCGTGGCTTCGCTGAGCGCCTGCGCGAAGGCGAGGGTCTGACGGACGGCCTCGGGGCCGTCACCCGCCTCGCTGACCCGCAGGCTGAGGTCGTCGGCGGTGGAGTTGCCGGTGTAGCCGTGGTCGGAGTCGCAGTTCGGGTCGCCGCAGGCGGCGGGCTCCAGGTCGATCCGGGAGACCGCGCCCCACCCGATGGTCAGGACGACCTCGCGGGGCAGCGTGCCCGGGGTGTAGGACTCCGGGTTGGCGACGACGCGGCTGAGCACCACGGAGGAGATCCCGGCGACCTTGACCGACTCGGTCGAGGTGGTCGCGTACGGGGACGGGGACCCGGCGTCGGCGGCCTGCTCGTCGGTGTGGCTCACGATGAACCGGTTGCCGGTCAGGACGAGGACGGTGACGTGCCGACGGACCTCGTTGGAGTCGAAGGTGGTCTCCTGGTGGACCAGGTACGACGAGATCGGCTCGCCGCCCACGGCGGCCTCCACCGCCTCGGCCACGAGGGCCGGGTAGTAGCCGCTGCGCTCGATCGCCGCGCGCAGCCCCTGGGTCGTCGTACCGGATTTCGCCATGAGGTCCATCCTAAGGCCCGTACGGGGCACCTCGGCCTGCCCGGGCGGGTCCGCTGGCCGACCGGGGCCTAGTAACTGGGAAGGGTGCGCGGCCCGAGGTCCGTGCGGGCGGGGGGACGGGCGATGCGGAGGGTGGCGCTGAGGACGGAGAGGCCCTCGGTGGCGACCACGACCGGTTCCAGGGAGACGCCGACCACCTCGGGGTGGTCGTCGACCAGCCGGGACAGCCTCAGCAGCAGTTCTTCGAGCGCCGCGGTGTCCACGGGGTCGCTGCCGCGCCAGCCGAAGAGGAGCGGGGCGGTCCGGATCGACCGGATCAGCTCGGCGGCGTCCCGATCGGTCGCGGGGACCAGGCGGTGGGCGGTGTCGCCGAGCAGTTCGGAGGCGACCCCGGCCAGCCCGAAGGAGAGGACGGCGCCCGCGCCGGGGTCGACGACGGCCCGGACGACCGTGTCCACCCCGCGCGGCGCCATGGCCTGGACGACCGGCAGCAGCTCGGCGGGGCTGCCGAGGGCCTCGGTCAGCTCGTCGTAGGACCGGCGCAGCTCGGCCTCGGTGGTCAGGTCCAGCCGTACGCCGCCCAGGTCGGCGCGGTGGCGCAGGTGCGGGGCGGTGGTCTTGAGCACGACGGGGTAGCCGAGCGCGCGGGCGGCGGCCGCGGCCGCGTCGGGGGTGGGGGCGGGGAGGGTGGGCCGTACGCGGATCCCGTAGCGGGCGAGCAGCTCCCGGGCCGCGTCGTCGGGGACGGTCAGCGCGGCGTCGCCCGTGGTCTTGGCGAGGAGGTCGGCCAGCTGGTCGGCCGCGCCGGTCTCGTCGATGTCGTCGAACTCGGGCACGCGGCCGGGGGTGGCGGTGTCCTGGCGCCAGTGCGCGTAGCGGACGGCCTCGGCGAGTGCGCGCACCGCGCGCTCGGCCGCCGGGTACGCGGGCACCCGCCCCCGCTCAGGCGCCGCGGCCGCCGCCCCCGACTCAGGCGCCGCGGGCTCCCTCCCCCGCTCAGATGCCGCGGGCTCCCTCCTCCGCTCAAGCGCCGCGGGGGCTGAGGTCTTCGCCTCAAACGCCGGCGAGGCTTGATATCCCCCCTGCCCGGCGCCAAACCCCGCCCCCGCAGCGCCAAACCCAGCCCCGCCGGCGCTTGAGGCGGACACCCCAGCCCCGCCGGCGCTTGAGGCGGACACCCCAGCCCCGCCGGCGCTTGAGGCGGACACCCCAGCCCCGCCGGCGTTTGAGGCGGACGCCCCAGCCCCGCCGGCGTTTGAGGCGGACGCCCCAGCCCCGCCGGCGTTTGAGGCGGACGCCCCAGCCCCGCCGGCGTTTGAGGCGGACGCTCCAGCCCCCGCGGCGTTTGAGCGGGGTGTGGACGGGGGCGCCGGCCGCAGGCTCGTGGCTGCGGACAGGGCCTCGGCCAACGCCCCCAGCTCCACGTGCACCACCGCCACCGGCTTGCCCGGAACCTCCCGCACCGCCTCCCGGATCGCCACCGCGAGCCCGTCCGTCAGGTCCTGGCGCCCGACGGCCGGGATCGCGGTGACGATCACCGCGTCGTTCGCGTCGGCGGCCAGCGCCGTCACCAGCGCCGCCCGGAAGTCCTCCGGGGTCGCCTCCGTCGTGAGGTCCAGCTGGGGCCACGGACGCAGCCCCTCGGTCAGGCAGGCGTCGTAGGTCAGGACGCCCAACGATTCGGAGTTCCCGAGGATCGCCACCCGCGGCCCGCCAGGCAGCGGCTGCGACCCGAGCAGCAGGCCCACGTCCACCAGCTCGGTCACCGTGTCCACCCGGATCACCCCGGCCTGCCGCAGCAGCGCCGAGACGGTGGCGTCGGGCAGCCGGGTGCCGGGGACCGCGTGGCCCGCCGGGGTGACCCCGCTGTGGCGACCGCCCCTGGCCACGACCACCGGCTTCACGGCCGCCGTGCGCCGGGCGATGCGGGTGAACTTGCGCGGGTTGCCGAGGGTTTCGAGGTACATCAGGGCGACGTCGGTGGCCGGGTCGTCGTACCAGTACTGGAGGATGTCGTTGCCCGAGACGTCCGCCCGGTTGCCCGCCGAGACGAAGGAGGACAGGCTCTCGCCGCGCCGCAGCAGCCCGGCGAGGAGCGCGATGCCGATGGCTCCGGACTGGGTGAACAGGCCGATCCGGCCCACCTCGGGGGTCGGCGCGGGGGCCAGCGAGGCGTTGAGCCGGACGTCCGGTGCGGTGTTGATCACGCCGAAGGCGTTGGGGCCGACGATCCGCATGCCGTAGGTGCGCGCTTGGCGCACCAGTTCGCGCTGGCGCTCCAGCCCCACGGGCCCGCTCTCGCCGTAGCCCGCGGAGAGCACCACCAGTCCCTGCACCCCGTGCTCGCCGCAGTCCGCGACCGCTGCGGGGACCTGTTCGGCGGGGACCGCCAGCACCGCGAGGTCGACGGGCTCGCCGATGGAGCCGAGGGTGCGGTACGCCCGTACGCCGAGCAGGGTGTCGGAGGTCACGGCCCGGTTGATCGCGTAGAGCGGTCCGTCGAAGCCGCTGTCGCGGAGGTTGCGCAGGGCGGCGGCGCCCACGCCGGTACCGGTGCGGCTGGCGCCGACGACGGCGACGGAGCGGGGGGCGAGCAGCCGCTGGACGGAGCGGGCCTCGGCGCGCTGCTCGCGGGCGCGCTGGACCGCGAGCGACTCCGCGGTCGGTTCGAGGTCGAGGGTGAGGTGGACCGAGCCGTCCTCGAAGGAACGCTTCTGCTCGTAGCCGACCTCTTTGAAGACCTTGATCATCTTGACGTTGGCGGGCAACACCTCGGCGACGAAGCGGCGGATCCCCCGCTCGCGCGCGACCGCCCCGATGTGTTCGAGGAGGGCCGAGGCGACGCCGCGGCCCTGGTGGGCGTCCTGGACGAGGAAGGCGACCTCGGCCTCGTCGGCGGGCCCGGAGGCGGGGCGGCCGTCGGAGCCGATCCGGTCGAAGCGGACGGTCGCGATGAACTCGCCGCCGATCGTGGCCGCGAGGCCGACCCGGTCCACGTAGTCGTGGTGGGTGAAGCGGTGCACGTCCTTGGCGGACAGGCGGGGGTAGGGGGCGAAGAACCGGTAGTACTTCGACTCGTCCGAGACCTGCTCGTAGAAGCTGACCAGGCGGTCCGCGTCCTCGGTGGTGATGGGCCGGATCCGGGCGGTGCCGCCGTCGCGCAGCACGACGTCCGCTTCCCAGTGGGCCGGGTACGAGGGGTCCGACGCGGTGGTCATGGGGCCACCCTAGGCCCTGTCCCGGACGGAGGGCGGGCGGGGGACGGGCGGGCCGCGTGCGCGCGGCGCATTAGGCGGGCCGGGGCACATCGGTGCAAGCTGGGGAGGGTCCAACGGCAGGCCGAATGGGGTCGAACGTCGGCCCGAGCATTCTGAGTGCCGTGAGAGACTGGTCTAGACAACCGTAAGAACCTGAAGGGCATCACCATGGCAGAGCGCCGCGTCAACGTCGGCTGGGCCGAGGGCCTGCACGCTCGTCCCGCCTCGATCTTCGTCCGGGCGACGACCGCTTCCGGCGTCCCGGTGACGATCTCCAAGGCCGACGGCAACCCGGTCAACGCCGCGTCCATGCTCGCGGTCCTGGGCCTGGGCGCCCAGGGCGGCGAGGAGATCATCCTCGCGTCCGACGCCGAGGGTGCGGACGCCGCGCTCGACCGCCTGGCGAAGCTGGTCGCCGAGGGTCTCGAGGAGCTCCCCGAGACCGTCTGACCCCCGGGTCCGACCCCACGCACCACACACGGCGGAGCCGTGGCCCCCGCATTCCGGGAGCCACGGCTCCGCTGCTTTTTCGCAGGGTGCGGAATTCTCCGTACCGGAAATAGCGGGCCGTACTCGACCGCAGGAATATCCTCCCCATCCTTCCTATCCGGGAATTGTTAAAGTCGGCCGCTCGCCGTGTTTACGGCAGGTTGCGAAGTCCTCACGCGCAGCCGGTGCGCCCCCGCCGCCCGACCGGCGTGCGCCGCGGTGAGCGCGCGCGCCCGCTCCGCGTCGCCGCGCGCCACCGCGTCCACGATCGCGCCGTGCTCCGCCCAGGAGTCCACGGGCCGCGCCGGGGCGTCCACGGCGTACATCCAGGTGATCTTGTGCCGCATCTGCGTCAGCAGTGCGATCAGCCCGGGACTGTCGGAGGCCTGGGTGAGCGTCTCGTGGAACCACCCCCCGAGCGCCCGTAGATCCTCCCCCTGGCCCCTCCTGGCCCGTTCCTGGCCCAACCTGACCAGCCCGCGCAGCACCTTGAGGTGCGCCTCGCTGCGCCGCCGGGCGGCCCGGGCCGCCGCGAGGGGCTCCAGCAGCGTCCGGACCTCCAGGAGGTCGGCCGCCTCCTGCGCGGTCGGCTCGGCGACGCAGGCGCCCGCGTGCCGGCGCGTGGTGACGAAGCCCTCGGACTCCAGGGTGCGCAGGGCCTCGCGGACGGGGACGCGGGAGACTCCGTAGCGGCGGGCGAGCAGCTCCTCGGTGAGCCGTGCGCCCGGGCCGAAGACCCCGGAGACGATGTCGTCGCGGATCGCCGTACATACCGCGTGCGCGGGAATTCGCAAGACCGGACCTCCACCGAATACCGTTTCCGCAGATTCCATTTCGCGACTCTATTGCAACACGCGATATTTTCCGAGGACGGGCGGAAATGAGCGGCCGGTGGACGCTCCCCGTCGCGCCCGCCGCCGCACAGCACGAAGGCCCCGGCTCGGGGAGCCGGGGCCTTCGGGAAGCTGCTGTGCGGGCGGGGTCAGATCGCGACGCCGCGGGCCCGCAGGTAGGTCAGCGGGTTGATGTCCGAGCCGTAGGACGGGCCGGTGCGGGCCTCGAAGTGCAGGTGCGCGCCGCTGACGTTGCCGGTGTCGCCCGACAGGCCGATCTGCTGCCCGGCGGTGACCTGCTCGCCGGCCGAGACGCTGAGGCTGGAGAGGTGCGCGTACTGGGTGTACGTACCGTCGTTGTGCTTGATGACGATGTTGTTGCCGTACGCGCCGCCGTTGCCGGCCTCGACGATGACGCCCGCACCCACGGCGCGGACGACGTTGCCCACGCCCGCGTGGAAGTCGATGCCGGTGTGGCTGCCGGAGGACCACATGCTGCCGCCCGCACCGTACTGGGTGCTGACGTACGAGCCCTCGAGCGGCAGGACGAAGGTGTTGAGGCGCTTGCGCTCCTCTTCACGGTCCGCGCGCTCCTTGGCCTCGCGCTCGGCCTTGGCCTTCGCCTCGGCCATCCGCCGGGCCTCGGCGGCCTTCGTCTTGGCCTCGGCCTCGGCCTGCGCCTTGAGGGCGGCCGTGTCGGCGGCGTTGCGCTGGGCGTCGGCCTGCGCCTCGATGTCGCCGGCGAGGTCGTCGGCGACGACGACGGCCTTCATGCCGGAGTCCTGGGGAGTGCTGCTGCT
This sequence comes from Streptomyces sp. NPDC028419, assembly GCF_055565515.1. Classification (NCBI taxonomy): domain Bacteria; kingdom Bacillati; phylum Actinomycetota; class Actinomycetes; order Kitasatosporales; family Streptomycetaceae; genus Streptomyces; species Streptomyces sp. NPDC028419. The sequence continues at coordinate 149,891 of NZ_JBVHUE010000019.1, read as the reverse complement.
GTGGTTGTCCGCGGCGAAGGCCGGGGCAGCGAGGGAGGCCGCGACGCCGGTGGCGGCGAGGGCGGCTATACCGGCGACGCCTGCGGTCTTCCGGCTCAGACGGCTGGAACCACGGTGCTTGCCGGAAGAGGCACGACTGCTGCCGAACGCCATGAAGGGGTTGATCCTTTCCTTCCCTCTCGCCTACCGGGTTAGCTGACGGGTTCGGAGCAGGAAGGTCTCCTACGGGCCCCCTCTTGCGAGGTGGTCCGATTCACCCCAGGGACTGTGGGTCCCCGGCTCCCCAGGCTCGCGCCTGACGGGGACTCGGCGATCGCTGTCCGGTGCCGCGAGTGCGGCTGTGACAACTGACGGACAGCACGGCCGACGCTAGGCGGATCATCAGGCAATCACCAAACACACGAGCCCCATTGTTACCTACGTCACGCGACATAGAAGCAACCTCTCCACCAAACGGACAAAAGGGGTTCCGGTGGACGAGCCACCGAAACCCCTTGCGGGACGCCGTCAGTTCACGTCCCGTTCGTCCTGTACGGCCCGTTCGGTCCGCCCAGTCGCTCGGTCCGCCCGGTCCGTTCGACCTCAGTTGGCGACGACGCTCACGTCGCCGATGCCGAGCGCGCGCACCGGCGCCTCGATCTGGGCGGCGTCACCGACCAGCACCGTGACGAGCCGGTCCACCGGGAAGGCGTTGACGACGGCCGAGGTGGCCTCCACCGTGCCCGTCTCGGCCAGCCGCGCGTACAACTGCGCCTGGTAGTCGTCCGGCAGCTCCTGCTCGACCTGGTCGGCCAGGGTGCCGGCGACGGACGCGGCCGTCTCGAACTTGAGCGGCGCCACGCCCACCAGGTTCTGCACCGCCACGTCGCGCTCGGCGTCGGTCAGTCCGCCCTCGGCGAGGGTGCGCAGCACCTTCCAGAGGTCGTCCAGCGCCGGACCCGTGTTCGGGGTGTCCACCGAACCGCTGATGGCGAGCATCGACGCGCCGGTGCCGTCCGCGGTGGACCGCAGCACCTGCCCGAAGGCGCGCACGCCGTAGGTGTAGCCCTTCTCCTCGCGCAGGACCTTGTCCAGACGGGAGGTCAGGGTGCCGCCCAGGCAGTACGTGCCGAGCACCTGGGCCGCCCAGACCCGGTCGTGCCGGTCCCCGCCGATCCGCCCGATCAGCAACTGCGTCTGGACCGCGCCCGGCCGGTCCACGATGACCACGCGGCCCGTGTCGTCCGCGGTGACCGCCGGCACCGGGAGCGGCGCGGCGGTGCCGCCCGTCCAGGTGCCCAGGGTGTCCGCCAGGACGGCGTCCAGGTCGATGCCGGTCAGGTCGCCGACCACCACCGCGGTGGCCGTCGCCGGGCGCACGTGGGCCTCGTAGAAGGCGCGCACGGCCGCCGAGTCGATCCGGGCCACCGTCTCCTCGGTGCCCTGGCGCGGGCGGGACATCCGCAGCGTGGCCGGGAACAGCTCCTGGGAGAGCTGCTTGGCGGCCCGGCGCTGCGGGTTGGCCAGCTCGTGCGGGATCTCGTCGAGCCGGTTGCGCACCAGGCGGTCGACCTCGGAGTCGGCGAAGGCGGGGGCGCGCAGCGCCTCGGCGAGCAGCCCCAGGGCCTTGGCCAGGCGGGAGGCCGGGACCTCCAGGGAGACCCGGATGCCGGGGTGGTCGGCGTGCGCGTCGAGGGTGGCGCCGCAGCGCTCCAGCTCGGCCGCGAACTCCTCGGCGGAGTGCTTGTCGGTGCCCTCGGAGAGCGCGCGGGCCATGATCGTGGCCACGCCGTCCAGGCCGGCCGGTTCGGCGTCCAGCGGGGCCGCGAGGTTGATCTCGACGGCCACCACCTGCTGGCCGGGCCGGTGGCACCGCAGCACGGTCAGGCCGGTGGCCAGCGCGCCGCGCTCGGGGGCCGGGAAGGCCCACGGCTTGGCCTCGCCGGGCTGCGGCTGGGGGTGGAAGGTCATCGTGACGGCTGCGGTGTCGCTCACTGCTCCGCCCCTTCGGTCTCGTCGTTCTCGGCGGCTTCCTCGGCGTCCTCGGCCGCGAGCGGCTCGTAGACGAGCACCGCGCGGTTGTCCGGGCGCAGTCGGGCCGCGGCCACGGCCTGCACCTCCTCGGCGGTGATGTCGAGGACGCGGCCGACGGCGGTGAGCGCCAGCTGCGGGTCGCCGAAGAGCACCGCGAAGCGGCACAGTTCGTCGGCGCGGCCGGCCACCGTGCTCAGCCGGTCCAGCCATTCGCGCTCCAGCTGGGCCTGCGCGCGCTCCATCTCCTCGGCCGTCGGGCCCTCGGCGGCGAACCGCGCGAGCTCCTCGTCGACGGCGGCCTCGATGTCGGGCACCTCGACCCCGCCGGAGGTCTTCACGTCCAGCCAGCCGAGCGAGGGGGCGCCGGCCAGGCGCAGCATGCCGAATCCGGCCGCCACGGCGCTCTGGTCACGGCGGACCAGGCGGTTGTGCAGCCGGGAGGACTCGCCGCCGCCCAGGATGGTCAGGGCCACGTCCGCCGCGTCGCAGTCGCGGGTGCCGTCGTGCGGGAGGCGGTAGGCGGCCATCAGCGCGCGGGCCGGGACCTGCTCGACGATCTCCTCGCGCAGCTGGCCGCCCATGGTGTCGGGCAGCGAGCCGTCGCGCGGCGGCTGCTTGCCGTCGTGGGCGGGGATGGTGCCGAAGTACTTCTCCACCCAGGCCAGCGTCTGCTCGGGGTCGATGTCCCCGACGACCGACAGCACCGCGTTGTTGGGCGCGTAGTAGGTGCGGAAGAAGGTCCGCGCGTCCTCCAGGGAGGCCGCGTCCAGGTCGGCCATCGAGCCGATCGGGGTGTGGTGGTACGGGTGGCCCTCGGGGTAGGCGAGCGCGGTCAGCCGCTCGAACGCCGTGCCGTAGGGGACGTTGTCGTAGCGCTGGCGGCGCTCGTTCTTGACGACGTCGCGCTGGTTCTCCATGGACTCGTCGTCCAGGGCGGCCAGCAGCGAGCCCATCCGGTCCGCCTCCAGCCACAGCGCGAGTTCCAGCTGGTGGGTCGGCATCGTCTCGAAATAGTTGGTGCGCTCGAAGCTGGTGGTGCCGTTGAGCGAACCGCCCGCGCCCTGCACCAGCTCGAAGTGGCCGTTCCCGGACACGCTCTTCGAACCCTGGAACATCAGGTGCTCGAAGAGGTGAGCCAGCCCGGTGCGGCCCTTGACTTCATGGCGCGAACCGACGTCGTACCAGAGGCAGACCGCGGCGACCGGGGTCAGGTGGTCCTCGGAGAGCACCACGCGCAGGCCGTTGGCCAGGCGGTGCTCGGTCGCTGTCAGGCCGCCGGAGCCGGCCTGAGCTGTGGCCGTGTGACCCATGGGCATGTGGTCCCTTCGATCGCGATGTAGAGAATTCCGTCAGACCTGTCACTGTATGCAAGCGCGTCGGCCCCTGGAGAAGTTCCCGGGTCACTCCTGGGTCGGAGTCGGCGTTGTCGGAGCCTCGGGCCACAATGGTCCGCGTCAGACCCAGCCCCCATCACCATGGTTAAGGAGCCGCGCAGCGATGGCCCGCCGCAGCACGAAGACCCCGCCGCCGGAGGATTTCGAGGAGAAGATCCTCGACATCGACGTCGTCGACGAAATGCAGGGCTCCTTCCTCGAGTACGCGTACTCGGTGATCTACTCCCGCGCCCTGCCCGACGCCCGGGACGGCATGAAGCCGGTGCACCGCCGCATCGTCTACCAGATGAACGAGATGGGGCTGCGCCCCGATCGCGGGTACGTGAAGTGCGCCCGCGTCGTCGGCGAAGTCATGGGCAAGCTCCACCCGCACGGTGACGCGTCGATCTACGACGCCCTCGTGCGCATGGCCCAGCCCTTCTCGATGCGCCTGCCGCTGGTCGACGGCCACGGCAACTTCGGTTCCCTCGGCAACGACGACCCGCCCGCCGCCATGCGGTACACCGAGTCCAAGATGGCCGACGCCGCCTCACTCATGACGGAGTCGATCGACGAGGACACCGTCGACTTCACCCCGAACTACGACGGCCAGGAGCTCGAACCGGCGGTACTGCCGGCCGCGTACCCGAACCTGCTGGTCAACGGCGCGTCCGGGATCGCGGTCGGCATGGCCACCAACATGCCCCCGCACAACGTGGGCGAGGTCATCGCCGCGGCCCGGCACCTGATCCGCTACCCGGAGGCGGACCTGGAGGCGCTGATGCGCTTCATCCCGGGTCCGGACCTGCCGACCGGCGGCCGGATCGTGGGCCTGTCCGGCATCAAGGACGCCTACGAGAACGGGCGCGGCACCTTCCGGATCCGCGCGACGGTCTCCGTGGACAACGTGACGGCCCGCCGCAAGGGCCTGGTCGTCACCGAACTGCCCTTCTCGGTCGGCCCCGAGAAGGTCATCGCGAAGATCAAGGACCTGGTCGGTTCGAAGAAGCTCCAGGGCATCGCCGATGTGAAGGACCTCACGGACCGCTCGCACGGCCTGCGCCTGGTCATCGAGATCAAGAACGGCTTCCACCCGGAGGCCGTGCTGGAGCAGCTGTACAAGCTGACGCCGATGGAGGAGTCCTTCGGCATCAACAACGTCGCGCTGGTGGACGGTCAGCCGCTCACCCTCGGCCTCAAGGAGCTGCTGGAGGTCTACCTCGACCACCGCTTCGAGGTCGTGCGCCGGCGCAGCGAGTTCCGCCGCACCAAGCGGCGCGACCGGCTGCACCTCGTCGAGGGCCTGTTGGTGGCCCTCGTCGACATCGACGAGGTCATCCGGCTCATCCGCGACAGCGAGAACTCGGCGCAGGCCAAGGCCCGGCTGATCGAGCGGTTCTCGCTGAGCGAGATCCAGACGCAGTACATCCTGGACACCCCGCTGCGCCGGCTCACCAAGTTCGACCGGCTGGAGCTGGAGACCGAGCAGGACCGCCTCAACGGCGAGATCGACGAGCTGACCGGGATCCTGGAGTCGGACAGCGAGCTGCGCAAGCTCGTCTCCAACGAACTGGCCGCGGTCGCGAAGAAGTTCGGCACCGAGCGGCGCACGGTGCTGCTGGAGTCGGCGGGCTCGGCGGTCACGGCGGTTCCGCTGGAGGTCGCGGACGACCCGTGCCGGGTGCTGCTGTCCTCGACGGGGCTGCTGGCCCGTACGGTCACCGGCGAGCCGCTCGCGGTCGCCGAGGAGGGCGCGGCCCGTTCCAAGCACGACCTGATCGTCTCGCAGGTCGCGGCCACCGCACGGGCCGACGTGGGCGTGGTCACCTCGTCCGGGCGGCTGCTGCGGCTCTCGGTGATCGACCTGCCGCAGCTGCCGGACACGCACGCGGCGCCGAACCTGGCGGGCGGTGCCCCGGTCGCGGAGTTCCTCTCCGGGCTGGAGGCCGACGAGAGCGTGGTCTGCCTGACCTCGCTGGACGAGTCCTCGCAGGGCCTGGCCCTGGGCACCGAACAGGGCGTGGTCAAGCGGGTCGTGCCGGACTACCCGGCCAACAAGGACGAGCTGGAGGTCATCACCCTCAAGGAGGGTGACCGGATCGTCGGCGCGGTCGAGCTGCGCACGGGCGAGGAGGACCTGGTCTTCATCACCGACGACGCCCAGCTGCTGCGGTACCCGGCGGGGCAGGTCCGTCCGCAGGGTCGCCCGGCGGGCGGCATGGCGGGCATCAAGCTCTCCGACAACGCCAAGGTGATCCACTTCTCGGCGGTGGACCCCGCCGCCGAGGGCGTGGTGTTCACGGTGGCCGGTTCGCACGGCACCCTGGACGATTCGGTCCAGTCGGGCAAGCTCACCCCCTTCGACCAGTACCCGCGCAAGGGCCGCGCCACCGGTGGTGTGCGCTGCCAGCGCTTCCTCAAGGGCGAGGACGTGCTGGTGCTGGCCTGGGCGGGCGGCAGCCCGGCCCGGGCGGCGGGGGCCAACGGCGCTCCGGCCGCGCTGCCGGAGCCGGACCCGCGCCGCGACGGTTCGGGCACCACGCTGCCGGCGTCGGTGAGCGCGCTGGCCGGAGCGGTGCTGTAGCGGCGCAGGTGGCCGCGCCGGGGCGGCGGTCCGCCCGATCGGCTCAGCCGGTCGGGTCGGCCGCGTCCTGGCGGACGTAGCGCAGGACGCCCCACATGCTCCTCGCGGGGGCGTCCTGCGGGGCGCTCTCGCGGCAGGCCTCCAGGCCGTTGAGCAGGGCGGGGCCGTCGGTGCCGGAACCGATGAGGACGAGCTGGGTGCGCCGGGGTTCGGCGCGGGCCCAGGGCAGCGGGGCGAAGCGCAGGAACCGGCCGACGGCGTGGACCTCGTACTTCTCCTCGTGGCCCGGTACGCCGAAGTAGACGAAGCCCTTGATCCGGTAGAGCCCGGCGGGGCGGGTGTCGAGGAAGTCGATGAACCGGCGGGGCGAGAGCGCGTCGTCGGTGACGAACTCGGTCGTCTCGTAGTGGGTGTGGGCGTGCCCGGCGTGGTCACCGTGGTCGCCGTCCTCCTCCGCGGCCCCGCCCAGCAGGTCCTCGAAGGAGAGCTGGCCGCGCGTCTCGGTCCAGGGGCGGCGGTCGAAGAGCAGCTCGGGGTCGATCCGGCCGTGGTCGGCCGCGACCAGCGGGATCCCCGGGCAGAGCCCGCCGATCACGGACTCGATCCGGGCGCGCTCGGCGGCGTCGACCCGGTCGGTCTTGTTGAGCACCACGAGGTCGGCGACGGCGAGGTGCCGGTCGGTCTCCGGGTGACGCAGGCGGGTCGCGTCGAACTCCGCGGCGTCCACGACCTCGACCATCCCGCCGTAGCGGACGTCCGGGTTCTCCCCGGCCACCAGCATCCGGATCATCTCCTGCGGCTCGGCCAGGCCGCTCGCCTCGATGACGATCACGTCGATCCGGTGGGCGGGATCGGCGAGCTTGGCGAGGTAGGCGTCCAGCTCGCTGCCGTCCACCGCGCAGCACAGGCAGCCCCCGCCGAGGGAGACCATCGAGTCGCCGACCTGCCCGGCGACCGACATCGCGTCGATCTCGATGGAGCCGAAGTCGTTGACGACCACCCCGATCCGGGTCCCCCCGCGGTGCGCGAGGAGGTGGTTGAGCAGGGTGGTCTTGCCGGATCCGAGGAATCCGGCGAGGACGACGACGGGGATGGGCTGCCCGGTCCGCCGGGGCCGGCGGCTGTGCTGGGTCTCGCTGGTGCTCATCCGGTCGATGGTAGGGCGTGCGCGTCAGTCGAGCGGGGGCACCGGCTGGGGCGGGGTCGGTCCGACGTAACGGGCGGCGGGCCGGATGATCTTCGAGTCGGCCGCCTGTTCCAGCACGTTCGCGCTCCAGCCGACCACGCGCGCGGCGCAGAAGGTGGGGGTGAACATCTCGCGCGGCAGCCCGCACAGTTCCATGACCACGCCGGCGTAGAACTCGACGTTGGTGTGGAGTTCGCGGCCGGGCTTCAGCTCCGCGAGGATCTCCTCGACGCGGCGCTCGACCTCGACGGCGAAGTCGACGAGCGGGCCGCCGAACCGTTGGGCGATCTCGCGCAGCATCCGCGAACGCGGGTCCTCCGTGCGGTAGACGGGGTGGCCGAAGCCCATGATCCGCTCCCCCGCCAGGACCCGCTCGCGGATCCACGGGTCGATCCGGTCGGCCGTGCCGATCGCGTCGAGCGTGTCGAGGGCGCGGCTGGGGGCGCCCCCGTGCAGCGGGCCGGAGAGGGCGCCGATCGCACCCGTCAGACAGGCCACGACGTCGGCGCCGGTGGAGGCGATGACGCGGGCGGTGAAGGTCGAGGCGTTGAAGCCGTGGTCGACCGTGGAGATCAGGTACCGCTCGACCGCCCGGGCCCGGACCGGATCGGGCTCCTCTCCCGTCAGCATGTAGAGGTAGTTGGCGGCGTACGGGAGGTCGTCGCGCGGTTCCACCGGCTCCTGTCCCCGGCCGAGCCGGTGCAGCGCCGTGAGCAGGGTGGGTACGGCCGCGCAGGCGGCCAGCGCGTCGGCGGCCCGGCGCTCGGGGGTGAGGTCGTAGACCGGGCGCAGGCCCGCGGACGCGCCGAGCAGGGAGAGCGCGGTGCGCAGGCCCGCGAGGGGGCCGGAGAGCGCGGTGGCCCGGGCGAGGGCGGGCAGCGCGTCCCGGACGTCGGCGGGGAGGTGGCGCAGCGGGGCGAGTTCGGCGGTGAAGGCGGCGCGCCCGGCGGCGTCGGGCAGGGCGCCGCGGAACATCAGGTGCCAGACGTCCTCGAAGGTGCGGCTCGCGGCGAGGTCGACGGCCGAGTACTGGCGGTAGTGGTAGAAGCCCTCGCGCCCCCGGACGTCGCCGAGGGCGGTGTCCGTGACGACGACCCCGGCGAGTCCGCGGGGTACCTCGGCGAGAGTGGCCGCGGCCGCGGTGGCGGCCCCTGCGGCAGTGCTGACGTTGGTGTCCATGGATCGACCATCCATGATGGATCGAATCACTGTCAATATTGATCGGATCAATATATGTAGGCTGGGATCCATGGATCACGAAGCTTCCGACGCGCACCGGGGCGAAGAGCGACGGCTCACCACCCGGCAGGCCGCCGAGCTGCTAGGGGTGAAACCCGCGACGGTGTACGCGTACGTCAGCCGCGGCCAGCTCACCAGCCGCCGCGACCCCGTGGGCCGCGGCAGCAGCTTCGCCGCGCAGGAGGTCGAGGAGTTGGCGCGCCGCACCCGCCGCGAGGCGGCGCTCCCCCGGGCCGCCGCCGGCGGCGAACTCGCCGTCCGCACCGCCATCACCCTGATCGAGGACGACCACTACTGGTACCGCGGCGTCGACGCCACCGAGCTGGCCGCCCGGTACTCCTACGAGGAGGTCGCCGAGTGGCTCTGGACCGGCGTCCTGCGCCACGGGGTCCGGTTCGAGGCCCCGGCGCCGATGCTGGCCGCCGCGCGGCGGACGGTGGCGGCCCTGCCGGAGCACGGCGGTCCGCTGGACCGGCTGCGGGTGGCGGCGGCGGCCGCCGCCGTGGCGGACCCCCTGCGCTTCGACCTCTCCGAGGAGGCCGTGCTCGGCTCGGCCCGCTGCCTGATCCCGACGCTCGTCGGCGCCCTGCCGGTGGTCGGGCGGGCGCACCGCGGGACCGGCCCGCTCGCCTGGCAGCTGTGGAGCAGGCTGACCGCGCGGGAGGCCGATCCGGTGGCGCTGGACGTGCTCGATCTGGCGCTGGCCCTGCTCATCGACCACGACCTGGCCGCCTCGACCCTGGCGGTGCGGGTGGCCGCCTCGGCGCGGGCCCATCCGTACGCGGTGGTGTCGGCCGGGCTCGGGGCGCTCGAAGGCCCGCTGCACGGAGCGGCCGGACGGCTCGCGCACCGGATGCTGGTGGAGGTGGTCGAGCGGGGCGGGGCCGCGCCCGTCGTGGCCGACCACCTGCGGGCCGGCCGGCGGGTGCCGGGGCTCGGGCACCGGCTCTACCGGGGCGAGGACCCGCGGGCCACGGCGCTGTTCGCCCGGCTGGAGGCGTTGCCGCAGGCCGGGCCGGCGCTGGCGGCAGCCCGGGACGTGGTCGGCGCGGTGGCGGCCCGCCGCCCCGGCCTGCACGCGAACGTGGACCTGGCCCTGGCCGTCTTGACGGTGTCCTGCGGGATGCCGGCGGAGGCCGGGGAGAGCGTGTTCGCGGTGGCCCGCACGGCCGGCTGGATCGCGCACGCGCTGGAGGAGTACCAGGAGCGGCCGCTGCGGATGCGGCCGAGCGGGCTGTACCACGGGCCCCGCCCGCCACGGCCGACGCCGTGACGGGGGGGCCGGTGCCGGGCGGGCTCAGCCCGCGTAGGCCTCGAACTCGCCGATCTGGCCGGCCGGCCAGCCGGTGTTGCCGGTGACCGTCACCCGCAGCCGGCGCAGGTCGGCGCCCGCGGGGACGCTGATGGTCACCTGGTTCCCCGAGGCCGGGTCGAAGCGGTAGTCCCGCGCCCCCACCAGCGTGGTGAAGGCCGTCCCGTCGACGCTGCCGAGCACCGCCAGGGTCTGGGTCCGGGCCCCCCAGGCGGCGGGCGGCGGCAGCTTGAGCACGACGCGCCGGACCTGCGCGGGGACGTCGAGGTCGGCGGTCAGCGACTGCGGGAAGGCGTTGTTGGCGCTCTCCCAGTAGCTGCCGGGGTCGCCGTCGACGGCCTTGGCCGCGTCGTATCCCTGGGTGTGCGAGGTCTCGGCCGCCGGGCGCCCCCGCAGCAGGTTGCGCGTCGGGTCCGCGGTCGGCGTGGGGGTGGGGGTCGGGGTGGTAGTGGGCGTCGGTGTGGGGGTCGGGGCGGTCGGCGTCGGCGTGGGCGTCGGGTCCGGTCCCGGCTGGTCGTTGGCGGGCGGGAAGGGCCCGCAGTAGGTGCTCGGCAGCTTCCCGTTCCAGCCGGAGTTCCCCGCGCCCTGGGTGAGCTTCAGCTGCGCGCCCAGGCAGCTGTAGACGGGCTCCGCGAAGCCGATCCGGGTGGCCCTGACGTTGGTCATGGACAGTTCGGCCGGGTCGTTGAACTGGAGCGCGAACGTCCCCGTCCCGTCGATGTTCACGTGGTCGAGGCGGACGCCCTTGGTGGTGCCGGACACGAAGTGGACCGCCGCGTAGGAACTGTCCAGGAGGTCACTGTCGGTCACGTCGATCGTGGCCTTGTCGATGGAGCTGTTCCGACTGTCGAACCAGAGCGCGCCGATCGGGAAGTTCCACCCGTAGTCCGTGTTGCCGGTCCTGATCAAGGTGTTGCGGGCGAGCGTGAAGGTGCCCTGGACATCGGTGCCCTGCCCCGCGGTGACGCCGGGATAGCGGTTGCCGACGTGCAGCCCGCCGCCGTTGGACAGGGTCTCGGCGGCCACGTTGTCGGTGACGCTGATGTCCTTGCCGCCGTAGACCGCGATGTTGTTGGCGAGGATCGGGGCCACCACGGTGTTGTGGCTGAAGGAGTTCCCGACGTTCGCCTTCGTGTCGGCCCACATGGCCAGCCCGTCGTCGCCGGTGTTGCGCAGGAAGGTGTTCTCCACCGAGGAACGGGTGACGCCCCAGTGGAAGTTCACCCCGTCGGCGCTCTGGTCGAGGATCCGGCTGTTCCTGATGTGGAAGTTGTCCATCGGGCCGTCCATCCAGGCCCCGACCTTGGTCCGCTGCATCCAGACGTTGTCGACGACGGAGTCCGTCATCGCCCCGCCGATGGCGTTGACCTGGTCGTCGTCGATGCGGTCACCGATCTCGCCGATGATCGCGAAGTCCCTCAGCGTGACGCCGCGGCTGGGGCCGTTGTCCTCGTACGGGCGGATCTGGCCGCCGTACCCGCCGCCGCGCACGTACTTGCCGTAGATGCCGGCGGCGCGGGACCGGTCGGTGGCGCTGCGGCCGGTGAGGACGGAGTACCAGGGGCCGGCGCCGCGCAGCGTCACCTTGTCGACGACCACGTGGTCGGTGAGCTTGAAGGTGCCCCGGGGGATCCACACCTCCTTGGACTGGGCCGCTCCGGCGTCCACCGCCTGCTGGAACGCGGCCGTGGAATCGGCAGATCCGCCCGCGTCGGCGCCGAAGTCGGTCACCGACAGCGAGCCCGCGGGCCGGGCCGTCGGCTCGGCGACCTGCTCGAAGTCGGCGAGGTCGACCACCGCCCAGGGGGTGGCCGCGGTCTGCGCCAGCGTGAGCCGGACCTTGGCGCCCGCGGGGAGGGTCCGGCCGAAGAGGGTGCGGGTCTCCTCGTAGAAGTGGTGCGGCTTCTCTCCGGGTTGGTTGGTGAAGGGATAGCTGCCGTAGTACCAGCTGTACTTCGAGGTGAAGTCGAGGTCCTTGAGCTTGGTCCCGTCCAGCCGCAGCTCCACGGGCGCCGTGATGCCCGTACCGGCCGCGTCGTCCGGGACGGAGTAGCGGACGTTCATCGCGTTGGCGGGTTCGGTCAGGGTGAATTCGACGTACTCCCCCGCAGCGTCCAGGCGGACCGCGCTGCGGCCGGAGGCCTCGGCGGGCAGGGTCGTGTAGGTGCGGTCGGGGCCGATCACGGACCCGGTGGTGGCGGCCCGCTCCGCCTCCTGCTCGGTGAAGGGGACGGTGGCCCCGCGCCCCTGGACGTCCAGGGGCGACAGGGCGGCGGGAGCGGCCGCCGCGGCCGGGGTGGCGCTGGTGAGGACCGGCAGGGTGGCGGCGACGCCGAGGACCGCGGTGGCCAGGGCGGCGAGGAGCGCGGCGCTCCCCGGCCTGCCCCGCGGTGGGGTGGTGCGGCTCGTGGGGCTCATGTCGGGTACCTCTCCCTGGGTGGGGACGCGCACGGGCGGCTGCGCGGGGACGGGGGGTGGTGCGGGCGGCCCGGCTGCGGCGTCAGGTCCGCAGCCAGACCGCCGTGTCCTGCGGGAGCAGTCCCACGTCGTCCAAGGGGGCGCTGCTCAGCAGGAGTTCGGTGTGGTCGGGCAACGGCGCCGGCGCGGCGGACAGGTTGACCGCGCAGACCAGGCCGTCCGGGCGGGCGAAGGCCAGTACCCCGTCCGGCGCGGGCAGCCAGCGCATCGAGCCCGCCCCGAAGCCGCGCGCGGCCCGGCGCAGGCCGAGGGCCCGCCGGTAGAGGCTGAGCATCGACTCCGGGTCGCCCGCCTGTCGGTCCGCGGCGTACGTCGCCCAGTCGGCCGGTTGTGGCAGCCACGGGCTCCGCCACGGTTCGGCGGACCAGGGCAGCGGCACCCGGCAGCCGTCCCGACCGGGGTCGCGGCCCCCGGAGCGGAAGTGCATGGGGTCCTGGATCCGCTCCGGCGGGACCTCGGCTTCCGGCAGGCCGAGCTCCTCGCCCTGGTAGACGTAGACGGCGCCCGGCAGGGCCAGGGTCAGCAGGGCCGCCGCGCGCGCCCGGCGGGTGCCGAGGGCCAGGTCGGTGGGGGTGCCGAAGACCTTGGTGGCGAAGTCGAATCCGGTGTCGTGGCGCCCGTAGCGGGTCACCGTGCGGGTCACGTCGTGGTTGCAGAGCACCCAGGTGGCGGGGGCGCCGACCGGCGCGTGTTCGGCGAGGGTCTCCTCGATGGACGTCCGCAGCCGCGCCGCGTCCCAGGGGCAGCTGAGGAAGGAGAAGTTGAAGGCGGTGTGCAGTTCGTCGGGGCGCAGGTAGCGGGCGAAGCGCTCGGAGTCCGGCAGCCAGACCTCGCCGACGAAGATCGCGTCGAACTCGTCGGCGATGGCGCGCCAGGAGCGGTAGATGTCGTGCAGCTCGTCGCGGTCGATGTAGGGGTGGGTCTCGCCGGGCCAGGGCTCGCCGGGGCGGCCGGCCAGGTCGGGCAGGGCCGGGTCCTTGGCGAGCAGGGCCGCGGAGTCGATCCGTACGCCCGCCACGCCGCGTTCGAACCAGAAGCGCAGGACGTCCTCGTGCTCGCGGCGGACGGCGGGGTGGGCCCAGTTCAGGTCGGGCTGCTCGGGCGTGAACAGGTGCAGGTACCACTCCCCGTCCGGTACCCGCGTCCAGGTCGCCCCGGCGAACTGCGAGGGCCAGTCGCCCGGGGGCAGTTCGCCGTGCTCGCCGCGACCGGGGCGGAAGTGGAAGAGCTCGCGCTCCGGGCTGCCGGGCCCGGCGGCGAGGGCGGCGCGGAACCAGGCGTGCTGGTCGGACACGTGGTTCGGGACGATGTCGACGATGGTGCGGATGCCCAGGCCGGTGGCCTCGGCGATCAGCTTCTCCGCTTCGTCCAGGGTGCCGAAGGCGGGGTCGATGGCGCGGTAGTCGGCCACGTCGTAGCCGCCGTCGGTGAGCGGGGACAGGTACCAGGGCGTGAACCACAGGGCGTCGACGCCCAGTTCGGCGAGGTAGGGCAGTTTGGCGCGGACGCCCGCGAGGTCACCCGTACCGTCGCCGTCGCCGTCGGCGAAGCTGCGCGGGTAGACCTGGTAGATCGCCGCGCTGCGCCACCAGTCGGCGGCGGCTGCGGGCAGGGGAAAGTCGGCCACGAGGGGTGGTCCTTTCGCACGGGGCGGGAGAAGGGTGGTCAACCCTTGAGGGAGCCCGCCGTGAGGCCGCTCATGATGTTGCGCTGGAAGATCAGGAACACGATGAGCGTGGGCGCGGAAGCCATGGCGAGCGCCGCGATCAGGTGGTTCTCGGGCACGCCCGTCGACAGGGAGTAGATGCCGACGTTGAGCGTCTGCAGGGCCGGGTCCGGCAGGGTGAGCATCGGCCAGAGGAAGTCCTTCCAGACGCCGACGATCGCGAAGATGGACACGACCCCGAGGATGGGCCGGGACATCGGCAGGACGACGGAGCGCAGGGTGCGCAGGGCGCTCGCCCCGTCGATGGAGGCGGCGTCGAGGATCTCCTGGGGGATCGAGTCGAAGAACCGCTTCAGCAGGAAGATGTTGAAGGCGTTCGTCACGGACGGCAGCCAGATCACCCAGGGCGTGTCGAGCAGGTTCCGCTGGATGAGGGGCATGTCCAGGACGGTCAGGTACTGCGGTACGACGAGCACGGTGGCCGGGATCATCAGGGTCGCCAGCATCATCCCGAGGACGGCCTTGCCGAAGATCGGGCGCAGCCGCGAGAGCGAGTAGGCGGCCGCGACGTCGAGGACGAGTTGGAAGGCCAGCGCGCCGAAGGCGTAGTAGACGGTGTTGAGGAGCAGCTTGGCCAGGTCCATGACCTTCCAGGCGCTGGTGTAGTTGGCGGTGTGCAGGGAGCCGGGCACCAGGGTGGGCGGGACCTCGGCGAACTCCTCGGTGCTCTTGAGGCCGTTCGCGACCATCCAGTAGAGCGGGCCGAGGAAGACGAGGGTGAAGCCGACGACGACCAGGACGAGGACCGTCCAGTAGAGGACCTTGCCCCGGGTCCGGCCGAGTTGGGCCGGCGGGATCAGCGTGCGCTCTGCCATGTTTCGGGCTCCGGTCCGTTCTCGTCTCGGGTCAGTTCTCGGGGCGGTTGTCGGGGCGGTTGTCGGGGCGGTTCTGGGTCGGTTCCCGCGTCAGTTCTCGTTGTCGCGGCTCAGCCGGACGTAGGCGGCGGAGAAGCCGGCGAGCAGGACGAGCAGGCACAGGCCCAGGGCCGCGGCGCCGCCGTACTGGTTGAAGTTGAAGGCGTACTGGTAGATGAGGACCACCACGGTCGTCGTCGACCCCTCGGGGCCGGCGCCGCCGGTGAGCAGGAACGGCTCCACGAAGACCTGCATGGTCGCGATGATCTGCATGAGCAGCATCAGCGAGAGGATGAGCTTGGTCTGCGGGATGGTGATGTGCCAGATCTTGCGGAGCAGCCCCGCGCCGTCGAGTTCGGCGGCCTCGTAGAGCTCGCCCGGGATGCCCTGGAGGGCGGCGAGGTAGATCAGCGTCGCGCCGCCCATGTTCATCCAGGTGGCGGCGAGGACCACCGAGAGCATGGCGGTGTCCGTGGACTGGAGCCAGTCCTGGGCGGGGAGGTGGAGGAGGACCAGGACCCGGTTGAAGAGGCCGTATCCCGGGTCGTAGAAGTATTTGAACAGCAGGACCGAGGCGACCGGCGGCATCATCACCGGAAGGTAGACGAGCAGCCGCAAGAACCCTTGTGCGTGGCGGAATTCGTTGAGGACGACGGCGACGAGGAAGGGGACCACGAAGCCGAGGAGCAGTGCGAGTCCCGTGAACAGCAGGGTGTTGCGCCAGGCCTGCCAGACGTTCGGGTCGTTGAAGACGTAGCGGAAATTGTCGAGGCCGGCCCAGCGGGTGACGCCGTTCTCGGTCTTCTGGAAGGCCAGGACGAACTCCCGGACCATCGGGTACCAGGAGAAGAAGGCGAAACAGAGGACCGCGCCGATCAGGAATCCGTGGGCGGAAACGTTCCGCTTGAATGCCCGGACGAAGGCCTCTCGGGATCCGGGCGGGGTGGGGGCCGACATCGCCGCTCCTTGGTGGGTCGCAGGGCTGAACACGGCGGGGCGGGCGGGACCGGGCCGGGGAGGTGCCCCGGGCCCGCCCGGGGCCCTACTGGTTGGCCAGCACCTGGTTGACCGCCTTCTCGGCGTCGCCGAGCAGCTGTGCGGGGTCGGCGTCCTTGTTGGTGAGGACTCCCGACATCACCTTGTCGAGCACCTTGTAGACCTCTTGGGCCTTGGCCGGCTCGGCCTTGGGCGGCACCGGATTGTCCAAGAAGGACTTGAAGTTGGCGACCGGCATCGTGGCGCTCGCGGCCTTCAGCGCGTCGCTCTGCTCCTTGGAGGCGCCGACGAAGAAGGCGGGCTGCGGCAGGCCGACCGGGAGGCCGTCGGCCTTGCTGCGGGCGAAGTCGAACTGGCCCTTGCCGACCGTGAGGGTCTTGAAGTTCAGCCAGGCGACGGCCGCCTTGATCTTGTCGGGCGAGCTGCCCTTCTTGATCATGTAGCTGTTGCCGCCGAAGAGGGTGGACGCGCCGCTGGGCAGCGGGCCCATCCCGAAGTTGTCGTACTTCGCGCCGAGCTGCTGGACCATGTACGTGATGTCGTCCGGAGCGGCGAGGAACATGCCGAGCTTGTCCGAGGCCATCTGCTTCTGCAGGTCACCCCACTTGAGCAGCTGGGTCTTGCCCATGCTGTCGTCCTCCCAGCGCATCGCCTTGAGGTTCTCGACGATCTGGCGCCCGGTGGGGTTGTTGAAGGCGGCCTTGCCGTCGGCCCCGACCACGTCGCCGCCCATGCCGTACAGGGTCGCGGTGTAGTGCCAGCCGCCGGTGTTCTCCACGCTGTACTCGCCGAAGCCGGCGGTGCCGTTGCCCAGGGCCGCGATCTTCTTGGCGGCCGCGCGGACCTCGTCCCACGTGCGCGGCGGGGTGTCGGGGTTGAGCCCGGCCTGCGTGAAGAGCTTGCGGTTGACCAGCAGGCCCATGGTGTAGTTGCTGGTCGGCAGGCCGTAGAGCTTGCCGTCCTGCTTCAGGACGTTCATGACGTTCTTGTCGATGGTGTCGAGGGCGGGGACCGACTTCGGCGTGACGTACGCCGAGATGTCCTCGGCCCCGCTGTTGTCGAGCACCTGCTTGAGGTCCGTGAAGTACGTGTAGAACACGTCCGGCTGGGACTTGGCCTTGAGCATCGCGGTGAACCGCGGGGGCTCCAGGCACTGGCCGGGGGTGGAACGGCCGTCGATCGTGACGTTCGGGTAGATCTTCTTGAACGCCTCGACGTCCTCCTTCCACTCCTTCAGCTCGGCCGCCTTCGCCGCGGGCGGCATGCAGTCGATGGTGAGGGTGACCTTCGTGTTCGGGTCGAGTGGCGCGGAGGCGTCGGCGGGGGCGCCGGGCGCCGCCTTGTCCGGCTTGCCGTCGCCGCTGCTGCTCGTACCGCAGGCCGCGAGGGCGGTGACGGCGAGCGCGGAGACGAGGGCTGCCGCGACGGTGCGGCGGGTGTTGCTTCTCATCGATGGACCCCTTCGAGCATCGAGCAGGAGTGCGTGGGGGCGAGCGCGGCACACTCAACCACCAGCCACAGATGAACGCAAGATCTCGCGCAGATTTCGTAATACATTGACAGGACAGACTTGATCGAGTGCGTCGCGAGACGCAAAAAAGGGGCCCCCGTACGTCTCATGGACGTACGGGGGCCCCTTTCGGTCGAGCGCGGGGGCGGGGTCTAGTCGCGGGGGGCCTGCGCGGTCGAGCCGCGCACCACCAGCTCCGGCTCGAAGAGCAGCTCGCCGGGCTGGACGGCGGCGCCCTGGATCTGCGCCGTCAGCAGCTCAACGGCGGCCCGACCCATGGCCTCGATGGGCTGGCGGACCGTGGTCAGCGGGGGTTCGGTGCAGTTCATGAAGGCCGAGTCGTCGTAGCCGACCACGGAGACCTGCCGGGGTACGTCCAGACCCCGCCGGCGGGCGGCCCGTACGGCCCCCAGGGCCAGCGGATCGCTCGCGCAGATGATGCCGGTGACGCCCCGGTCCAGCAGTCGGGAGGCGGCCGCGTGACCGCCCTCCAGGGAGAACAGCGCCCGCTCGACGTGGGCCGCGGGCAGCTCGGTGTGCGCCGCCGCGGCGACGGCCTGGGCCGCGACGAGCTTGCGCAAGGAGGGCATGTGGTCGGGCGGCCCCAGCACCAGGCCGATCCGCTCGTGCCCCAGGGAGGCCAGGTGGCGCCAGGCCTGTTCGACCGCGACGGCGTCGTCGCAGGCGACGCAGGGGAAGCCGAGGTCCTCGATGGAGGCGTTGATGAGCACCACCGGGACCTTGCGGTCGGACAGCAGCCGGTAGTGCTCGTGCGGGGCGTCGGCCTGGGCGAAGAGCCCGCCGGCGAAGACCACGCCGGAGACCTGCTGCTGGAGCAGCAGCTCGACGTAGTCCGCCTCGGAGACCCCGCCCGTGGTCTGGGTGCAGAGCACGGGGGTCAGCCCCTGCTGGGCCAGGGCTCCGCCGATCACCTCGGCGAAGGCCGGGAAGATGGGGTTCTGGAGTTCCGGCAGGACCAGGCCCACCAGCCGGGCGCGCTCGCCGCGCAGCTGGGTGGGCCGCTCGTAGCCGAGGACGTCGAGGGCAGTGAGCACGGACTGGCGGGTCGCGTCCGAGACGCCCGGCTTGCCGTTGAGCACCCGGCTGACCGTGGCTTCGCTGACTCCCACCTTCTTCGCTACCTGAGCAAGTCGTCGCGTCATGAGCGCAAGACTAGCGCAAGCGACGCAAGTCGCTTGCGCTAGTCTTCGGCCCTCTTGGCGGGGCCGTTTACGGCAATTGGTTGATCTTCAACGTCGAGGTCGTGTTCCGCACGTCCACGGCGTTGTCGCTCGTCTTCAGGTTGTGGATCTCGACTTCACCGACCGCGGGACCCTGGCCGGCTTCCGGCATCTCGTTGGCCCAGAGCCCGAAGCCCGATTTGGCATCGTAGGCGTCGCCGCTCTTCTTGGCACCCGTGATGGTGATGTCCCGCAGGATCGTGTCCTTGATGGGATTGACCGGTTGTCCTCCGATGTACTGGGTCTGGAACATGATGCCGCTGTAGGTCGGATCGACGATGTCGACGTTGTTGATCCGGATCCCCTGGAACACCTTCGAGGCGGAGAAGATCCAGATTCCCGGGAAGGTCTGCGCTCCCCAGAAATGGCCGCCCGAGCGCAGGATCGAGATGTTCTCGAAGGTCGTCGGGTCGGTGCCGAATCCGTTCATCGGATACCCGAAGTCCAGCGAGCTGACCGTGATGCCCGAGTAGACCAGGGTGTCGGCGATGAGGATGTTGCGGAAGGTGTTGTTGAAGCCGCCGTAGACCGCGACTCCGGCCGCGCGCCAGGTCAGGAGCGTGGTCAGGTTCTCGTAGACGTTGTTCTTCATGTCCGCGCCGCCCGCGTCGATCGCGGAGAAGAGCGCGAAGCTGTCGTCGCCCGTGGAGCGCGCCTCGTTGTTGGAGACGAGGTTGTCCGTGCTGCCGTTGGTCATGTTGATGCCGTCGGCGTAGGTGTCCCGGATCCGGGAGTTCTTGATCGTGATCCGGTCGGTGTTGGCGCCCCAGTAGAGGCACACCGTGTGCTCGTTCCAGACGTTGTCGATGGTGATGTCGGTGACGTTGGAGAAGTCGAAGACCTTGCCCGGGCCGTCGATCCGTGAGGTGTAGTTGCCGAAGTAGGCGAAGCCGGAGAAGGAGGATCCCTTGGCCGTGCCCTCCGCCCGCCAGCCGATGTCCGTGTTGTCCTGCGTGGTGGGCGCGTGGAAGCGGGTGAACCACGGACCCGCGCCGACCACCTGCACGGCCTTGCCGTACACCTGGAACTTGCTGGCCGTGTCGTAGTCGCCCGGCGGCAGGTAGACGCCGACGAGCTTGCCGGTGGTGTCCATGCGGACCTTGTCCAGGGCGTTCTGCACGTCCTGGTGGCCGAATCCGGTGGGCACCGCGTACGCCGCCGGGTCCGGGTTGGGTATCGCCGTGGCCTGCTCCAGGCTGACGAAGTCGATGGCGTAGGTGGAGGTGTTGGCCGTGTCCTTCTGCAGGCGGATCTTGCTGCCCGCCGGAACGGTCTCGCCCAGCAGGACGTTGGCCTCGTCGTAGATGTGCCGCGGAGCGCCGGCGCCGGGCGAGTTCCCCGGAGAGGCCTCGGCGCCGTACAGCCAGGCGTACTTCGAGGTCAGCGGGAGGGCCTTCTTCAGGGTCCCGTTGACGTAGACGTCGAGGGTGGCGTCGATGCCGCCGCCGCCCGGGGCGTCCGGGATGGAGAAGCGGGTGACCAGCGTGTTGGTGGCGGCCCGGGTGGTGAATTCGACGTACTCGCCCGTCGCGTCGAGGTTGACCGCCTTGCGGCCGGAGGCCTCGCCCGCGATGTCGCCGATGGTGCGGTTCGGGCCGACCACGCCCGCCCCGCCGCCGACCACTGCGTCCTCCGCCTCGTACATGTCGAAGGGCATGTTCGCCCCGCGGCCGACGAAGAAGGCCTTGGCGCTGGTGTTGTTGGCGCGCTTGACCGGCAGTTCGTTGGCGTCGTCGGCGAGCACGACCTTCACGGTGTACTTGCCGTTGGCCGCCGTCCAGCCGCCGAGGGCGACCGGGGCCGAGGAGGCGCCGGGCGCGAGGGCTCCGCCGAAGGAACCGGTCAGGGTGCGGACGGTGGCGCCGTTCGCGTCCTGCAGGGTGAGCGTGATGCCGTGCGACCCGGCGGCCGCCGCCACGGTGCCCTGGTTCTTCACCGTGACCGAGAAGTCGACGTTCTGGCCGACGGCCGGCGCGCTCGGGCTCCAGTTGACGGCCGCGGCCACCAGGTCGGAGCTGTCCACCGGCCGGATCACCAGCGGCGGGGCGGTGAAGGTGTTGTTCGTGTCGTTCTGCTCGATGACCGTGTTCGCCTCGTCGACGATCGCGCTCAGCGGGTAACTGCCGGCGTCGCGCGGCCCGATGGAGGCGGTGACGTTCGCCTGCGCGCCCGCGGCCAGGGCCGGGACGTTGGCGGTGGCCGCCTTCGAGCCGCCCAGCTGGAAGGTCACCGCGGTGGCGGCCGCCGCGGCCGGGCCGCTGTTCTTGACCGTGGCGGAGAGGGTCACCGGGTCCGACTCGACCGGTGCGGCCGGGGCGGCGCTCAGCGCGGTGATCACCAGATCGGGGTTGGGCGCGGGGACGCCGATGACCTGGAACTCGGCGATCTGGCCGTTCCCGGCCCCGCTGTTGGCGGTGAAGCGCAGCTGTACGTCCGCCACGCGGGCGCTCAGCGCGAGGGTGACGGTGTTGCCGGAGGCCGGGTCGAAGACGTAGTCCTTGGCGGCGATCAGGCTGGTGGCGCCGGAGGCGCCCTGTTCGCGGCCGAGCACCTCGATGCGCTGGGTGCGGGCGCCCCAGCTGCTGGCGGGGTTGAGCTTGAGGACGAGCCGGTCCAGGTCCGCATTGGCTCCGAGCTTGACCGTCAGGGTGCTCGGGTAGGCGCCGCCCGCGCCCTCCCAGTATGTCGCGGCGTCGTTGTCGTTGGCGTTCTCGGCGACGAAGGCGTTGGTCACGGAGGAGCCGGCGATCTCCTTGCCGACGGCGAGGTTGGAGCCGCCGCCCCCGGTGCCGTTGCGGGTGACGGAGTTGCTGTCGGCCGACCGGTTGCCCGCCGCGTCCTTGGCGCGGACGAAGTAGGTCACGCTCGCGCTGGTGGGTTGGGTGTCGGTGTAGGTGGTGACGTTGCCCGCGACGGTCGTGCGCAGCACGTTGTTCGCGTACACCTCGTAGCCGGTGACGCCGATGTTGTCGCTGGAGGCCTGCCAGGTGAGCTTGACCTGGCCGGCGGCGGGCTCGGTGAAGGCCAGGGAGCCCGGGGCGGTCGGTGCCTGCGTGTCCCCGGTGTCACCGGCGCGGGTCACGCTGTTGCTGTTCGGGGACTGGTTCCCGGCGGCGTCCTTGGCGCGGACGAAGTAGGTCACGCTCGCGCTGGTGGGTTGGGTGTCGGTGTAGGTGGTGACGTTGCCGGCCACGCTGGTGCGCAGCTGGTTGTTGGCGTAGACGTCGTAGCCGGTGACGCCGACGTTGTCGGTGGAGGCCTGCCAGGTGAGTTTGACCTGGCCGGTGGCGGGCTCGGTGTAGGCCAGTGCGGTGGGGGCGCTCGGTGCCTGGGTGTCCCCGGATGGGGGCCCGTAGATCTCCAGTTCGGAGAGCTGACCGCCCGGCTGCACGCTGTTCAGCGAGATGAGGACCCGGAGGTGGCGGGTGGTGGCGGCGTCGAAGGTGACGGTCACCGTGTTGCCGCCCGCCGTGGTGAAGTCGTAGGCCTTGGAGGCGGTCAGGTCGGTGAAGTCGGTGCCGTTGGCGCTGCCCTGGATCTTCAGGGTCTGGGTGCGGGGTCCCCAGTTCTCGGGCAGCCGCAGCACCACCCGGTCCACGCGCAGCGAGGCACCGAGGTCGGCCTGGAGCCACTGCGGCATCGCGTTGTTGACGCTCTC
This sequence comes from Streptomyces sp. NPDC028419, assembly GCF_055565515.1. Taxonomy (NCBI): domain Bacteria; kingdom Bacillati; phylum Actinomycetota; class Actinomycetes; order Kitasatosporales; family Streptomycetaceae; genus Streptomyces; species Streptomyces sp. NPDC028419. The sequence continues at coordinate 127,721 of NZ_JBVHUE010000019.1, read as the reverse complement.
CCAGTAGCTGGCGCGGTTGCCGTCGTTGGCGTTGGAGGCGACGTAGGACTGCGTGGTGCTGCTCGCGGTCAGGGTCTTGCCCAGGGCCAGGTTGTCCGAGGACTCGCCGGGGGCCCGGACCTCCAGCTCGGCGAGCTGGGCGGCCGGCCAGCCCGTGTTGGCGGTGATCTCGATCCGGACGAACCGGGTCTGGGCGGCCGGGAAGCCGATGGTCACCGTGTTGCCGCTGCCCTGGCCGAAGGTGTAGGTGGCCGAGCCGACCAGCGTGTTGAAGCCGGTGCCGTCGGCGCTGCCCTGGACGGACAGGGTCTGGTTGCGGTTCTCCCACCCCGCGGGGAGCTTCAGCACCACTTGGTCGACGCGCGTGGTGGCGCCGAGGTCGGTCTGCACCCATTGCGGGAAGGTGCTGCCGGCGCTCTCCCAGTACGTGGACTGGTTGCCGTCCGTGATGGCGGCGGCCGTGAAGGAGCCGTTGGTACTGCTCGCGGATGCGGGCCTGCCCGCGGCGATGTTCGGACCGCCCGCGGCCGTGGCGGTCAGTGCCGGCCATCCCAGCATCAGCAGGGCCGTGCTGATCAGGGCGGCCAGGGCCCGCCATCTCCAGCTGTGCCTTCTCATACGTCCTCGTCCCTCGACATGAGTTTTCTGAACCAGGTGACATAGGAATTTGCGTACTGCGGTGCGAGAATTGCAGAGCCTTGGTCAGTCGTCTACCGCCATGACCACACTTTCCCTGCTGAAACACTTGCGCAAGCCGCACGCAAGCAGCGCAAGGAATTTGCGTGCCCTATGGAAATTCCTAAAAAGCGGAAGCCGCCCTACGGTTCGTACTCATGCGGTCCCACCTCACGAGCGCCACGGGCGCGACGAGCGCCCGGCGCTTCGGCCGCCCCCGACGGGCGGTCTCCCAGATCCTGCTGACCCAGCTGGCGATAGCCGCCGGGGTCGCCGTTCTGGCCACCGGCCTCTTCCTGGCCCCGCTCGGCTCCCAGCTCGACGACCAGGCCATGCGGCGCGCCCTGGCCATCGCGCAGAGCACCGCCGCCGACCCCGACCTGCCCACGGCCCTGCTGTCCGGCCCGCCCACCCCGGACGGTCGGGTCCAAGCCATCGCCGAGCGCATCCGCCGCGCCACCGGAGCCGAGTACGTCGTCGTCGTGGACCTCCGGGGCATCCGCCGTTCCCACCCCAGCCCCGAACTGATCGGGCTGCCCGTCTCGACCGACCCCACCGACGCGCTGGCCGGCCGCGAGGTCATGGAGATCGACGAGGGCACCCTCGGCCGATCCGCCCGCGGCAAGGTCCCGCTGCTCGCGACCGACGGCGAGATCGTCGGCGCCGTCTCCGTCGGCATCGCCTACGACAACGTCCGCGACCGGCTGGTCGGCGCCATCCCCGGCTTGCTCGCCTACGCCGGCGGCGCGCTGGCGGTGGGCGCCCTCGCCGCCTTCGTGCTCTCCCGCCGGATCCAGCGGCAGACCCGTGACCTGGCCTTCTCCGATATCGCCGGGCTGCTCGCCGAGCGCGAGGCGATGCTGCACTCCATCCGCGAGGGCGTCGTCGCCCTCGACCGAGCGGGCCGCGTCCGCCTGGTCAACGACGAGGCCGCACGGCTGCTCGGCCTCGCCCCCGGCGCCCCGGACGCGGCCGGGCGCCCCCTGGAGGAGCTGCTCGGCCCGGGCCGGACCACCGACGTCCTGGCGGGCCGGGTCACCGGGCGCGACCTGCTCACCGTGCAGGGCTCCCGCGTCCTGCTCGCCAACCGCATGCCCACCGAGGACGGCGGCGCCGTCGCCACCCTGCGCGACCGCACCGAGGTGGAGCACCTGGGCCGCGAGCTGGACTCCACCCGTGGCCTGATCGATGCGCTGCGCGCCCAGGACCACGAACACGCCAACCGGCTGCACACCCTCCTCGGCCTGCTCGAACTGGGCCTGCACGAGGAGGCCGCTGAGTTCCTCACCGAGGTCGTGGGCGTGCACCGCAGCACCGCCGAGCAGGTCACCGAGAAGGTCCACGATCCCCTGCTCGCCGCACTGCTGGTGGGCAAGGCCACCGTCGCCGCCGAACGCGGCGTCGCGCTGCGCCTCGCCCCCGCCACCCTCCTGCCCGACCGGCTCGTCGACCCGGGCGGCCTCGTCACCATCGTCGGCAACCTCGTCGACAACGCCCTGGACGCGGCGGTCGGCTCGGCCGATCCCCGGGTCGAGGTGGAACTGTGCGCCCGGGGCCGCACCGCCGTGCTGCGGGTGCGCGACAGCGGCCCCGGGGTGCCCGCCGACCGGCGCGAGGAGATCTTCACCGAAGGCTGGTCCACCAAGCTGCCCAGCGGGCACCGCGAGCGCGGGCTCGGGCTCGCGCTCGTACGCCGGCTCGCGCAGCGCCAGGGCGGCAGTGCGCGGGTCGTTGGGGCACCCGACGGCGGGGCCGAGTTCCGCGTCGAACTGCCGGAGGCCCTGCGGTGAGCGGCCCCCCGCTCCAGGTCCTGGTCGTGGACGACGACCCCCGGGTGGCCCGGATCAACGCGGCCTACGTGGCCAAGGTGCCCGGCTTCGCGGTCGCGGGGCGGGCCCACTCGGCCGCCGAGGCGCTGGAGTTCATCACCGCCCGCCCGGCGGACGAGCCGGTGGACCTGCTCCTCCTGGACCACTACATGCCCGACGGCAGCGGGCTCGACCTGGTCGGATCGCTGCGCCGGCTCGGCCACCAGACCGACGTGATCATGGTGACGGCCGCCCGCGACCTCGTCACGGTCCAGGCCGCGATGCGCCTCGGCGCCCTCCAGTACCTGGTGAAACCGTTCACCTTCGCCGGGCTGCGCGCCAAGCTGGAGGCGTACGGGGCCCTGCGCCGCGCGTTGGGCGGGGGCGGCGAGGCCGAGCAGGCCGAGGTGGACCGCATCTTCGGCGCCCTGGCCGGGGCCGCCACGCCCAACGAGCTCCCCAAGGGCCACTCCCCCACCACCGCCGACCTGGTCCGCCAGGTCCTGCGGAGCGCCGACGGCCCCCTGTCGACCCAGCAGATCGCCGACCTGGCGGGCATCAGCCGCCAGACCGCGCAGCGCTACCTCAAGCTCCTCGAACGCAGCGACCGCGTCCGGCTCTCGCTGCGGTACGGGGAGACCGGCCGCCCGGAGCACCGCTACACCTGGGTGCCGACCGCGCACCCCTGAGGGGAGTCCGGATCCACCGGACACCCCCGGCCGTCACACCGCTCCGGCGCCGGTCAGCGAGCGGACCTCGGTCTCGGCGTGGCGGGCCGCGTCGGGAGCCTCGGCCGAGGTGACCGTGCCCAACCAGCCCGCCAGGAAGCCGAGCGGGATCGAGACGATCCCCGGGTTCTGCAGCGGGAAGTACTGGAAGTTCACGTGCGGGAACAGCGCGTCGGGGCTGCCGGAGACCACCGGCGAGAGCACCACCAGCAGCACGGCCGGGACGAGCCCCCCGTACACCGACCAGACGGCGCCCCGCGTGGTGAAGTCCCGCCAGAACAGCGAGTACAGCAGCACCGGCAGGTTCGCGGAAGCCGCGACCGCGAAGGCAAGCCCCACGAGGAAGGCCACGTTCAGGTCCTGGGCGAGCAGCCCGAGGGCGATCGCCACCGCCCCGATGCCCACCGCCGCCGCCCTGGCCACGGTCACTTCGCTGCGCTGACGCGCGTGGCGCCGCTTGAGCGAGGCGTACAGGTCGTGCGCGACGGAGGCCGAGGAGGCCAGCGTGATCCCGGCGACCACGGCGAGGATCGTCGCGAACGCGATGGCGGCGACGATCGCGAACAGCACCGCGCCCCCGGTGGAGTCGGCCCCTCCGCCGAGCTGGGCCGCGAGCAGCGGAACGGCCGTGTTCCCCGAGGCGTTGGAGGCCCGCACCTGGTCCGGGCCCAACAGCGCGGCCGCACCGAACCCCAAGACGATCGTCATCAGGTAGAAGCCCCCGATGAGCGCGATCGCCCACACCACCGAGCGGCGGGCCGCCCGCGCGGTCGGCACCGTGTAGAAGCGCGACAGGATGTGCGGCAGCCCGGCGGTGCCGAGGACCAGCGCCAGGCCGAGGCTGATGAAGTCGAAGCGGGCGGTCCAGTCACCGCCGTACTTCAGTCCGGGGTTCAGGAACTCCTTGCCGTGGCCGCTGCGTGCGGCGGCGCTGGTCAGCAGGTGGTTGAAGTCGCCGTGGAAGCGGAGCAGGACGAGCACCGTGAGTGCGACGGCCCCGCCCATCAGCAGCACCGCCTTGACGATCTGGATCCAGGTGGTGGCGCGCATGCCGCCGAAGGACACGTAGATCACCATCAGCGCGCCCACGCCGATCACGGTCAGGGTCCGGGCGCCGGTGCTCGAACTGCCGAGCAGCAGCCCGATCAGGCTGCCCGCGCCGACCATCTGCGCGACCAGGTAGAGCACCGAGACGGTGACGGAGGAGACGCCCGCGGCGATGCGGACGGGCCGCTCGCTCATCCGGGCCGCGACCACGTCGGCGAGGGTGAACCGGCCGCAGTTGCGCACCAGCTCGGCGACCAGGAACAGGACCACCAGCCAGGCCACGAGGAAGCCGACGGAGTAGAGCAGGCCGTCGTAGCCGAAGAGGGCGATCAGGCCGGAAATGCCCAGGAAGGACGCGGCGGACATGTAGTCGCCGGCGATGGCGAAACCGTTCTCCAGGGGGGAGAAAAGTCGCCCTCCCGCGTAGAACTCCTCCGCGGAGCCGTGCCGGTTGCGGCTGACCCAGGTGGTGATGCCCAAGGTGACCGCGATGAAGAGGCTGCACAGGATGAGGGCCAGCGTCTGGTGTTCGGTGCTCACCGGTGGGCCCCCCGGGTACGTTCCTGGCCCCGCTCCTGTTCGAAGACGGTCCAGCGCAGGTCGAGGGCCGCGCGGTCCCGGCGCAGCCGCGCGTGGCGCGTGTACGCCCAGGTCAGCACGAAGGTGCTGAGGAACTGGCCGAGCCCGGCGAGCAGGGCGACGTTGACGGCGCCCACGACGGGTCGGGCCATCAGCCCCGGCGCGGCGGTCGCCGCGACGATGTAGGCGAGGTACCAGAGGAGGAAGCCGAGGGTGGCCGGGACGACGAACCTCCGGTAGCGGCTGCGGACCTCCTGGAAGGCAGCGCTGCGCTGCACCTCCAGGTAGATGTCGGCGGCGCGGGGGTCGCGCCGGCCGTCGTCGTCGGATGCGGTGGCCGAGCGCGGGCCGGACGCCTGTGCTCCGGCCTCCCCCGTCTCGCCCTCGCCCTCGCCCCACCCCGCGGCGAGGGCCTCGTACCAGGGGTCGTCGTACCGGATTATCGTTCCGGCATCGGGCCCTTCTTGCTTGTCCACCGGGCTCTCCTTGTCCGCGGCCTCAGTGGCCGCGTACCGCCCAGGATGTGCGGAAGGAAGGGTTCGCCACCGGTCTCCGGGTCCTCTTCACTCCATCAGGTGATGGACGGACGAGGGAGCGAGGAGAAGCGGTGGCGGGAGCCCGGTCGGGCCGCGGGGCGGCCCGACCGCGGATCAGGCGTCGATGCGCGAGCGGTCCAAGGTCGCCGCCGAGCTGGTGATGAACTCCTTGCGGGGCGCCACCTCATTGCCCATGAGCAGGTCGAAGACCTGCTCCGCCGAGTCCAGGTCGCCGATGTTGATCCGGCGCAGCGTGCGGAAGCGGGGGTCCATCGTGGTCTCCGCCAGCTGGTCGGCATCCATCTCGCCGAGGCCCTTGTAGCGCTGGATGGCGTCCTTGTAGCGGATGTTCTTGCGCTGGTACTCCAGCAGCGTCTGGCGCAGCTCGTTGTCGGAGTAGGTGTAGACGTACTTGTCCTGGCCCTTCTTGGGCTGGACCAGCTCGATCCGGTGCAGCGGCGGTACGGCCGCGAAGACCCGGCCCGCCTCGACCATCGGACGCATGTAGCGCTGGAAGAGGGTCAGCAGCAGGCAGCGGATGTGGGCGCCGTCCACATCGGCGTCGACGAGCAGGACGATCTTTCCGTAGCGGGCGGCGTCGATGTCGAAGGTGCGGCCCGACCCCGCCCCTATGACCTGGATAATCGCGCCGCACTCGGCGTTCTTGAGCATGTCCGAGACCGACGACTTCTGGACGTTGAGGATCTTGCCGCGGATCGGCAGGAGGGCCTGGAACTCGGAGTTGCGCGCCAGCTTCGCGGTACCGAGGGCGGAGTCCCCCTCGACGATGAACAGCTCGCTGCGCTCCACGTCGTCACTGCGGCAGTCGGCGAGCTTCGCGGGCAGCGAGGAGGACTCCAGCGCGGTCTTGCGGCGCTGCGCCTCCTTGTGCTGGCGGGCCGCGATCCGGGTCCGCGCCGCCGCGACGATCTTCTCCATCACGGAGCGCGCCTGCTGCTTGTCGTCACGCTTGGTCGAGGTCAGGAACGCCTTGAGCTCCTTGGCGACCACCGCGGCGACGATCCGGGTGGCGGCCGAGGTCCCGAGGACCTCCTTGGTCTGACCTTCGAACTGGGGTTCGGCGAGCCGGACGGTCACGACGGCCGTCATGCCCTCCATCGCGTCGTCCTTGACCACGTCGTCCTCGGCCACGCGCAGCAGCTTCGCCGAGCGCAGCACCTCGTTCACCGTCTTGGTGACCGAGCGCTCGAAGCCGGAGATGTGGGTGCCGCCCTTGGGCGTGGCGATGATGTTGACGAAGGACTTGATGTTGGTCTCGTAGCCGGTGCCCCAGCGCAGGGCGATGTCGACGCCCAGCTCGCGGGTGACCTCGGTGGGGGTCATGTGGCCGCGGTCGTCCAGGACCGGCACGGTCTCCTTGAAGGTGCCCGAGCCGGTCAGTCGCAGGACGTCGCAGGCGGCCTTGTCCTGGGCGAGGTAGTCGCAGAACTCGCTGATGCCCCCGTCGAAGCGGAAGGTCTCCTCCGTCTTGCCGGCCCCCTCCAGCGCCCGCTCGTCACGGACGACGATGGTCAGGCCGGGGACGAGGAAGGCGGTCTGGCGGGCGCGCTGGTACAGCGTGTCCAGGGTGAGCTTGGCGTCCTTGAGGAAGATCTGCCGGTCCGCCCAGTAGCGGATGCGGGTGCCGGTGCGGCCCTTGGTGACGCGCTTGCCCTTGCGCAGGCCGTTGGCCGGGTCGAAGGGGCTGTCGGGACCCTGCTCGGTGAACATCCCCGGCACGCCGCGGCGGAAGCTGATCGCGTGCGTGGAGCCGTTGCGGTCGACCTCGACGTCGAGGCGGGCGGAGAGCGCGTTCACCACGGAGGCGCCGACGCCGTGCAGGCCGCCGGAGGCCGCGTACGAGCCCCCGCCGAACTTTCCACCGGCGTGCAGCTTGGTCATCACGACCTCGACGCCGGACAGGCCCGTCTTCGGCTCGACGTCGACCGGGATGCCACGGCCGTTGTCGCGGACCTCGACGGAGGCGTCCTCGTGGAGGATCACCTCGATGTGGTCGCAGTAGCCGCCCAGGGCCTCATCGACGGAATTGTCGATGATCTCCCACAGGCAGTGCATGAGGCCACGGCTGTCCGTGGACCCGATATACATGCCGGGGCGCTTGCGGACGGCCTCGAGGCCCTCGAGGACGAGCAGGTGCCGCGCGGTGTAGTTGGAACCGTCCCGGTCTGCTCCGGACAGCAGCGCGCTGGAAGGCACGGACGTGTCGGCGGTCACGCAGTTCGCTCCTCGCTGAATTTCTTTTCTGGCCCGGTCGGGCGCAGGGGTGGCTCGGGTGTCGGTCAGAGGGTATCGAGGCCTGGTAGAGCCTATGTAACGCCACCCTCGTGATCCTTCAGCCTAGTACAGGCCCGCACGGATGTTCGATCGCTCGTTGGAGTGAAGCAAACATCACGTTCCCTTCCAGGCATGAACCATTTAGGGTTCGGGCACGTCCTCATGAACAACCGGCCTTCGCCGGAGAGGGCTGAACCTGCAAGAAGCAACGACAGACAACGCGAAACCGTAAAGCAATGCAATACGGCTCCTTCGCCGCCAACCGGCAACAGCCGGCCAGCTTCGGAAGGAAGTTTCGAGGAAAAGCCGCGAGCGGGAACGTTTTCGGCCTGGTTGGATGTTGACCCTGGTACGACAGCTCGTCGAGCTAGAGAAGAGGCGACGTGACTACTGTTCTGACACCCGCGACCCCGCTGACGGCCGCTGATCGATGCGACCGTTGCGGCGCCCAGGCATACCTGCGCGTCGTCCTGCTGAGCGGCGGTGAACTGCTCTTCTGCGCCCACCACGGGCGTAAGTTCGAGCCGGAACTCAAGAAGATCGCCGCGGAAATACAGGATGAGACTGAGCGGCTTACGACCGCTCCGGCCACGGTGGCCGACCCCGAGGACCGCTGACACAGGCCTATACCTCGCATCCCGACGAGCCAGGACCGGCGCATGCCGGTCAACGGGCGGTACCCCTGAGACCCAGGGGGACCGCCCGTCCTCATGTCCCGGCCCGCCCGCGGGCGGGCCGTCTCAGCCCCGCCGCCCCGCCTCGCCGACGAAGCCGATCAGCGGGGCGATCCGCGTGTACACCCCGGGGCTGTCAGCGCGCCCGCAGCCGCGCCCCCAGGACACCAGCCCGATGAGCTTGCCCTGGGCCACCAGAGGCCCCCCGCTGTCCCCCTGACAGGCATCCCTGCCGCCTTCCCTGGCCCCCGCGCAGACCATCGTGGTCGCCTGGTACTGACCGTCCGCGTCGCCGGGGTAGGCGCGGGCGCAGTCCTCGTCCGCCAGCACCTTCACCCGGGCGGCCTGCAGTGCGTACGCGTAGTCACCGAAGCCGCTCGTGTCCCCCCAGCCGTATACGGTCGCGTCCGCACCGGGGGCGTAGCCCGGATGCCCGCCGGCGGCCATCGGCAGGACGTACCCGGCGGGCACGGCCTCGCGCAGCTCCAGTACGGCGATGTCCCCGGCATTGGTGAAGGGGTCGTAGGCGGGGTTCACCCGGGCGCCGCTGACCGCGATCTCCCGGCCGTCGCCCGCGTTCAGCTCGGTCCGGCCGGCGATCACCACGAAGTCGGACACCGACTGCACGGGGCCGCCCAGCACGTTCTCGCCCAGGCAGTGCGCCGCGGTGAGCACCTTGGTCGGGCCGACGACCACGCCCCCGCAGAACTGTCCGGCCCGCGTACGCCCGAACCGGTCACGGCTGGCCAGGGCCACCACCCAGGGACTGTCCGCCACCTTCGCGGGCTGCCCGCCGATCACCACTCCGTCCGCGAGGGCACGGGGCGCCTGGGCCAGCGGGGCCACGCCCGCGCCCGCCACGAGGGTCAGCGCACCTGCCATGGCTCGGGCAAAGGGACGACGCATAGGGCCTCCTGACTCTGTGTGGACATGACTGCACCCAGAGTGGAATGACCGGTGGCCGCGCGCACCCGCGCGCGGCCACCGGTACGACCCCGTACCCGCTGGTAGGACTAGTCCAGGTAGTCGCGCAGCACCTGCGAGCGCGACGGGTGGCGGAGCTTCGACATCGTCTTGGACTCGATCTGACGGATCCGCTCGCGCGTGACGCCGTACACCTTGCCGATCTCGTCGAGGGTCTTCGGCTGACCGTCGGTGAGGCCGAAGCGCATCGACACCACGCCCGCCTCGCGCTCGCTCAGTGTGTCGAGCACCGAGTGCAGCTGTTCCTGCAGGAGCGTGAAGGAGACCGCGTCGGCCGGGACGACCGCCTCGGAGTCCTCGATGAGGTCACCGAACTCGCTGTCGCCGTCCTCGCCGAGCGGGGTGTGCAGGGAGATCGGCTCGCGGCCGTACTTCTGGACCTCGATGACCTTCTCGGGGGTCATGTCGAGTTCCTTGGCCAGCTCCTCCGGGGTGGGCTCGCGGCCCAGGTCCTGGAGCATCTGGCGCTGCACGCGGGCGAGCTTGTTGATCACTTCGACCATGTGCACCGGGATGCGGATGGTGCGGGCCTGGTCGGCCATGGCGCGGGTGATCGCCTGGCGGATCCACCACGTGGCGTAGGTGGAGAACTTGTAGCCCTTGGTGTAGTCGAACTTCTCCACCGCGCGGATCAGACCCAGGTTGCCCTCCTGGATCAGGTCCAGGAAGAGCATGCCGCGGCCGGTGTAGCGCTTGGCCAGCGAGACCACGAGGCGGAGGTTGGCCTCCAGCAGGTGGTTCTTGGCCCGACGCCCGTCCTCGGCGATGATCTCCAGCTCGCGCTTGAGCTTGGGGGCGAGCTTGTCCGAGTTCGCCAGCTTGTCCTCGCCGAAGAGGCCCGCCTCGATCCGCTTGGCCAGCTCCACCTCCTGCTCGGCGTTGAGGAGGGGGACCTTGCCGATCTGCTTGAGGTAGTCCTTGACCGGGTCGGCGGTGGCTCCCGCGACCGCGACCTGCTGGGCGGGGGCGTCGTCCTCGTCGTCGGAGAGCACGAAACCCTTGTTCTCGCCGCCCTCCTCCTCTTCGCCTTCCTCGCCCTTGGCCGCGCCGGGAGCGCCCTCGGCGGCCTCGTCCTCGCCCGCGTCGTCGCCGTCCTTCTTGGCCGCCGTCTTCTTGGCCGCGGTCTTCTTCGCGGTGGTCTTCTTGGCCGCGGTCTTCTTGGCGGCGGTCTTCTTCGCCGCGGCCTTCTTGACGGGGGCGGGGGGCTCGACCCCGGCCTCGGCCTCGGACCCGGTCTCGGGCCCGGTTCCCTCCGCGAGCGCCTGCGGCTCCTCCAGGTCGCCCGCCCCGGCCGCGGGGGCCGTGCCGGCGACGGGGGCGACCGCCGCCTGCGCCGCCGTGACCGTCTTCGTGGCCGTCCGCTTGGCGGGGCTCTTCGCCGGAACGCTCTTCCGAGGGCGCTTGGGCGACTCCGCGGCACTGACCATCAGCGTCACACCCTCTTCCTCGAGAATCTGGTTGAGGCTGCGCAGAACATTCTTCCACTGGGTTGGCGGAATCTGGTCAGCCTCGAAGGCCCGACGCACGTCATCGCCGGCGATCTGCCCCTCGGCCTTGCCCCGCTCGATGAGCGCCATCACGGAATCCGACTCGGCGATCTCCGGCGGGAGCGTACGGGATGTGCTGGCCGACACGAACAACCTCTCGGAACGGTGGGAACGGCTTCCGACCCCGGCCTGGTCCTGAACCGGAGCCGACGACCACCGACGGGGGACCGGCCGGCGGCGCAAGGAACAGCCTGGGGAGCTGCACAGCACCGGGAACGGCTGCTGTGTTCCTTCCGTCGGCCATCACCTCTTAGGTCATCGCGTGACCTCGCAGAGCGTTACGCCCAATCTTCGTGGCCCGAGTCACATCCCGCGTGTTCCCATGCCGGTCGTTCGGTCACGGGTAACCGGTTCCGCCGGTCATCCGGTCGCGGACGACCGAGTTCGCGGCCGTCCCGGACACCGGTGTCGCCGGACCCGACCGGGCCCGGCGACCTGCGTCCACCCCGCGCTCGCCGCTGTCCGCCCGACCGGCGCCTCAGTGCTCGCGCGGCGCGGGGACCACCCGCTCGACTTCCGGATGGACCGTCAGGAGCTGGCGCATGGCCGCCTCCGCGCCCGTGGCGTCACCCGCAGCGAGCGCCTCCACCATCCGCGCGTGGTGCGCGACGCCGGTCTCGCTCGGCCGGTCGCAGGCGGTGATCGGATTGCCGGACACCTGGAGGGCGGAGGAGACGATGCCCGAGAGGTGTTCCAGCATCCGGTTCCCCGCGACCTGGATGAGCAGCGCGTGGAATTCGTTGTCGGCGCGGGCGAAGGTGATCCCGTCACCCTGACCGAGGGCGTGGCCCATGATCTCGACCATGTCCGCGAGCCGCTGCTGGACGTCCGGGCGGCCGTGTCCGGCCGCGAGACGGGCGGCGAGGGGCTCGATGGTCCAGCGCATCTCGTTCAGCTCGCGGCGCTGGTCGTCGCGCTGCGGACCGTAGGCACGCCACTCGATGATGTCGGGGTCGAGCAGGTTCCAGTCGGCGACGGGGCGGACCCGGGTGCCGACGTTGGGGCGGGCGCTGACGAGGCCCTTGGCCTCCAGGACCCGCAGCGATTCGCGAACGACCGTGCGGGAGACCTCGAAACGCTGGCCGATCTCCTCGGGTACCAGCGGGCGGTCCGCTCCGAGGTCACCGGAGACGATCATCTGGCCGAGCTGTTGGACGAGTTGGCCATGCAGCCCGCGGCCGCGGCTGCCCGCCGTACGACGGCCCGCCCGGCTCAACTCGACGTCGGCTCCGTCCCAATGGGGTACGCCCACGCGGTCGGTGCCGGAGGCCTCGGCAAAGGGGTAACGGTCGAGTTCGCCCGGGCCGGCGAGGCCGGTGTCGGCGTGGCGGGCGGCGGTCATCATGGTGTGCGCAAGGGTACTCACGAATCCTTTGTCGGCCGTGTCCCGGCGACCCTTGAGGTCTTTGGTGAAAAGCACACGAAAGGGTGATCGGTGCCACCTACGCAATTGACGACTTATCGTAAAGAACCGGGCCTTTTACGGGGAGTTGCGATCCGGTTCGAGTGAAGCGGACTCAGGCGGTCTCCCGACGTCGCCACCTCGCCCCACACCGGTCACCAACGGACCCTGCCGCGCAGTCCGGTGAACCCATAGGCGCACAACAGGACCACCAGCGACAACACCAAGGCGGTGCCCACGGGTTGGGCCATGATCCGCAGCGCGCCGAGCACGAGCCGGTCGGCCTCCGGGGGCCACTGCGCCCAGGACAGACCGCGCAGCCGACCCGCGAGGCCGGACGCCGGGTAGGCGGACGGCCCGTCGAGCGCCTTGCGCACCAGCGGTACGACGAGCACCGGTACGGAGACCACCGCGCCCAGGCCCGCCAGCGCGGAGCGGAACACGGCGGAGGCGAGCACGCCGGCCCAGGCGCAGCCGACGAGCAGCCCGGCCCACGCCGCCGCCGGGGCGACCCACTGCGCGGGGGGCCGCAGCGGACCCCGGTCGAAGACCAGAGCGAGGGCGGCCCCGTCGACGATGACCGCGAGGGCGCCCAGGAGCAGGGCGAGCACCCCGCAGACACCGAGCTTGGCGACGAGCAGGCCCAGCCTGCGGGGCACGGTGCCGCGGTCGGCGGCGAGCGCGGGGTAGCGGTACTCCTCACCGAAGGCCAGGGCGCCGAGCAGTCCGGCGCCGAGGGCGGCCGGGGGCAGCGGCAGCAGCGCGGGCCAGGCGGCGAGCAGCCGGTTCTGCGGAGTTCCGCCGATCCGGGCGAGCAGCAGGGCGGTGACCACGGAGGTGACCGCCACGAGGGCCGCCGTCAGGAGCGGGGTGGCGGTGCCGAAGACCCGGCGCAGCTCGTAGCGCAGCGGCCGCAGGGGCCCGCCCACGCGCCGAACGGGTGAGGGGGGCCGGGTGGCGCCGGAGCGGCGCCGCTGGGCGGCGGGGGCACCCGCCGGTCCGTCCGTCGACCCCGCGCGGGCGTCCGGGCCGGCGTCCGGGGAGGCGGCGGTGCGCGCGCGGGGTACCGGGGATCCGCTGTCGCCGGTCTCGTCGGCCAGCTGGTGGACGAGCACGCCGTGCCGGAAGGCGGCCTCGCCGACCTCGGCGCAGTTGCTCCCGTAGACCGAGAGGCGGCTGCCGCTCTCCTCGACGATCTCCACCGTCCGCCGGGCCGCCCGGGCCTCCCGGCCCAACACGTCGGCCAGGCGGGCCGCGTGCGGGGTCCGGACGGCCACCCTGGGGCGCAGCCGGGTCCGGGCGAAGTCGGCGGCCTCCTGGTCGGCCACCAGGCGGCCCGCTTCGATGCTGACCACCCGGTCGGCGCTGCGCGCGGCTTCCTTGGCGTCGTCCGTGGTGAACAGCACGGCCCCGCCGAGGGCGGCGTGCCCGCGCAGCAGCCCGTGCAGCCAGTTCCGCTCGCGCGGCGAGAGTCCCGCGGCGGGCCGGTCGAGGAGCAGGGTGCACGGATCGGCCAGCAGGGCGGCGGCGAGTCCGACCCGGCGGTCCATCCCGAGCGAGAGCGAGCCGAGTCGCTGGTCGCGCAGACCCGAGATGCCCACGACGTCCAGCATGATGTCCGCCCGGGAGGGCGAGACCCCGGCGGCGGCGCAGAGCATCCGCAGCTGTCCGCGGACCGTGCGCGCGGGGTGTCCGGGCACGTCGCCGAGCAGGACGCCGACCTCGCGCCCCGGATGTGCGATCCGGTGCAGGGGGCGGCCGCGGAAGTAGGTGACGCCGCGGCCGGGTTCGAGTTCGAGCATGAGTCGTAGCGCAGTGGTCTTGCCGGAACCGGTCGCGCCCAGCAGGGCGGTCACCTGCCCGGGGCGGGCCTCGAAGGTGAGGTCGTCGACCAGGGGCGGGAGGTCTCGACGGGGTGCACTGGTGAGTCCGATGGCCTGGAGCATCGCTTCCCTCGCAGGGTGAGACCACTGTGGGGCAGTGTGAATACCACAAGCAAGATAACGCGATATGTCCGATTTGCCGCGAAGCCGGGCCGGCTACTGCCGGGCCGTCAGACTTCCGGGCGCAGCATCGGCGGGTTGAGCAGGGTGGCCCCGCCCGCCCTGAACAACTGCGCGGGGCGGCCGCCCTGACGGGTCGTCGTCCCTCCGGCGGGGACCAGGAACCCGGGGGTGCCGGTGACCTTGCGGTGGAAGTTTCGCGGGTCCAGGGCCACGCCCCAGACCGCCTCGTACACCCGGCGCAGCTCGCCGACGGTGAACTCGGGCGGGCAGAACGCCGTGGCCAGCGAGGAGTACTCGATCTTCGACCGGGCCCGCTCCACGCCGTCGGCCAGGATCCGCGTGTGGTCGAAGGCGAGCCCCGCGGGCACCTCCTCGGCGGCGGCGAGCAGCTCGTCCACGGGCGCCCAGCGCGCGCTGTTGGCATCGCCTCCGGCCCGGGGCGCGGGCAAGTCGGGTGCCAGCACCAGATGCGCCACGCTGACCACCCGCATGCGCGGGTCCCGCCGGGGGTCGCCGTAGGTGGCGAGCTGTTCCAGATGCGCGCCGTGGACCCCGTCGCCGTTCGCGGCCGACTCCTGGGCGCAGAGTCCGGTCTCCTCGGAGAGTTCCCTGGCCGCCGCGGTCGCCAGGTCCTCGTCCCCGCGGACGAATCCGCCGGGCAACGCCCATCGGCCCTGGAACGGCTGCTCACCCCGTCGTACGACCAGCGCGCAGAGCGCGTGGCGGCGCACGGTGAGCACGACCAGGTCGACGGTGACGGCAAAGGGCGGGAAGGCCGACGGGTCGTAGGGCGACATGCCGCGATCATAGTCGTCTGCCTGACGATAAACACCGCTTTGGTGATCCCGGACCCCACTTCTCCGTGACGGGCCGGCGCGAAGGAGGCGGCTCAGACGCCGAGCTGGAGCGCATCGGAGGCCTCCTCCACCATTCCCAGGCCCAACCGACTGACCCGGACCGCGAACGGTTCCCCCGCGACCCGGAGCCCGGAGAGCCGCAGCTCCCCCAGCGGAGCGCCCGGCAGCGGCGCCAGCGCCACGGTGCCCGCCGGGGCGTCGGGGCGGATGCCGGCCAGGGCGGTCAGTACATGGATCGCGGCGGCCGCCGCCACCGCGGCCGGGCGGCAGGCGGCCGGGTGCGGCAGCGGGGCGCTGCCCGCCGTGCGCTGCTCGGCCGCGTACATCTCGGGCAGCCGGTACCCGAAGCACTCGGCCGCGTCGAGCAGGCCCCGCAGCAGCCCTGCCGCCTCCTTCTCGAAGCCGGCGCCCGCCAGACCAGCCACCGCGACGGCGCTCTCGTACGCCCGCACGGCGCCCGAGTGGTGACCGAACGGGTTGTGCCCCGGCTCCCGCACCGCCATGCTGCGCAGCCCCCAACCGGAGTCCATGGGGGGCGCCCCCAGCAGCCGGGCCACCTGCTCGCTCCGGATCCGGTCCAGCAAGCCGGGGGCCAGCCGGCCCCCACCGAGGAGACCGGTGTCCAGCAGGTGCGCCGCGGCTCCGGTCAGCCGGGGCAGGGGGCGCCCGTCGGGATGCAGGGCGGCCGCGGGCCGCCCGCCGTCCGGACCGTCGAGCCAGAAGGCGTCCGCGAACCGGATCCGCAGGGCGGCGGCCCACTCGCGCCACTCCTCGGCGCCGGGCCGACCGCACCCCTCCAGCAGGTCCGCGCCGAGCAGGGCGGCCCGATGGGCATGGGCCTGCGTCTCGCAGCGGCGCGGACCCGGGTCGGGGTCCGCGAGGAACCCGTCCTCGGACAACGCCCCGCGCAGCCAGCCCAGACACCGCTCCGCGGTCGGCAGCAGCCGCTCCACCTCGGGCTCCGGCAGCCCCCATCGCCGCGCCTCGGCCAGCACGACGGGGAAGGCCAAGGTGGCCTCCGTACCGGTGCAGCCGGGCGGCAGCTGCGGGCCCGCGCCCCGCAGCGGTCCGGGGATCTTCCCGGCTCCGGGTCCCTTCCCGCTCTCCTGCGTCCGGGCCAGGACGCGCAGGGTCGAGGCGGCGAGCCCCGTGCCGAGCGGCAGCGCCATCCGGGCCGCCCAGAGCGACTCGGCCGGCGCGAGCCCGCACCGCCAGGGAACACCGGCCGCCGCGTAGGCGTCCGAGGGGTCCTCGGAATCCCTGAGCAGCAGGGCGCCCAGGTCGTCGAGACCGGTGCGCAACCAGAGGTCGACGCGGGGGTCGTCGCACTCGGCGCGGGCCGGGGCGAGGGGGTTGGCGACCTGTCCGGCCGGAGCTCTCCCGCCGCGGTCCTGGGACGTGCGCAGTTCGATGGTGCGCGACTCTCCGGGGGCCAGTTCCAGCTGCCAGCGCAGCATGCCGGTCGCGGCGAGCGCGTCGTCGGGGGCGGGCTCCGCCGTGGTCACCGCCTGGGCCGGGCCGGCACTCCAGCGCAGGCCCCCGGCGTGCACCGCGGCGGGCAGCTCGGGCCCGCCCCGCCCGGCGGCGATCGCGGCCAGCTCCGCCAGATCCGTGGCGAGCGAGATCTCCACGGGCAACCGCACTCGGCGCGCGGTGTAGCTGCGCAGGGTGATCCGCTCCGTGCCGTCGGCGTGGCGGATCCGCTCCACCCCGATGTCCGGGTCCGGTCCGGGCTCGGCCCCGATGCGGACGGTCGCGGTGAAGGAGGCCCGGTCCGCCCCGAGGCTGCGGCCCTGCACGGCGACCGGGTCACGGCCGCCGATGCGCAGCACGCAGCGGGACAGCAGCCGGCGGCCCGAACGGTAGATCCCGTCGATCCCGTGGCCGGTCAACTGTCCGTGCTCGGGCGAGATGACGAGACAGGGCGCGGCGACGCAGATGAGGGCGCCGTGCACGGGCGGCAACTCGGGCCGTCGGGCGGGGGGAACGGGGTGGGACATGCGTCGCCTTGTCTGCGCTCCGGTCGTTTTCGCAGGGCGGCGGCGCGACCAGGGCCCCGCCACCCCACAGCTGAACGCCCTCACCCCCGCCCGGGACACGGGCCACGGGGGCGGCTGCGCCCGTGTGACGCCTCTTCGGGGGCGCAGCGCGGCGCTCACCGCACCGATCCAGCGGTGCGCCGCGCGCCGCGCCGCCACCGCGTAGGGCGCTGCGCGGGCCGCCCCGTGCAGGGCTCCGCGCCGCCGCGGGGCACGGTGGCGGTTCACTGCTCGCTCCCCGCCCTGCTGCGCGGGGCCCGGCGGCCGGCCCGGGGCCGGCCGGGCGGCCGCGTGACGGCGGCGGCCCGCTTGCGGCGGGGCTCTCGCCGTCCCCGTTCGGCGCGCAGGCACTCCCGCAGCCCTTCCGGGTCGATGCCTTCGTTGCAGGCGTGGTGGAGCAGTTGGGCGAAGCGGTAGTCGGCATCGGCGCGCAGCGCCAACCCGAGTGCGATGCGGGCGGTCGGCTCGTCCCCGGTGGACCACGAGACCCAGCCGGCCAGCGTCAGCGGGGCGGCCGCGTGCTCGCGGTAGGCGCCGACGCAGCGGCGGGCGAGGGCGCGCCACAGACGCAGCGCGGGGGCCGCCTCCTCGTCCTCCATCCACTCCGCGGCGATGTCCCTGATCTCACGGTCCTGGAGGCCGAGGATGAGGGAGGCCGCCTCGCCGTGCCCGAGGAGCGCGTCGTCCCAGTCCTCGGCGCAGGGGCCGCCGTCGGCGGGCGGGGCGAGGGCGAGCCGCCGCATCAGCGTCCGCGCCAGCTCCAGGGTGTCCGCCCCCACCTCCTCCCGGGTGGCTCCGTCCAGGATCTTCGGCACGAGGGCGGTGGCGGCCAGGTCCAGGGCCTTCTCCTGCTCGTCGGCGAAGGACCCGCGCAGCGGTGCCAGGCGGCCCTCGATCTCCTGGAGCGAACCCCGTACCCGGAGTCCGGCATAGGTCGCGGCCGCCGCCATGACGGAGGTGCCCGGCGCGGTCAGGGAGGTGCCCTCGCCCGGGCAGCACCGCGCGTCGGGGCAGCAGTAGGACCAGTACCGGCCGGCGGAGACGCACAGGGCCTCCAGCACGGGCACGTCCAGTGCCCCGCAGGCGATGCGGATGCGCTGGGCGAGCGGGCGCAGCCGGGTCATGACGCGCTGCCCGCTCTCCTCGCCCCGCGGGTCCTGGCACAGGAAGAGCACGATGCTGTCGGGCTTCGCTCCGCGCCGCTCGCTGCCGTGCACCAGGCAGTCGGCGACCTGACGGGCGGTGTCCTCCCACTCCCCCGGGTCGGCGGGGATGCCCACCCTCAATCGGCCTCCGAAGCGGCCGCCCTCGCCGTGCAGGGCGACCATGACGAGGGAGTCGGTCGGGTGGAAGCCGAGCAGGTAGGGCAGCGCGTCCGCCAGCTCGGCGGGACTGCGCAGGGTGATCTGTGGTTCGGTGGCCGCCAGGCCGGCCGGCCCGGCGGGGAGCACCGCGTGGTTGATGGAAGGCTTGCGGGCCGCCGCCTTGCGGGGCTCGCTACCGGACGGGTCGCGTGGTTTCTGGTTCTTCGTCATGGCTCGACGGTCCCGTGCACGGCCGGATCGGGAAACCCCTGTGGATAACTTTATCCACAGGCCCAGGAGCGGCATTGGCGCGATGTCACAGGCATCGGGTTGCATGGGGGCATGAACCCTGACCTGAGGTCTTCCGCCGATTCCGTACTCGCCCGTCTCGTCGGCGATCCGACGGGCACCGCTCGGCTGCGCGAGGACCAGTGGCGGGCCATCGAGGCCCTGGTCGCGCACAAGCGCCGGGCCCTGGTGGTCCAGCGCACGGGCTGGGGCAAGTCCGCCGTGTACTTCGTCGCGACCTCGCTGCTGCGGGCGAGCGGAGCCGGACCCACCGTGATCGTCTCGCCGCTGCTGGCGCTGATGCGCAACCAGGTCGAGGCCGCCGCCCGTGCCGGGATCCGCGCCCGCACCATCAATTCCGCCAACCCCGAGGAGTGGGAGGGGATCCAGGCCGAGGTCGCCGCGGGCGAGGTGGACGTCCTGTTGGTGAGTCCGGAGCGGCTCAACAACCCCGACTTCCGCGACCAGGTCCTCCCCAAGCTGTCCGCCGCCACCGGGCTCCTGGTGGTGGACGAGGCGCACTGCATCTCGGACTGGGGACACGACTTCCGGCCCGACTACCGGCGCCTGCGCACGATGCTCGCGGACCTGCCGCCCGGCGTCCCGGTGCTCGCGACGACGGCCACGGCCAACGCCCGGGTGACCGCCGACGTCGCCGAGCAACTGGGCACGGGGGCGGGCACGGACGCGCTGGTGCTGCGCGGCCCGCTGGACCGGGAGAGCCTGAGCCTGGCCGTTCTGGCGCTGCCCGACGCCGCGCACCGGCTGGCCTGGCTCGCGGACCACCTGGGCGAGCTGCCGGGTTCCGGGATCATCTACACGCTGACCGTGGCCGCCGCCGAGGAGGTGACGGCGTACCTCCGGCACCGGGGGCACACCGTCTCCTCCTACACGGGCAAGACGGAGAACGCCGACCGCGAGCAGGCCGAGAACGACCTCCAGGCCAACCGGGTCAAGGCGCTGGTGGCGACCTCGGCCCTGGGCATGGGCTTCGACAAGCCCGACCTCGGCTTCGTGGTGCACCTGGGATCGCCCTCGTCGCCGATCGCCTACTACCAGCAGGTCGGTCGCGCCGGCCGCGGGGTGGAGCACGCCGAGGTGCTGCTGCTCCCGGGCCGCGAGGACGAGGCGATCTGGCAGTACTTCGCGTCGGTGGCCTTCCCGCCGGAGGAGCAGGTCCGCCGCACCTTGGACGTGCTGGCCCAGGCGGGGCGGCCGCTGTCGCTGCCCGCCCTGGAACCCCTGGTCGACCTGCGCCGGACCCGGCTGGAGACCATGCTCAAGGTCCTCGACGTGGACGGCGCGGTGCACCGCGTGAAGGGCGGCTGGACCTCGACGGGCGAGCCCTGGACCTACGACGCGGAGCGGTACGCGTGGGTGGCCCGCCAGCGCTCCGCCGAGCAGCAGGCGATGCGCGACTACGCGGCGTCCACCGGCTGCCGGATGGAGTTCCTGCGGCGCCAGCTGGACGACGAGGAGGCCGCCCCCTGCGGCCGCTGCGACAACTGCGCGGGCGCCCGCTTCACCGTGGAGGTGTCCTCGAAGGCGCTGGACACCGCGCGGGGCGAGCTGGGCCGCCCGGGCGTGGAGTTGGACCCGCGCAAGATGTGGCCGACCGGTCTGGCGGCCGTCGGGGTGGACCTCAAGGGGCGCATCCCCGCGGGCGAGCAGGCCTCGACGGGCCGGGCCCTCGGCCGGCTCTCCGACATCGGGTGGGGCAACCGGCTGCGCCCGATGCTGGCGCCGCAGACGCCCGACCAACCGATTCCGGACGATGTCGCCCAGGCCGTGGTGGCCGTGCTCGCCGACTGGGCACGGGGACCCGGCGGCTGGGCTTCCGGGGCGCCGGGCGCGCCCGCGCGCCCCGTGGGCGTGGTCTCGCTTCCCTCGCGGAGCAAGCCCCTGCTGATCGGTTCGCTGGCCGCGCGGATCGCCGAGGTCGGGCGGATGCCCCTGCTGGGAGCGCTCGAGTACACCGACCAGGTACCGGAGTTCGGGCTGCCCTCCTCCAACAGCGCCCAGCGCGTGCGCGGACTCCACCAGGCCTTGACCGTCCCCCCGGCGCTCGCTGCGAGGCTCGAGGAGGCCCCCGGCCCGGTGCTCCTCGTGGACGACCGCGCGGAGAGCGGGTGGACCCTCGCCGTCGCGGCCCGACTGCTCCGGCGGGCCGGTGCGAAGGAGGTGTTTCCGCTGGTACTGGCCGTCCAGCCGTGACCGGATGCGTCATCGCCGGCGTGGCGGGGCAAGGATATGGACGGCATACCAGCCAATTACGGTCCGCGGCGGCAATTGCTCGTTGCCGCATGCTCGCGGGCCGCGCGAGAATTGTGTTCCCGCTCGGCTCGTCGGCGCTCTCGAGGGCCGCCCTGTGGCGCGCCCGCACTCCGGCCGTGCCCATCACCAGCGCGCGTACCCGAAGGGAGGACCGTGACCTTCGGATTCGCCCCGCCCACGACCACCTCGTCGACCCTCGCGATCGGCGGCGCCAGCCGGCACGGCAGACTGTTGGAAGCCGATGAGTGGACCGCCGCCGGGATCCCCCTGCTGCGCAATCCGCGCGAGATCGTCAGCGGACTGCACGCCCGGCACAGCCCGGTGCCCTCGACCGCGGTGATCGCCGTACTCGGGCCCGAGGAACGGTTGGTGGCCAGCGCCTCGTTCGTCCAGCGCGCCGGCTCGGCGGACGGCTGGGAATACCGCAACGCGCTGTTGGCGCGACTGCGCCGGGTGCTCCCGCACGACCTGCGCAGACGGACTCCGGTGCGCACGGCGGTGCTGCTCTACTGCCGCGACGGCGACGAACGGTGGACCGAGGAGGACGGGGCCTGGATGTGGGGGTTGCGGGACGCCTGCACCCTGCACGGGCTGCGCTGCGGCGCGTACATCACGCTCACGCAGGGCGGCTGGCAGGTCCTCGGTGAAGGTCGCGGCGGACGCCGGCCCAGTGCGGACTCCCGGCCGCTGCGCATCGGCGAGATCGTCCCGGATCCGACGCCGCTGACCCTGCGCAGCGGCGGGGGCGCGGCCGAGGTCCTGCGCCGGACCGCGGCCCGCTGAGACCCCGAGGCGCGACACGGCCCGGCACGGCGCGAACCGGATCGCAACGGCCGTGGGCCCCGCGGCGCGAGGGCCCGTGGGCCCTTCGCCGCGGGGTTCAGCGGGGCCGGCCGACGGCCCGCCCCGCTGCTCGCCCACGGTGGGTGCGGGACGTCAGACGCCCGCGCCCAGAACCGAGTTGATCAGCTCCGGGTCGCCGCAGACGACCAGCAGCGCACCGGCACGCGCGAGCGCGGCCGGCAGGGCCGCCACGATCGCGTCGGCCGGTCCGCCGTTGACGGCGAAGACCACGACGGGGCGGGCGTCGGCGCGCTGCACCTGCGCCACGTCCGCGTAGAAGACGTCGTCCCGGTGGCCCTGCTGGGCCCAGTACGCGCTCTCACCGAAGGACAGCTCGTGCGCTGCCCACGGGTGCGGGTCGCCGCTGGTGAGCACCAGGATGTCGCCCGGCGCACGGCCGGTGTCGAGCAGCAGGTCCACGGCCTCTTCGGCCGCGTCCAGCGCGCCCTCGGCCGAGGCCGGGATCAGCTGGATCTGCGGCACCGCGGCGGAGACCGACGGTGCGGTGGGGGCCGCGGGCGCGGCCGGGGTGACGGACGGGGTTCCGGGGGTGGCCTGCTGCGGCACGCGCGGGGCGGGCGGAGCGGGCCTGGGGGTACCGCCCGCGCGGCTCGCCGCTGCGGGTGAGGGACCGGGACGCCCGGGCCGAGGTACGGCGACGGGACGCGGACCAGGTACGGGGCGGGGGGTCTGCGCGGTGCGGCTCGCGGCCGGCGTGACGCGGGGACCCTGGGCACTCTCGTGAATCTGAGGCTCCTCGTGGGTGAGAGGCATGAGTTGACATCTATCAAACACCGGTGCGAAAGGTACCGGTGGGCTGCACATGAGTGCGATCAGAATTCGAAGCCGAGCTGGCCTCCGTTTTCCAGTTCTAGCGATTCCTCGCTGCGTCGCACCTTCTTGAGGTGACGCCACTGCGGCAGCGCGTCGAGGTAGGACCACGAGAGCCGGTGGTACGCGGTCGGCCCCCGCTCCTCCAGCGCCGCCCGGTGCACGGGCGAGGGGTATCCGGCGTTGGAGCCGAAGGCGAAGTCCTCGATGCCGTCACCCGGTTCACCGAGTTCGGCCATCATCCGGTCGCGCCACACCTTGGCGATGACCGAGGCCGCGGCGACGGCGACGCAGGACTGGTCGCCCTTGATCACCGTACGGACCCGCCAGGGCGGGCCGAGGTAGTCGTGCTTGCCGTCGAGGATCACCGCGTCGGGCCGCACCGGCAGGGCCTCCAGGGCGCGCACCGCCGCGAGCCGCAGCGCGGCGGTCATCCCGAGCTCGTCGATCTCCTCCGGGGAGGCGTGCCCGAGGGCGTGCGCCGTCACCCAGTCCTCCAGAGCGACGGCGAGCTGGTCGCGGCGCTTGGGGGTGATCAGCTTGGAGTCGGTGAGACCTTCGGGCGGGCGACGCAGACCGGTGACGGCCGCGCACACGGTGACGGGCCCGGCCCAGGCGCCTCGTCCGACTTCGTCGACCCCGGCTACGACCTTGGCGCCGGTGGTTGCGCGGAGGGAGCGTTCGACGGTGTGTGTGGGTGCTTCGTACGGCATGGCGCCAGCAAGGTTACGCCGCCCGGCGCCGCCTGCACACCCCGGGCCGGCCCTGGCTCACGTGGTGAGCAGCGGTACCAGCACCTGGTCGATCATTTCCCGGATGTCTTGGTCCCCCCATTCGCTCCCGCACACCTTCGATCGGTACATCATGACAGCCGGAATGACATCGGCGACGAACTCTCCGGTGGCGTCCGACCGGACGTCACCCCTTGCGATTCCGCGCTGCACAAGGTCCTCGAAGCGTCGACGGGAGGGCTCGGTGAATCCGGTCCTGATCAGCTCATGGAAGCGATCGGCGCTCGCGGTGTCGCATTCGTGAAGAACGGAGCGAAGAGCGGTTCCGGCGCGGGAAGTCATCGCGTCCCGCATCCCCCGACACAGCACGACGAGCTCCTCGCGGACGGACCCGTGGTCCGGGATCTCGCCGAGCGGCGGAAGCCCGGCCCGCAGCACGTCCGCGACCAGGTCCGCCTTCGAGGGCCAGCGCCGATAGACGGCGGCCTTGCCCGTACGGGCCCGCGCGGCGACCCCTTCCATCGTGAGCCCGTTCCAGCCGACGGTGCTCAACTGCTCCAGGGCCGCGTCGAGGATCGCCGAATCCAGCTCCGGCCCCCGCCTACGACCCTGCGGCTCCACCGACCAGCGCGAACCCACCACCGTCGCCACCTCCACCCGGCCCACGCACCGGTCGCACACGTTTTCAGCCTTAGTGAACGCTTGCGTTCACTAGATCGCAGCTCCTACCGTGGACCCGCAGTGAACGAATGCGTTCACTATTTCACTTTGGGGGGATCCTCAGTGACAAGTCCGCAACTCGCCAAGCCTCGGATACCGGGCGCCGCCCACCGCGAGGGGCGGCCCGGAGTGGCACTGGCCGTCATCGCGGCGTGCCAGCTCATGGTGGTCCTCGACGCCACCATCGTGAACATCGCCCTCCCGCACATCCAGGAAGCCCTGTCCTTCTCCACCACCGACCTCTCGTGGGTGCTGAGCTCCTACACCCTGACCTTCGGCGGCCTGTTGCTGCTCGGTGGACGGGCCGGCGACATCCTGGGCCGGCGCCGCGTGTTCATGGCCGGAATCCTGCTCTTCACCCTGGCCTCCCTGCTCGGCGGCTTCGCCCAGGAACCCTGGCAGCTCCTGGCCGCCCGCGCCCTCCAGGGCGTCGGCGGAGCCATCGCCTCCCCCACCGCGCTGGCCCTGATCACCACGACCTTCGCCGAAGGACCCGAGCGCAACCGGGCCTTCGGAGTGTTCGCCGCCGTTTCCGCGGGCGGCGGCGCCATCGGCCTGCTCACCGGCGGCATGCTCACCGAGTGGCTCGACTGGCGCTGGGTGCTCTTCGTCAACGTCCCCATCGGCGCGCTGATCGCGGTCCTCGCCCCGCTGTACATCACCGAATCCGAACGCCACCCCGGCCGCTTCGACCTCGCGGGTGCGCTCACCTCCACCGGCGGCATGGCCTCGCTCGTCTACGGCTTCATCCGGGCCTCCGAGAACGGCTGGCGCGACGCCCTGACCCTCGGCTCCTTCGCCACCGCCGTCGTCCTGCTCGCGCTCTTCGCCCTCGTCGAGTCCCGGGCGCGCGAACCGATCACCCCGCTGCGGATGTTCGCCGACCGCAACCGCGCCGGCACTTACTTGATCATGCTCAGCCTGGCCGCGGCGATGTTCGGGATGTTCTTCTTCATCGTGCAGTTCGTGCAGAACGTCCTGGACTTCAGCCCGATCAGGTCCGGCTTCGCCTTCCTCCCGGTGACCGTCGCGATCGTCACCGCGGCCGGTCTCTCCCAGCGCCTCCTGCCGCGCTTCGGGCCCAAGCCCTTCATGGTCCTCGGCTCCACGCTGGTCGGCTGCGGTCTGGCCTGGCTGACCTTCATCCGGACGGATTCCTCGTACGTGTCCGGCGTGCTCGGCCCGATGCTCCTCTTCGGCTTCGGCATGGGCCTCAACTTCGTCACCCTCACCCTGACCGCCGTCTCCGGAGTGGCCCCCAAGGAGGCGGGCGCGGCGTCCGGCCTGCTCAACGCCAGCCAGCAGGTGGGCGGCTCGCTCGGCCTCTCCATCCTGGTCACCGTCTTCGGCACCGCGAGCCGCACCGAGGCCGAGAAGCAGGTCCCGGACTTCCTGGCCCACGCCGACCCCGATCAGCTGGCGGCGTTCAAGGAGACCGGCCGCCTCCCCGGAGCCTGGGGGCACGAGGTGCTGGCCCAGGGCATCTCGACGGCGTTCATCGCCGCCGTGGCCATGGCCGCCCTGGCCCTGCTCTCGGCGACGCTGGTGATCCGGGTGCGCAAGAGCGACCTGGAAGCCCTGAGCGGCGCGGCCGCGGAGGCCGGCCCGGCGGCCTGAACCCGCCCCCGGGGGGGGACCGTACGCACCGATCGCGCGTACGGTCCCCCGCCGGTCGGCCACCGGCTGTCGATCGGCCGGCGGATCAGCCGGCGGACCGGGACGCGAACGTCCGCAGCGCCGCGCACGTCTCGTACGAGGCCTTCACCGGACGCTCCCGCAGGATCTCCCGGGCCCTGCGGTCACCCAGGCTCATCGCGTACCAGGGGACCTCGCCCGCATCGGCCAGGTCGTCGTTGATCCCGCGGAGCGCGCAGGACCGCTGGGGCTCGGGCAGCCGGTCCAGTGCCGGGACGGCGTCCGCGGAGAGGGACTGGAAGTAGGCGAGGTCGATCTTGTGCTGCTTCTCGAATCGGCTCACGTTGCTCTCCGCGATCATCCCGTCCGGCGACAGCAGGCCGAAGGCCAGTACGGTCGCCCCCGCGCTCGCCATCACGGCCCGGGGCAGCCACCGCGCACCGAAGACGCCGGCCGCGACGATCAGTGCGATCACCACCCCGAGCCACAACTCCATCGTGACGACCGAGACCCGCAGCCTGGTCAGCCCGAAGGCGTCCACGTAGAAGTCCATGCGGCGCACCGCGGAAGCGACCACCACCAGGGTGAGCAGGCACAGCACCCCCAGCACCCCGCGCACGAGCCGCCGGTCCCCGGGGCCCGACCGCGGAGCCCAACGCAGCGCGAGGGCGATCACGATCAGGGTGAGCACGGTGGCCCACAGCAGCTGCCAGAAGCCCTGTCGGGCGTACTCGGCGGGGAGCAGGCCCGTGCGCTCCTTCACCTTGTCGTAGCCGCCGAGGAGGACGGCGAGCTGGACGCCGATGAAGCCCGCGAAGAGCAGATTGAGCAGCACCAGCGGAAGGGCCCACTCCACCCGGGACCGGGGCTTTCCCGGGGCGAGCGTGACCCGGTCCCAGCGCAGCGGCGCCCCGGCCGCGCGGGCGGCCGCGAGCGCCACGACCGCACCCAGCGCGAAGAGCAGCACCCGCACCGGACCGTCCCCGGCGGACACTTCGGGGACCAGCCCGCCGAGGACGTCGGCGAAAGCCGCGTCGGCGGACGCGAACAGTGCGCCGAAGACCACCAGCAGGGCGAGCCCCACGCCCGCTGCCTTGACAACGGGCCACCAGTTCCGGCGGTTCCCGCTGCGGCGCGCCAGCAGCCCCCGCCACGCCCAGCCGACCCCCGTCGGCGCCGCTTCGAGGAAGCCGAGCGGGCTGAGCAGCACCCCGAGCCAGGTCCGGCTGCCGAAGAGGGCGAGGGCGCCGAGCCCGATCGCGGCCAGGATCGCCAGGGTGGACGGCCAGGCCGATTCCCGCAGCGCCGGTACGACGAGCAGCGCGAGGCTGCCGACCGCCCACACCAGGGTCCAGGGGCGCGGCCGACGCCCCGCGGCGCGCGCGGCGACGCCGGCCGCGGCCACGGCGGGTACGGCGGCGATCAGCAGCCCGGGACCGACCCCGTCACCGAGCAGCAGGGCCGCGGCGACACCGCTCACCAGGGCGGCGATCAGGGTGCCGGTGCGGATCGGCGCCAGTTCGGCGGGCCGCAGCGCCCTGGCCCAACCATCGTTCCTGGCCTGCTTCCTGGCCAGACGCTCCGCTTGGCGGGCGGCCTGCTGGGCCTCCCAGTACCGCTGCCGTTCCCAGTGCTGCGCCGCCCTGGCCTGCTGCACGGTCGGCGGCGCTGCTGCTCCCTCGGCCCCTTCGGCCCTGGCGGCGTCGTTCTCTGTCATTGGATCCCCTCCCGACAACCGCCCGCCGCGCACGCGGCGCGGGGACGGCGAAGCGGTCAGAGTAGGGGCCTGACGTGCACTTTCAGTCGATCGGGGAGGCTCCTGTGGCAGGACCGTGACAATCCTCAACGGCCCCGCACGGAAGCGGATTTACCGGCTCCGCGCCGGCTCCGCGCCGGTTTCGCACCCCTACCCGCGTCGCGCTCAGCGCGCCGCGGCTTCCGGGAGCCACGCGGGCAGGGGCTCCGTCCGCGCCAGCCAGTCCGCGGGCAGCGCCTCGTCGCCGCGCGCGCCCAGCACCCCTCCGACGATGGCGCAGGTCGTGTCCACGTCGCCGCCGACCTGCGCGGTCGTCCAGAAGGCGTGCTCGTAGTCCTGCAACGAGCGGGCGGCCGACCACAGGGCGAAGGGCACGGTGTCGTGGGCACTGGTGCGGCGCCCGCAGCCCAGCACCGCCGCGACGGTGGTGGCGTCGGCGTAGTCCAGCATGCCGCGCGCGCGGCGCAGACCGGCGCCGACCGCGCTGCGCGGCACCAGCGCGATCACCCCGTCCAACAGCTCTCCGGGCGTCGGCGGTCCGGCCGGCGCCGCCGCCAGCGCCGCCGCCGCGGCGACCGCCATCGCCCCGCACACGGCCTCGCGGTGCTGGTGGGTGGTGTAGGCGGAGATCTCCGCCTGGTGGGTGGCCTGCTCCGGGTCGTCTGCGTACCAGGCGCCGAGCGGGGCGATGCGCATCGCGGCGCCGTTGCCCCACGAGCCCTGCCCGTTGAAGAGGGCCGAGGACAGCTCGCGCCAGTCCTGGCCCTCGCGCACGAGCCGCAGCATGCGGTTGACCGCGGGCCCGTAGCCGCGGTCGAAGTCGTGGTGTTCGGCGAAGGAGGTGGCCAGCGCGTCCTGGTCGATCCGCCCGTGCACGGCGAGGACGGCGGCGACCGAGCAGGCCATCTCGGTGTCATCGGTCCACTGCCAGGGCCCGGACGGCAGCTCGCGCCTCTTGAGCAGCGGGTAGTTGACGGGGACGAAGAACTGGGAGCCCAGCGCGTCACCCAGTGCCAGCCCGCGGAGGCTGGCCAAGGCGCGTGCGTAGCGCCGGTCGGAAGCGGGTTCAGGGGTCATCGCGGGTCACTCTAGCCGTCCAGGTCGTAGGGCTCGGGTGTGGTCCACCGTTCAAATGGGCGGTCCATCCGGTAGCGGCCGTCGTCCCCCAGCCGCAGGACCCGGAAGTCGCCGTTCGGGGGGTTGGACAGGCACTCGAACTCGGCCACCGACCAGTGGAACCAGCGCATGCAGAACAGCCGCATGGTCAGCCCGTGGGTCACCAGCAGCACGTTCGGCGGATGGTCCGGGGCCTCGAAGCTGCGGTAGAGGCTCTCCAAGAAGGATCCGACCCGGTCGTAGACGTCGGCCCCCGACTCGCCCTGCGCAAAGCGGTAGAAGAAGTGCCCGTAGGCGTCCCGATAGGCCTTCTGGAGCCGGACGTCGTCACGGTCCTGCCAGTTGCCCCAGTCCTGCTCGCGCAGCCTCGGTTCTTCCCGCACCCGTACCCGGCCCGGGTCGAGCCTCAGGTCGCGGAAGGTCTGCAGGGTGCGCCGGTAGGGCGAGAGGTACGCGCTGATCGGCTCGTCGCCGAAGAGGGCCCGCAGCCGCTCGCCCGTGGCGGCGGCCTGCTCGTGCCCGGTGCGGGTCATCCGCAGGGCGTGGTCGGGCTCCCGTTCGTACACCGAGTCGTCGGCATTGCCCTCCGATTCCCCGTGCCGGACGAGGACGATGCGCCGCGGTCGTGCCATTCCACGACCCTAATCCGGCCATCGCCGTCGGACGAGCGGAGCGCGCCGATCACGCATGTGGTCATGGCGACATTCCTAAGGTCACACCGTCATACGGGCGCCGGGCTCAGACGGTCCACGACGGTTCCAGGTCCACGACGTCGCCGGTCAGCGCCTCGACGTCGGCCTCGGTCTGCGCCCGCAGGGAGAGCCGCTCGACCCGCTCCTGGCGGTACTTGCCGTGCTCGGCCGCCGCGTGCCACATGGACAGCACCAGGAATTCCCGCCCGGGCGCCTCTCCGAAGAGCCCGCGCAGCATCCCGGGCGAGCCCGCCATGGCCGGATTCCACACCTTCTCCTGCATGAGCGCGAAGTGCTCGGTCCGCCCCTCCCGCACCCGGCAGTGCGCCACGCGTACCACGTCGGCGTCGGTGAAGCGCGGTTCGAAGCCGGTCTTCACGTCGAAGCGGTGGTCGAAGAGGGTGACCCGGGGGTTGGTGTAGGTGCCGTGCTGGGCCGCGGCCAGCCGGTCGTACGAGCGCGCCATGAAGGAGTCGTAGAAGGAACGGCTCTCCCAGAACGCGAAGACGTGCGCGACGCCTTGCCGGCCCCGGCTCCAGCCGCCGCCCTGCCCCCGGAATCCGGGTTCACCCGGCAGCCCCGCCCATTTGCGCTGCCCCCGTTCGAACCCGCGTCGGTCCGTCACCGTGCAGCGAATCCACTTGACCAGCACCGCGCCATCGTACGGTGCCCGGCGCGGCCCGGGTCAGTACTCGGCCCGGTAGATCCGTACCAGTTCGCCCGCGTCCCGATCGGACAGCCGGATCCCGAACTCCTGGTCGAGGAGCGCGGTCAGCTCGTCGGGCGCGACCGGGTGGCGCTCCGTCCGCCCGTCGGGGTGGAGCGTCGTGAACTCGCCCCGGACCAGGGAGAGCCGGTGGACGGCTCCCGGCACCCCGGGCCGGTGGACGACGAGCTGCCCGATGAAGGCGGACCGGGGGTGGGAGGAGCTGTAGTGGTTCATCAGGACGTAGTCGACCGGGTGGGTCGGCTGCGGGCCGAAGGCGTACAGGTCCCGCCAGGCACCCTCGCGCAGGAAGGTCAGGACGAGCACGCCGTCGGCCTCCTCGCGCACGGCGTACGACCACTCCCCCTGGGACACCACGGCGCCCGGCCGGCCCAGCGGGACGGGCTCGCGCGGCCCCTGGAGGCCGAACCCCGCGTCGCACAGCCAGGGTTCACCGTCCACGGTGACGACGAGGACGGCATGGGTGACGGGCAGGAGCGCGTCACCGCGGGTCCTGTTGCGCGCGCCGCGCCCGGCGACGGTGAAACCGATCCGCTCCAGGGCGGCGGCGAGCAGCGTGTTCTGCTCGTAGCAGTACCCGCCGCGGCGGCTGCGCACGAGCTTGTCCTCGATGCTCTTGACGTCGAGCGCGATGGGGTGGCCGAGCAGGACGTCCAGGCTCTCGAAGGGGATGGCGGCGGTGTGGGCCCGGTGCACCCCGAACAACGTGTCGAGGTCCGGCCGGAGTTCCCCCACGTACCCGATCCGCGCCAGATAGGCGTCCAGATCCAGTTCGTCACCGCTCCACATGTCTCCCCCGTCCCTCGGTCCGAAGGCGCCCGTCCGGTACGCCCCCACGCACACACGATGCCACTGGCGCCGCACCTGACCCGGTCAGGCGGCGCTCCACCCCGGGACCGTCGGGAGCAGCTGCTCCGCGAGCCGGAGCAGCATCGGGTCGTCGGGCAGCTGCCCGTCCTGCCGCCAGACGACGAGCTCGAAGGAGCCGCCGCTGTCCTTGCCGTCCTTGGCGACCAACAGGGTGCGGGCCATGACGCCGGGTGCCGCGCTGCTCTTGCCGCCGCCCGCGTTGAAGGTGAGGGACAGCGTCCGGTCCGAGGAGAAGAGCGCCGCGTGCCCGAGGACGGTCTGCTTCTGTACGCCGCCGCCGAGGAGGTCGGCCAGTTGGGCCACCTGCATCCGGTCCCCGGACGAGGAGAGCTTCACGTGGTGGGTCTTCAACTGGACGTCCGCCGAGGGGCTGACCTTCTTGGTGCCGTCGGGCCGGTCGATCACGCCGTCGTTGCCCCAGGCGGTCACCGGCTGCTCGCCCGGCGTTCCGAGCAATACGGCCAGGTCGGGCCGGTTCAGCGCCGTACACATCTGCGCGCCGGAGACCTGCGGCGCCGCGGGCGCGGCGCTGCGCGAAGGCGAACAGCGCGCCGGCTTGTTCGCGTCGGCCGTGTTCCCGGCCGCGTTCTGCACGCTCCACAGGACCCCCACGAGTCCCCCGACCACCACCACGGCGGCCACTGCCTGAGCCCCCGCGCTCATGCCCTTCTTGGATCCGGCACTTTCCTCGACCATGTCCCCCGCGTCCCCCACCTCGACGTTCACGCCAGTTGCGCGCCGGTGGAGCCTAACCGGTGATCGTTTCCCGGGGAACAGATAAAAATACCGTCCGGTAACTCGGTACGGGAAAACGCCGAGGGCGGTGGAGCCTGGCTGGCTCCACCGCCCTGAACAGCTATGTCACGCGCTCCGTGGCGCCCCGCGTCCCGCGGGGGCCGCGATCACCGGTCAGCTGCAACCGCTGGTCGAGCCGCAGCCCTCGCAGATGTAGCAGGAACCGGCGCGCTGCATCTTCGTCCCGCAGGAGAAGCAGAGCGGTGCGTCGGCGCTCACGCCGAGCTGCATCTCGACCAGCTCCGCGTTCGAGTGCGCCTGCTTGGGGGCGGGCACCTCCACGATCGCGACCGGCTTCGGGGCGGCCGGGACGACCGTGAGCGGGGCCGCCGGAGTCAGGGACTCCGTGTCCAGCTCCTCTTCGAGCGGCTCGTACGAACCGGTGTCGAGGTGACGCTGACGCTCTTCGGCGGAGTGGATGCCGAGGGCGGAGCGGGTCTCGAAGGGCAGGAAGTCGAGCGCCACGCGGCGGAAGATGTAGTCGACGATCGACTGCGCCATCCGCACGTCCGGGTCGTCCGTCATGCCGGCCGGCTCGAAGCGCATGTTCGTGAACTTCGCGACGTACGTCTCCAGCGGGACGCCGTACTGCAGGCCGACCGAGACCGCGATGGAGAAGGCGTCCATCATGCCCGCGAGGGTGGAACCCTGCTTGGACATCTTCAGGAAGACCTCGCCCAGACCGTCGTCGGGGTAGGAGTTCGCCGTCATGTACCCCTCGGCGCCACCGACCGTGAAGGAGGTGGTGATGCCCGGGCGGCCCTTGGGCAGGCGCTTGCGGACCGGGCGGTACTCGATGACCTTCTCGACCGCCGTGCGGATGGTCTCCTCGGCCTTCGCGGTGACCTCGACCTTCTCCTCTTCCTTCTTCTTGGCGGAGAGGGGCTGGCCGACCTTGCAGTTGTCGCGGTAGATCGCGAGCGCCTTGACGCCGAGCTTCCAGGCCTCGAAGTAGATCTCCTCGATCTCTTCGACGGTCGCCGTCTCCGGCATGTTGACCGTCTTGGAGATCGCGCCGGAGATCCACGGCTGGATCGCGGCCATCATCCGGACGTGGCCCATCGCGGAGATGGAACGCTCGCCCATCGCGCAGTCGAAGACCGAGTAGTGCTCGAGCTTGAGGCCGGGGGCGTCCACGACCACACCGTGTTCGGCGATGTGGGCGACGATCGCCTCGATCTGCTCCTCCTGGTAACCCAGGCGGCGCAGGGCCTGCGGGACGGTGCCGTTGACGATCTGCATCGAGCCGCCGCCGACGAGCTTCTTGAACTTGACCAGGGCCAGGTCCGGCTCGACGCCCGTGGTGTCACAGGACATCGCGAGACCGATGGTGCCGGTCGGCGCGAGCACGGAGGCCTGCGCGTTGCGGAAGCCGTTCTTCTCGCCGAGGCGCAGGACGTCCTGCCAGGCCTCGGTGGCCGCGGCCCAGATCGAGTTGTCCAGGTCCTCGGTGCGCGGCGCGACGGCGTTGGCGTCGGCGTGCTGCTTCATGACGCGCTTGTGCGACTCGGCGTTGCGGGCGTAACCGTCGTACGGGCCGACGATCGCGGCCAGCTCGGCGGAGCGCTTGTACGCCGTACCGGTCATCAGCGAGGTGATCGAGGCGGCGAGGGTGCGGCCGCCGTCCGAGTCGTACGCGTGGCCGGTGGCCATCAGCAGGGCGCCGAGGTTGGCGTAGCCGATGCCCAGCTGGCGGAAGGCGCGGGTGTTCTCGCCGATCTTCTGCGTCGGGAAGTCCGCGAAGCAGATGGAGATGTCCATCGCCGTGATGACCAGCTCGACGACCTTGGCGAAGCGCTCGGCGTCGAAGGACTGGTTGCCCTTGCCGTCGTCGCTCAGGAACTTCATCAGGTTGAGCGAGGCGAGGTTGCAGGACGTGTTGTCCAGGTGCATGTACTCGCTGCACGGGTTCGACGCGGTGATGCGGCCGGACTCGGGGCAGGTGTGCCAGTTGTTGATCACACCGTCGTACTGGATGCCCGGGTCGGCGCAGGCCCACGCGGCCTCGGCCAGCTTGCGGAAGAGCGCCTTGGCGTCGACCTTCTCGATGACCTCGCCGGTCATGCGGGCGCGCAGGCCGAACTCGGTGCCGTTCTCGACGGCCGTCATGAACTCGTCGTTCACACGGACGGAGTTGTTGGCGTTCTGGTACTGGACGGACGTGATGTCGTCGCCGCCCAGGTCCATGTCGAAGCCCGCGTCGCGCAGGGCGCGGATCTTCTCCTCTTCCTTCACCTTGGTCGCGATGAAGTCCTCGACGTCCGGGTGGTCCACGTCCAGGACGACCATCTTGGCCGCGCGACGGGTGGCGCCGCCCGACTTGATCGTTCCGGCGGACGCGTCGGCGCCGCGCATGAAGGAGACCGGGCCGGAGGCGTTGCCGCCGGAGGAGAGCAGCTCCTTGGAGGAGCGGATGCGGGAGAGGTTCAGGCCGGCGCCGGAGCCGCCCTTGAAGATCATGCCCTCTTCCTTGTACCAGTCGAGGATCGACTCCATGGAGTCGTCGACGGCCAGGATGAAGCAGGCGGAGACCTGCTGCGGCTGAGGCGTGCCGACGTTGAACCACACCGGCGAGTTGAAGCTGAAGATCTGGTGCAGGAGCGCGTAGGTCAGCTCGTGCTCGAAGATCTCGGCGTCGGCGGGCGAGGAGAAGTAGTCGAAGTCCTCGCCGGCCTTCGTGTAGGTCTTCACGATCCGGTCGATCAGCTGCTTGAGACCGGTCTCGCGCTGCGGGGTGCCGACGGCCCCGCGGAAGTACTTGCTGGTGACGATGTTGACCGCGTTCACCGACCAGAAGTCGGGGAACTCGACGCCACGCTGCTCGAAATTGACCGAGCCGTCGCGCCAGTTGGTCATGACGACGTCACGACGTTCCCAGGACACCTCGTCGTACGGGTGCACGCCGGGGGTCGTGTGGATGCGCTCGATCCGAAGGCCGCTCTTGGCCGCCTTGGTTCCCTTGGTGCGGGAACCTCGCGCCGAGCCGCTCGCCGTCTCTGTCATGCCGCCTCCCATATGCGGGCGAAACGCCCTAATGTGCCAGCGAAATTCCCCGGCACGGTTTTGACTGTGATCTACGTACGTGGCCTGACTGATCCCGGCCGCACCGCGGCCGCCCGGTCAGTCGGCGGCGGAGGCGGGCACGGGGACCGCGGAGGTCCCACCGGGCTCGCACTCTTGGGTATGAGTCCGCCGGTCACGGAGTTCCGTGATGGCGGCCTCGAAGTCTTCGAGGGAGTTGAACGCCTTGTAGACGGACGCGAACCGGAGGTACGCGACCAGGTCCAGCTCCTGCAACGGACCGAGTATGGCCAGACCCACGTCATGGGTGGTCAGCTCGGCACTACCGGTGGCGCGCAGCGCTTCCTCGACCCGCTGGCCGAGCTTGGCGAGGGCGTCCTCGGTGACGGGTCGTCCCTGGCAGGCCTTGCGGACGCCGGAGATGACCTTGGTGCGACTGAAGGGCTCGGTGACCCCACTGCGCTTGATCACCATCAGTGACGCGGTCTCGACCGTGGTGAAACGACGAGAGCAGTCCGGGCACTGACGGCGCCTGCGGATCGACGTCCCGTCGTCCGTGGTGCGACTGTCGACGACGCGGCTGTCGGGATGCCTGCAGAAGGGGCAGTGCAAAGCTCCGGACCCTTCTTTCTCGGTACGACTGAACAACCTCCCGAAAGGCCCGTGCAGCAACAGCTGACCACAGAGACCGGCTCTGTCAGGGGCTCGGGAAGCAGCCACCAGCATATGCGATGTCGGGCCGCTCAGCAGACCGAGGACCACAACCTCTGGGTGACTTCGCTCATCCAACCACTAGATCTTGGGTTGTGGAGGATTTGCCGCACTCCGCGTGTCGCAGCCCCCGATGGCCGGATCCAGGGGCTCCGAGTGCCACACTGGGCTCGGGAGCGGACGGGGCGATTCAACCGGCAAGGGTACCGTAAGCGGAAGATGCCGGACCGAACCCGCGTTCGGCCACCCGCTCGTCTATACACCCCTCCACATGACCACGCTGAGCGATCTGCGATTTTTCACTCGAACGTGTGTTTGGCGCAACCTTTCGAAAGCTACTACCGTTGTCCAGCTAGGGAGAACATTTCGAGAGGGGCCGACGTGACCACCACCGCAGACAGTGCCACCATCACTGCCCAGAACCGCTCCCAGAGCCGACTCGAGCCGGTGCATGCAATGAACGACTCAAGCCTGAACCCGGAGGCGGAGCCCGTCCGCCCCGCACGCTCGTTGCCAGGGCGACCTCCAGGCATCCGCGCCGACAGCTCCGGACTCACGGACCGGCAGCGGAGGGTCATCGAGGTCATCCGTGACTCGGTGCAGCGCCGCGGCTACCCGCCGTCGATGCGGGAGATCGGCCAGGCGGTCGGCCTGTCCAGCACGTCGTCGGTGGCCCACCAGCTGATGGCCCTCGAGCGCAAGGGCTTCCTGCGCCGTGACCCGCACCGCCCCCGGGCGTACGAGGTACGGGGCTCCGACCAGCCCAGCTCGCAGCCCACGGACACCACCGGCAAGCCCGCCGCCTCCTACGTTCCCCTGGTCGGCCGGATCGCCGCGGGCGGCCCGATCCTCGCCGAGGAGTCGGTCGAGGACGTGTTCCCCCTCCCCCGGCAGCTCGTCGGCGACGGAGAGCTCTTCGTCCTCAAGGTCGTCGGCGACTCCATGATCGAAGCGGCCATCTGTGACGGCGACTGGGTCACCGTCCGCCGCCAGCCCGTCGCGGAGAACGGTGACATCGTCGCCGCGATGCTCGACGGCGAAGCCACGGTCAAGCGGTTCAAGCGCGAGGACGGCCACGTCTGGCTGCTCCCGCACAACTCCGCCTACCAGCCCATCCCCGGTGACGAGGCGACCATCCTCGGCAAGGTGGTCGCGGTACTGCGGCGCCTCTGACGGCCGCCGCCCCCAGCCGGCCCCGGGACTCACTGCGCCGTGTCCCGGGGCTGCTCTCTGCCCGCCCTCTGCTCCCTTCCGCCCTCAGACGGACGGGGCGGCGCCGCTCACTTGCCGTCGGCCTGCGCGGTCGCGTCGATGGCGGCCAGCGAGCGGCGGACCTGATTGCGGTCCGTGGTGTACCAGAAGTCCGGCAGCGTGGCCCGGACGAAACTGCCGTAGCGCGCGGTGGCGAGGCGGGGGTCCAGCACCGCGACCACGCCCCGGTCCCCGGAGGCCCGCACCAGACGGCCCGCACCCTGCGCCATGAGCAGCGCCGCGTGGGTCGCGGCCACGGCCATGAAACCGTTGCCGCCGCGCTCCTCCACGGACTTCTGTCGGGCGCTCATCAGCGGGTCGTCCGGACGCGGGAACGGAATCCTGTCCATGACCACGAGCTGGCAGCTGGGTCCGGGCACGTCCACGCCCTGCCAGAGCGAGAGGGTGCCGAACAGGCAGGTCTTCGGATCGGCGGCGAAGGCCTTGATCAACTCGCCGAGCGTCTCCTCCCCCTGGAGCAGGATCGGGTTGTCGAGCCGCCCGCGGAGCTCCTCGGCGGCCGCCTTGGCTCCGCGCATGGACGAGAACAGGCCGAGGGTGCGGCCGCCCGCCGCCTCGATCAGCTCGGCCAACTCGTCGATCATGTCCCCGCGGGTGCCCTCGCGGCCGGGGGTGGCCAGGTGCTTGGCGACGTAGAGGATGCCCTGCTTCGGGTAGTCGAAGGGCGAGCCGACGTCGAGGCCCTTCCAGACGGGGACGTCGTCCCCCTCGACCCCTTCGGGTGACAGCCCCATCGAGGCCGCGACACCGTTGAAGTCGCCGCCGAGCTTCAGGGTCGCGGAGGTCAGGACCACGGAGCGGTCCTCGAACAGCTTCTCGCGCAGCAGCCCGGACACCGAGAGCGGGGCGACCCGCAGGGTGGCGCCGAACCGGTCGTGGCGTTCGTACCAGACCACGTCGTACTCGGAGCCGAGGGTGATCCGCTCCGCCACGCCGTGGATGCTCTCCACCGCGGCGAGGGCCTGCTTGCGGACCGCGTCCTCGTCGTGGACGGACTTGTCGCGGGTGCCGCCGATCGCCGAGATCACATTGCGCGAGGCGTCCCGAAGGGCGAGCAGGGCGTAACCAAGATCCTCCGGGATCTCTTCCAACCGACCGGGCAGGGCCAGCTCCATCACCCGCTCGAAGGTCTCGGCGGCCGTCTGGAGGGAGTCGGCGATCTTCTCGTTGACCAGCTTCGCGGACCGCTTCACCGCGCGGTTGACCTGGCCGGGAGTGAGCTCACCGGTGGCGACACCGGTGACCCGGGACACCAGCTCGTGGGCCTCGTCGACGATCAGCACCTCGTGCTGCGGGAGCACCGGAGCGCCCTCGATGGCGTCGATCGCGAGCAGCGCGTGGTTGGTGACCACGACGTCGGCGAGCTTGGCGCGCTCGCGGGCGGCCTCGGCGAAGCACTCGGCGCCGTAGGCGCACTTCGTCGCGCCCAGGCATTCCCGGGAGGAGACGGAGATCTGCGCCCACGCCTTGTCGGAGACGCCCGGGGTGAGGTCGTCCCGGTCGCCGGTCTCCGTCTCGTCCGACCAGTCGCGCAGGCGCAGCAGGTCCTGGCCGAGCTTGCTCGTCGGGGCAGCCGCTTCGAACTGGTCGAAGAGGCCCTCCTCCTCGTCCTGCGGTGCCCCTTCGTGCAAGCGGTGCAGGCAGAGGTAGTTGGAGCGGCCCTTGAGCATGGCGAACTGCGGCCGCCGGCGCAGCTGCGGGTGCAGCGCCTCGACCGTGCGCGGCAGGTCGCGCTCGACGAGCTGGCGCTGGAGCGCGAGAGTGGCGGTGGCCACCACCACGCGCTCGCCGTGCGCGAGCGCGGGCACCAGATAGCCGAGGGACTTTCCGGTGCCCGTACCCGCCTGGATGAGCCGATGGGAGTTGTCGTCGATCGCTTCGGCGACGGCTTCGGCCATGGCCACCTGGCCGGGACGCTCCGTGCCGCCGACGGCGGTGACGGCGGCGTGCAGCAGGTCGGTGAGAGAGGGCTTCGTCATAGCACTGCCAACCCTACGGGGCGCCACCGACAGCGACCGCACCGGCGAGTGGTCACGAGGGGTACAGGGGATTGGGCACGCTGCCGTGGACGACGGCGTGCGGGCGGTTCGGACGGTCCCGGTAACCGTCCTCGTGGAGCCGGTTCCGGTTGAGGCAGAGCCGGTCGATCCGCTCCGTGAGCAGGTCGAACAGCTCGTGCCGCTCCTTCAGCTCGGGGAAGCGGGCGTGGTGGCGGAGGATCTCCGCCCGTACGAGGGACCAGAAGTCACGCTCGGGGACGGCGAGCCGGTCCTCGCAGATCGCCGCGAGGTAGCGGAAGACGCCGACGAAGAGTCCCGAGTGGATGAACTGGGGCAGGAAGTCCGCGGGCTCGGTGAGCAGGACCGCGCGGACCTCGTCGGGCATGGTGGCGTGCTCGGGCAGGGGGTCACGGCTGACGTTGACGTCGTCCACGAAGTCCTTGACCGCGAGCCGGACCGGGACGTCGTGCTCGTCGAAGATCACGATCGCGTTCTCTCCGTGCGGCGAGAAGACCGTGCCGTAGCGGTAGAGGAAACGGAGCAGGGGCGGCAGGAGTGCGGCGAAGAGGTGCTGCAGCCAGATCTTCGCGGGCAGGCCGGAGCGGGCGACCAGCTCGGCGGTGAAGGACCGGCCGCGCGGGTCGGTGTGCAGGAGCGAGGCGAGCGTCCGGGCCCGCTCCCCGGGGGCGAGGTGGCGGGCGAGCGGCTCGCGCCAGATCGCGCCGAGCAGCTCGCGGTACTGGTAGGGCACCTCGGGCAGCCCGTCGTAGACGGGGTGCCGCACGGTGACGGAGGCGACCTCGCCGAGCAGGACGACCCTGCATTCGTCGCGCAGGAAGGGGTCGGCGTCGCGCAGGGAGTGGATCCAGGCCGTGACCGCGGGCGCGGCAAGGGTGAGGTCGGTGGGCAGGCCGCGCCAGACCATGGTGTTGAAGACGGCCAGGGGGAGCTTGACGGTGTGCCGGTCGGGCCGGGTGACGTTGAGGAAGGTGCGGATCGACTGCTGGGGCAGGCGTACGTCGGGGTCCGCGGGCAGCGGCACGAGCGCGCCGGACGCCAGGGCGGGGGCGAAGAGGGGGAGGACGACCTCGTCCCACTGCCAGGGGTGGACCGGGAGGTAGAGGTAGCCGCGCGGGTCGAGTCCGCGGTCGCGCAGGGCCCCGTCGAAGGCGGCTCGGGTGACGGGGTCCAGTTCGGCCGAGTAGAGCCGGGCGGGATCCTCCAGGCCGGCGGCGCCCCGGTAGGCGGCGAGGGAGGTGTGGGCCGCGAGCCAGGGCAGCCGCTGGCGGGTGCGGGCCTCGGGGGTCCAGGCCGCGGCGTCGGAGGCCGAGAAGCCGAGGCGGCCCTTGTTGAGGACGAGCCAGGGGTGGCCGGTCTGGTGGCCTTCGAGATCCGTGTAGTCGAGGTCGGCCAGGAGGTCGGCGGTGAGGGCGGTGTGGTCGATGCGCGCGTCGGCGGCGAGGGTCGCGCTCAGTTCCCGGACGAGGTGGCCGAGGGTGGTGCCGTCGAGACCGAGGAGTTCCCGGGCGAGGACGAGGAAGCCGTACGGGTCCCCGAAGGCGCCGGCCGGTGCGGTCGAGGGCGCGGCGGCCGTGCGGGTGATGGTGGTGGCGTCGACCTGCCAACTGCCGTAGGCGCGGCGACGAGCCCGGAATCCGAGGGAGCTGCCGTCGTCCAGGGTGAGCGTCCAGGCGTCGCCGTCGGCGGCCGGGGCCGGAAGGGGCCGGACGATCTCCTCGTAGGCGAATTCGCCGAGCATCTTGGCCAGCAGGCGCCGCGCGGCGAAGTCCCAGGTCGAGCGGGTGAGTTCGGGCGGGGTGCGCGGGTCTTGGGGCGACGGTGCCAGCGCCGCGTCGGTGGAGTCGGAGGCAGGGGGAAAATTCGGCACAAGACTCCTCGGGATCGGGAACTTACCTGCGTGACGCAGAGTTTCTATGGTCAGAGGAGATTGCGCAGGGCCCGCTCCCGGATCATCAGGGCGGCGCGCTTCTCGGGCAGGTCGACTTCCGCGGAGCAGTGGAAGCCGGAGTTGAGGAAGGCTGATACGGAGGGGGTGTTGCGCATGTCCGGTTCGGCGATGACACGCGTGCAGCGGGGACGGTTCTCGAAGACGAGGTCGGCGACGGCCCGCAGCAGAGCGGTGCCCAGTCCCCTGCCCCGGTTCGTTCCGTCTCCGATGAGCAGGTGGATACCGGTGTCGTGGGGGCGCGCCGCGTAGTGCCGGGCGAGCGGGTCGAGATCGGCCCGGTAGATCTCCCAGTAGCTCATCGGGGTGCCGTCGAGGACGCCGAGGCAGGGAATGCTGGAGCCGTCCCCGTCGAGCTGCTCCCGTAGGTGCGCGGCAGTCACGGAGGCGGGGCCCGCGAGTTCCCAAAAGGCCGCCACCTCCGGGTCGTTCATCCACGCGACGAGCAGGTCCAGATCGCGTTCGAGGCGTACGGGCTCCAGGCGGAAGGCCCCGAAGGCCGTGGCGGCGGCCCCCCAGGCGGCCGGTGACTCCAGGCGGTCGGCTTCGGCGAGCAGCCGCAGCAGCCCGCCGGGGAGGCGCAGTTCGAGGGTCCCGGCATCGGTGGAGCAGGCATTGGTGGCGCCGGCATTGGTGGAGCAGGCATCGGTGGAGGGCATGGCGCTCTTCTCCGCGTCAGTCGTGAAGGGGGTTGGCGATGGTGACGTAGACGGACTGGGTGTCGACGGGGCCGACGAGCTCGTCGAGGCCGCCGAGGCGGGTGAGCAGGTTCGCCTTGCACCGCAGGGTGGGTGAGTCCAGCAGCTGGGTCGGGAGCGGCCCGAGGGCGGCGGCCTTGCCGAGGAAGCGGCGGAAGGCGGCGAGCAGGACCCGCTCGTCGGCGAGCCGTTGGGCGCCGAAGGCCCCGATGAGACCGAAGACGTTGTTGATGGCCAGGTAGTAGGCGAAGCGCTCGTCGGTGACGGCGTCCGGGACGAAGGTGTCGCTGGCGTCGCCGATGCCGGGCAGCCGGTGCTCCAGTTCCGCGCGGTGGGAGTCGCGGAAGTAGTAGCCCTGGTTGTCGCGGTAGCGGCCGCCGACGGGCCAGCCTTCGGCGTCGAGCAGGACCAGGGTGTTCTGTTGGTGCGCCTCGAGGGCGATGCCCGCGAGGGCGTCGAGGGCGAGGACCGGCAGGACGACGTGGTCGAGGTAGCGCAGGAACCACTCGGCGGCGACGGCCGACGTGGACCGGCCGGTGGCGAGGGAGAGGCGGGCGACCAGGTCGGCCAGGCGCGAGCGCATCGTGGTGCGGCCGGGCCACGGTCGGGGAGAGGTGAGCGCGGCGACGCAGACGACGTCGTCGCCCGGACGGAAGGGGTTGTGGCGCAGCAGGGCGTCGAGGCCGGGGACGGGAGTGCCGTCCAGGGCGTCGACGGCGACCCAGGCGGGGTCGCGCACGATGTCGAAGCCGGGGTGGACCGCCTGCCACTGCTCGACCAGTCCGGAGCGCAGCAGCCGGTGCACCTCGACGCCGCGGTGGAGCTCCTTGCGGAGGTTCTCCCTGCGGGAGTTGGTGATGCGTAGGCCGAGCGACAGCTTGATCATCGCTGCGGCGCCGGGGCGATGGACGGTGCGGATGGAGGAGGTCGGGTACCAGGGGTCGCCGTACGGCCCGAGGTCGTGCAGGAGTCCCGCGTCGAGGAGGGCGGCGACCGCGGGGCGCTGGAAGAGGTCACGGGCCTGCCAGGGATGCAGGGGAAGGGGGGTGGTGCCGTCGGGGATCCGCAGACCGGGGGCGAGGCGGCCGAGCAGTCGTTCGGCGGGGACGGGACGGCCGCGTTCGGTCCAGGCCGAGTCGGTGGCGAGGACGGAGGGGTCCACAGCGGTCCAGTGCAGGGGGAAGGAGCCGTGGAGTTCGGGTGAGTAGCGGCGGACCTCCGCCTCGGAGAGGCCCTCGCGGCTCTTCGGGGTGGGGTGGAGGGGGTGACCCAGCAGCAGGGACTGCTCGGCCGTGAGGAAGAGTTCTCCGCAGACGGGGGCGGGGGGCACGGGGCGGGTGCGCCGGTCGGCGACGAACTCGGCGGTGCGGCGCACCGAGTCGGCGACCCGGCCGACGAGGTCGGCGCCACCGCGCGCACCGCCTTCGCGGGCGATGAGCCCGGCGAGGGTGACGGCGTCCAGGGCGGGGGCGTCGGCGGGGGCGCCTTCGAGCCGGGCGGGGGCGAAGCGGTGCCAGCCCGTCGGGGACCAGTGCCGGACCGCGACGAGCAACGCCGTGCCGGAGGCGGGAAGGGGGATGCGCAGCAGGGTTCCGAGGGGGCCGACGGGGCGGCCCAGTCCGCTCTCGCGGACCCAGCAGCGCAGCAGGTTCTCCACGGCCGCCGCCTCGGCCGCGATGGCGGGGTCGGCGTGGTCCAGCAGATCGGGCAGCACCAGCGGGTCGGGTCCGGGTGGGCCGGGGCGGGCACTGGTGGCGGTGCCGGGGCTGGTGCCGGGGCTGGTACTGGTGCCAGGGCTGGTGCGGGTGGCGGTGCCGACTGCGGGCTCCGTGCCGGTCGCGGTCCCGGTGCCGGTCGCGGTCCCGGTCGCGGTGCCGGTGCCGGTTGGGGTCGCGGCCGGGGGCTGGGGAGGCCTGGGGATGCCGTCCTTCTGGCGGGGGACGGTGGCCGGGGGTGCCACCGCTGCCTGCGGTGGTGCCGCTTCCGGAGCCCGGGCCGGGGGCGGGGTGTGCTCGGCCGGGTCCTGGGGCTGGTACGGCGCGGGGTCGGGAGTGGAGGTCACGGAGTTCCTTGCGCGGGCTCGGTTCGGCGGAGGCTCGGTCAGGGGTGCCGGTTGCGTTCGGCCGCGGTGACGGCGTCGGCGAGGCGGTCCAGGACGGCCACGGCCTGCTCGTCGGTGATGGTGAGCGGGGGCAGCAGCCGGACGACGCTGGAGTGGCGCCCGCCCAGCTCGACGATGAGACCGCGGTCCAGGCACTCCTGGCGCACGGCGGCGGCGAGCTGCGGAGCGCCGTCCCCCACCGGGGCGTCGGGAGCTTCCGGGTCGACGAGTTCGAGGCCCAGCATCAGGCCGCGGCCGCGGACGTCGCCGATGCAGGGGTGGTCGGCGGCCAGCGCGCGCAGGGCGGCGAGCATTCGGTCGCCCACCTCGGCCGCGCGTGCGTCCAGGCCGTTCTTCCGGACGTGGGCCAGGGTGGCCGTGCCCGCGGCCATGGCGAGTTGGTTCCCGCGGAAGGTGCCGGCGTGGGCGCCCGGTTGCCAGACGTCCAGTTCCGCCCGGTACACGATCACGGCGAGCGGCAGGCTGCCGCCGATCGCCTTGGACAGCACCATCACGTCCGGGACCACCCCGGCGTGGTCGACGCCCCAGAAGGCACCGGTGCGCCCGACCCCCGTCTGCACCTCGTCGGCGATGAGCGGGATGCCCCGGGCCGCGGTGATCTCGCGCATCCGGCGCAGCCAGGCGTCCGGCGCCGGGATGACCCCGCCCTCGCCCTGGACGGGTTCGAGGATCATCCCGGCGGGCACGGGCACCCCGCTCTTGGGGTCGTCCAGGAGGCTCTCGGTCCAGCGGGCCCCGAGCCGGGCTCCCTCGGGCCCGCCCACGCCGAACGGGCAGGCGTAGTCGCGGGGGTAGGGCAGCCGGGTCACCTCGACGTCCCGGGCCCCGCCGGACGCGGCCAGCGAGCCGGCCGTCATGCCGTGGTAGGCGCCGGTGAAGGCGAGCAGGCCGTCCCGGCCCGTCGCGGTGCGGACGAGTTTCAGGGCCGCCTCGACCGCGTCCGTACCGGCCGGTCCACAGAACTGGACGCGCGCGTCGGCGGCCAGCGCCGGCGGCAGGTTCGTGAACAGCTCCGTGGTGAAGGCGTCCTTGACCGGTGTGGCCAGGTCGAGGACGTGCAGCGGAGCCCCGGAGTCGATGACCTTGCGGATCGCCTCCAGCACCACCGGGTGGTTGTGTCCCAACGCCAGGGTTCCGGCGCCGGAGAGGCAGTCGAGGTACCGGCGGCCGTCGGCGCCCTCGATCGTCATGCCACGGGCGCGGACGGGGACG
Organism: Streptomyces sp. NPDC028419; assembly: GCF_055565515.1. Lineage (NCBI taxonomy): Bacteria > Bacillati > Actinomycetota > Actinomycetes > Kitasatosporales > Streptomycetaceae > Streptomyces > Streptomyces sp. NPDC028419. The sequence continues at coordinate 82,960 of NZ_JBVHUE010000019.1, read as the reverse complement.
ATGGGCAGCGCCCGGGCGTAGGTCCGGGCGGCGGACTCCCGGAGCGACTGCCGGCGCAGGATCCCCTCCGGTCCACCGTCCGCGGCCCCCGGGGGTGCGGACGGCGCCGCGGGCACCGCCCGCCCCCACTGCTCGGGCACGAGCGGCGCGGGCTCGACGGACGGTACGACGATGGACGGTGCGGCGGCGGTCCGTTCCGCCGCCGCGGCCGACTCGGTCAAGGCCACGGGTGTCGGTCCTCCCAGTTGGATCGCCCTGCCACGTGCACGGGCGCCCGGTTGCTCAGGTGCTCCTGCGGATTGCGTGTCGAACACGAACGCTGCTCCCCCATCCCCCGTACGTACCAACGACGGTGACGGCGGCGGATCACGGGCAGCGCCAAGATCCTTGCGGGCAGGGGCCGTCCGGGCCGCAACCACCGCCCCGCCCGGTGTCGTCCCCCAGTACATCGGCATAGTGGGGGCCTGCACTCCACGCCTCGACCCACCCAGGGAGATTCACGACATGCGACGACCGAACCGACCGGTCACCGCCGTACTGTGCGCGGCCGCGCTCGCGCTGACCGCCGCGGCCTGCGGACCCGGCAACGGTGAGGCCGGCGGCGACGCCAAGCCGACCGCAGCGGCGAGCCTCCCCGCCGGATCCGACACCATCAAGATTCCTGACGAGCTGAAGGACAAGCTCAAGCAGCACGGCATCGACATGGACAAGTGGAAGGGGGGCGAGTGGAAGAACTGGAAGAGGGAGGACTGGCTCCGCGAGGCGGGCGACTACATCAACCCGATCATCGCGGGCCTGTGGGACCCGGACCGGATGCGTGAGGCCGACGTCCCGGCGGAGCGCCCGGTCACCGACCCGGACCTCGGCAAGGACCAGGGCGTCACCGACCCCACGCCCGCCCCGGTCACCGCGAAGGCGGCCGCGCCGCCCTTCCACCAGAGCGTGCCGGAGGCCGGCAAGGTCTTCTTCGACGGCCCCGAGGGCTCGATGGTCTGCTCGGCGACCGTGGTCAAGGACCCGGCGCACCCCGGCAAGTCCAACATGGTCTGGACGGCCGGCCACTGCGTGCACGCGGGCAAGAGCGGCGGCTGGTACCGCAACATCGCCTTCGTGCCCTCCTACAACAACTCCGGCAAGTCCTCGGCGCAGCTCAAGGGCGCGAGCCGGGAGCAGGTGGCTCCCTTCGGCGTCTGGTGGAGCGACTGGGCGCAGACCTCGGACCAGTGGATCGCCCAGGGCGGTCCGACCGGCGGCGCGGGCGCCCCGTACGACTTCGCGGTGTTGCACGTGACCCCCGAGGGCGGCGCCGGCAAGTCGCTGGAGGAGACGGTCGGTTCGGCCCTTCCGGTGGACTTCAACGCACCGGCCGTGGGCAAGGTCGCGAGCATCACGGCGACCGGTTTCCCGGCGGGCACCCCGTTCGACGGGCAGAAGGCCTACCAATGCAGCGACAAGCCGGGCCGCTACTCGCTGGCCTCCTCCGCCCCGGTGATGTACCGCATCGGCTGCACCATGACCGGCGGTTCCTCGGGCGGCGGCTGGGTCGCCACCGGCGCCGACGGCAAGCGCGCGCTGGTGTCGAACACCTCCGTCGGCCCGGTCAAGGCCGGCTGGCTGGCCGGTCCGCGGCTGGGTCCGGAGGCGAAGGGCGTCTTCGACGCGGTGAGCGCGAAGTTCAAGTAGGCAAGTGCACGTAGGCACACAGAGAGGGAGGGCCCCGCGACGCGGGGGCCCTCCCTCTCTGTGTGTGCGGTACCGCGGTGGTGCGGTCTCAGTGCTTGGCGGGGATGTACGGAGCCAGGTCCGCCGCCAGTTCCTGGTGGACCCGCGCCTTCAGCAGGGTGCCCTCCGGGGTGTGCTCCTCGGAGATGACCTCGCCTTCGGCGTGCGCCCGGGCGATCAGTCCGCCGCGGGTGTACGGCACCAGCGCCTCCACCTCGACCTCGGGCCGGGGCAGCTCGCGGTCGATGAGCGCGAGCAGTTCCTCGATGCCCTGGCCCGTGCGGGCCGAGACGGCGATGGAATGCCGCTCGATGCGCAGCAGTCGCTGCAGGACCAGCGGGTCCGCGGCGTCCGCCTTGTTGATGACCACGATCTCGGGCACCTTGACGGCGCCGACCTCGCGGATGACCTCGCGCACCGCCGCCAGCTGCTCCTCCGGCGCCGGGTGCGAGCCGTCCACGATGTGCAGGATGAGGTCGGAGTCGCCGACCTCCTCCATCGTGGAGCGGAAGGCCTCGACGAGGTGGTGGGGCAGGTGCCGGACGAAGCCGACGGTGTCGGCCAAGGTGTAGATCCGGCCGCTCGGCGTCTCGGCCCGGCGCACGGTCGGGTCGAGGGTGGCGAACAGTGCGTTCTCCACCAGGACGCCCGCGCCGGTGAGGCGGTTGAGCAGCGAGGACTTGCCCGCGTTGGTGTAACCGGCGATGGCGACCGAGGGCACCTTGTTGCGGCGCCGTTCCTGCCGCTTGATGTCGCGGCCGGTCTTCATCTCCGCGATCTCGCGGCGCATCTTCGCCATCTTCTCGCGGATCCGGCGCCGGTCGGTCTCGATCTTGGTCTCACCGGGACCGCGCGTCGCCATGCCGCCACCACCGCCGCCGCCCATCTGGCGGGAGAGCGAGGCACCCCAGCCGCGCAGGCGCGGCAGCATGTACTGCATCTGCGCGAGCGCGACCTGCGCCTTGCCCTCACGGGACTTGGCGTGCTGGGCGAAGATGTCGAGGATCAGCGCGGTCCGGTCGACCACCTTGACCTTGACGACGTCTTCGAGGGCGATGAGCTGGCCCGGGCTGAGCTCGCCGTCGCAGACGACGGTGTCGGCGCCGGTCTCGGTGACGATGTCCCGCAGCTCGCGCGCCTTGCCGGAACCGATGAAGGTGGCCGGGTCGGGCTTGTCGCGGCGCTGGATCACGCCGTCGAGCACGAGGGCGCCCGCCGTCTCGGCGAGGGCGGCCAGCTCCGCGAGGGAGTTGTCCGCGTCCCGCACGGTGCCGGTCGTCCAGACGCCCACGAGGACCACGCGCTCCAGACGGAGCTGGCGGTACTCGACCTCGGTGACGTCTTCGAGCTCGGTGGAGAGGCCGACGACGCGGCGCAGTGCCGCGCGCTCGGAGCGCTCGTACTGCTCGCCGTCGCGCTCGCCGTCGATCTCGTGGCTCCAGGCGACGTCCTCTTCCATCAGGGCATCGGCCCGAAGGCTCTCGGTGAAGCTCTGCGCGTCCTTCGCCTCGGGCGAGTCCTGCGCGTCCTGGGAAGGGGAAGAAGAGGAGGTCATTGGATCCTTACGTCGTTTTCGGATGGTTCTTCGCCGGTGTCCGGCCCGTGGGTGCGGGCAGGGCTCCCGGCCGTACGTACAACGTGTCACACGGGCGGGAGATTCCCTACGGGGCCCCGGACCGGCGGCCGCGTCGGCAATCCCCGTCCCGTCGATGGTGACATGCCCGTTCCCCGGCAGTCACACCCTTTTCGGGCCGCCCGCCCGCTCCCGCGCCCCTCAGGTGGTCTTCGACGCGCTCCACTCCGGGTGCCCCGGCATCGGCGGGGTGGTCTTGGCGTACAGCCAGGGCTGGAGGAAGGCGGTGAGGTCCTCGCCCGCCACCTGCGACGCCAGCCGGACGAAGTCGTCCGTACCGACGACCTGGTCGGCGTGCCCGCCCACCCAGCGGCGCTCCAGGTCCTCGAAGGCCGGTGTGCCGATCTTCTGCCGCAGTGCGTAGAGGATCAGGGCCGCGCCGTCGTAGACCACCGGCCGGAAGAGGCCGATCTTCTCGCCCGGCGCCGCCGCCTTGGGCTCGGCCGGCGGGCCGCCCTCGGCCCGCCACTGGTCGGAGCGCTGGTACGCCTCGCGCATCCGCCGTTCCAGGGAGTACTTGCCGAGCCCGTCGGCGTACAGGGCCTCGTACCAGGTGGCGTGTCCTTCGTTGAGCCACAGGTCGGACCAGGTGCGCGGGGTGACGCTATCGCCGAACCACTGGTGGGCCAGCTCGTGGACCATGATCGAGTCGACGTACCACTCGGGGTAGCCGGGGTCGGTGAAGATCCCGCGTTCGAAGAGCGAGAGGGTCTGGGTCTCCAGCTCGAAACCGGTGCTCGCGTGCGCGATCAGCACCCCGTACGTCTCGAAGGGGTAGCGGCCGACCCGCTTCTCCATCCACTCCATCTGGGCCGGGGTCTTCTTCAGCCAGGGCTCCAGCAGCTTCTTGTCCGCGGCCGGCACCACGTCCCGCAGCTCCAGGCCGTGCGGTCCCTCGCGACGGAGCACGGCGGAGGCCCCGAGGGAGACCTGGGCCAGCTCGGTCGCCATGGGGTGCACGGTGCGGTAGGTCCAGGTGGTCGCGCCGGCGGCGGCGCGGTCGGTCGTGAGGACCGGGAGCCCGTTGGCGACGGCGGTCGTGCCGTTCGGAGCCGTGATCCGGAAGGTGAAGAGCGCCTTGTCGGAGGGGTGGTCGTTGCAGGGGAAGACCTGGTGGGCGGCGTCCGCCTGGTTGGCCATCGCCAGGCCGTCGGCGGTGCGGACCCAGCCTCCGTCCCCGCCGCCGCGCGGGTCGCTGGTGTGGTGGATGGTGATGCGCAGCGGTTCGTCGGCCGCGAGCGGGCGCTCGGGGGTCAGTACGAGGTCCTCCCCCGCGGTGGCGAAGGGCGCGGGCCTGCCGTTGATCTCGGCGGAGCGGACCGTGCCGCGGGCGAAGTCGAGGTTGACCCGGTCCAGCTTCGTGTGGGTGCGGGCCGTGATGACGGTGACCGTGTCGAGCGGGGTGCGGTTGTCCTTGTAGGTGAAGGAGAGGTCGTACGAGTCGACGTCGTAGCCGGGGTTGCCGAGCTGGGGGAAGAGCCGGTCACCGATGCCCAGTGCCTGCGGCGGGGGCAGGACGGCGGCGACGAGCGTGAGGGAGGCCGCGCCGAGCAGGGCGGCGCGCAGGCGGGGGGAGGTGAGGCGCATCCCCACCCCATACCAGCGCCCGCCGCCCGCTCCCGTGCGACGCGTCGCGCACCCGGACGGGCCCACCCGAAGGGGTGGCTCCGGATCCCCGGCCGAACGGCCCCTCGGCCCCCTCGCCCCTCCTCGCTCGCCCTCCTCGCCGGCGCACCGCCCGCGGCCGCGCTACACGCGGCTCACGTCGTAGACCCCCGGCACGTCCCGCATCGCCCGCATCAGCCCCGGCAGCCCGGTCGCGTCGCGCAGGTGCAGGGTGTAGGTGTGCCGGACGCGCTGTTCGATGGGGGCTTCGACGGTGGCCGAGATGACTTCGACGCCCTCGTGGGCGATGGCCTCGGTCAGGTCGGCCAGCAGGTGCGGTCGCCCGAACGATTCGGCGAGCAGCGTCACCCGGCAGTCGGCGGTGGCCCGCCAGTGCACGGCGACCGAGGTCCGACCGACGGAGCGCATCTGTTCGACGGCCGGGCAGGCGATCCGGTGGACGGTGACGGCCCCGCCCCGGACGACGAAGCCGGCCACCGAGTCGGGCGGCACCGGCGTGCAGCACCCCGCGAGCCGGACGGGCGCGTCCGGCAGATCGGCGACGGCGTTGCGCCCGCCGGGTCGCAGGCTGACCATCGGCAGCGGTGCCCGGGGCGGGGCGGTGGGCGGTTTGACGGCGGCGGGATGGGACTGGAGCCAGGTGCTGATGGCGATCCGGGCGGCCGGGGTACGGGCGTGGTCGAGCCAGTCGGCGGCGGGCCCGGAGGAGGCGTCGTGCGCGAGCAGGAGCTGCACGGTGTCCGCGTCGGCCAGCCGGGTGGCCAGGGAGGTGAGGCGCCCGTTCACGCGGGCGCCGATACAGCCGTGCGCGGCCTCGCCGTACTGGGCGTAGGCCGCGTCGATACAGGTGGCCCCGGCCGGCAGGCTGATGGTGCCGTCGGCTCCCCCGCCGTCGGCCCGGAAGACGGTGATCTCGCGGTCCTGGGCCAACTCGGCGCGCAGCGAGCTCCAGAAGGTGTCGGGGTCGGGTGCGGACTGCTGCCAGTCGAGCAGTCGGGAGAGCCAGCCGGGTCGGGTGGGGTCGACGCGCTCCTCCTCGCCCTCGCCCTCGGCCGCGGCGCCCGGGGCCCCCGGCAGGACCGGCGCGCTCGCGGCCGCTCCCTCGCCGAACATGTACGGATTGCCGAGGGCGACGACTCCGGCCTCGGCGACCCGGTGCATCTGGTGGGTGCGGACGATGACCTCGGCGACGTTGCCCCCGGGGGTGGCGATGGCGGTGTGCAGGGACTGGTAGAGGTTGAACTTGGGTACCGCGATGAAGTCCTTGAACTCGGAGACGATCGGGGTGAAGCAGGTGTGCAACTCCCCCAGCACGCCGTAGCAGTCGGCGTTCTCGGCGACGAGGACGAGGAGGCGGCCGAAGTCGGAGCCGCGCGGTTCGCCGCGGGTGAGGGAGATCCGGTGGACGGAGACGAAGTGGCGGGGGCGGATGTGCACCTCGGCCTGGATGCCGGAGTCGCGCAGGACCGCCCGGACGGAGTCGGCGATGCCGGGGAGCGGGTCCCGCTCGCCCGCGTGGGCGGCGATGAGGGCGCGGGTGCGCTCGTACTCCTCGGGGTGGAGGATCGCGAAGACGAGGTCTTCCAGCTCGGTCTTGAGGGCCTGTACGCCGAGCCGCTCGGCCAGCGGGATGAGGACGTCCCGGGTGACCTTGGCGATGCGGACCTGCTTCTCCGGGCGCATCACGCCGAGGGTGCGCATGTTGTGCAGCCGGTCGGCAAGTTTGATGGACATGACGCGGACGTCGTTGCCGGTGGCGACGAGCATCTTGCGGAAGGTCTCCGGTTCGGCCGCGGCGCCGTAGTCGATCCGCTCGACCTTGGTGACGCCGTCGACGATGAAGCAGACCTCGTCGCCGAACTCCTGGCGGACCTGATCGAGGGTCACCTCGGTGTCCTCGACGGTGTCGTGGAGGAGCGAGGCCGTCAAGGTCGTGGTCTCGGCGCCCAGTTCGGCCAGGATCAGGGTGACGGCGAGGGGGTGGGTGATGTAGGGCTCGCCGCTCTTGCGCATCTGGCCGCGGTGCGAGCTCTCGGCCAGCATGTAGGCCCGGCGCAGCACGGAGAGGTCGGCGTCCGGGTGGTGGGCGCGGTGGGCTTCGGCGACGTGACCGATGGCGTCGGGGAGCCGGTCCCGGGACGTCGGCCCCAGCAGGGCAGCGCGTCCCAGTCGGAGCAGATCGAGCCGGGTCCGGCCACGTCTGCGGAACTCGGGTCGTGCGTCGGGGTTCGTGGCCTCTGCACTCATGGGCACCTCCGGCGGCTTCGACCGGCGGTGGTGGGCATGGGGTGAGCCCTCAGGGCCGGTGCCTGATGCTACCGACCCCACCACGTGGCGCAGTCCAGCTCTCGCACAGCGTGAAATGGATCACCCATTAGAGGGAACCTCTAGCCGAAAGCCGTTTCGGTGAGCCAGGCCGGATCGAACTCGCCCGCGGCCACGATGACGGCGGGTCCGGTCATGTCCACCGCGCCGTCGGGGTGTTCGGTGATGAGCAGGGTGCCACCGGGCAGGTCGACCGTGTACGTGACCGGCTCGCCGGTGACGGCCGGGTCGGCGCCGTCGCGGCGGGCGGTGGCCACGGCGACCGCGCAGGCGCCGGTGCCGCAGGAGCGGGTCTCGCCGGAGCCGCGCTCGTGGACGCGCATGGCGACGTGCCGGGGGCCGCGGTCGACGACGAACTCGACGTTGACACCCGTCGGGTAGGCGGACGCCGGGCCGAAGGCGGGGGCGGTGAACAGATTCCCGGCGTCGTCGAGGGAATCAACGAAGGCGACGGCGTGCGGGTTCCCCATGTTCACGTTGCGCGCGGGCCAGCTCTTCGGGCCGACCGTGACGGTGACCTCCCCCTCGGGGAGCGCCGCGCGGCCCATCGAGACGGTGACGGCGCCGTCCTTGTGGAGGTGGACGTGCTTGACGCCGCCGCGGGTGGCGACGGCGAGGTCGCCCGCCTCGACGTGGCCGGCGTGCTGGAGGTAGCGGGCGAAGACGCGGACGCCGTTGCCGCACATCTCCGCGATGGAGCCGTCCCCGTTGCGGTAGTCCATGAACCACTCGGCCTCGTCGGCCATCGACCGCGCCTCGGGGTGCGCGGCGGAGCGCACCACGTGCAGCACCCCGTCGCCGCCCATCCCGGCGCGACGGTCACAGAGCCGGGCCACGGCCGTGGGGGGCAGGTCGATGGCGTTGTCCGGGTCCGGGACGATCACGAAGTCGTTCTCGGTCCCGTGGCCCTTGAGGAACGCCAGCGGCGCGGTGGAGGTGGTCACCTCCACATCGTACAAACCCGCGCCGCCCAGGACGTCAGCGGAGCCGGGCCACGCGCAGGACGGCCAGCGCGACCAGGCCGAGGACGACCAGCGCGTAGAGGGCGGCGATGCGCCAGTTCGGGCGGCGGCCGGAGCCGCGGGCCGGGAGCCCCGGCCAGGTGTAGCCGACGCGGCGGGCGGCCATCATGCCCCAGCCCCCGGCGCAGGAGCTGATGAGCAGGCCGAGCATGGCGACGACGGCGCCGCCGTCGCCGAACTCGAAGGCGAGGGGGAAGGCGAACATCAGGGATCCGGCGGCGGCCAGCATCACGATGGGCGCGATCTGCCAGATCCGCAGGCGGCGCTGCGGGCGCAGTTCGACCTCGAACTCGGGGGCCTGCGCGGCCGCGGCGTCGGCCGCGTCCAGGCCGCCGTCCAGTGCGGACAGGCCCACCAGCGCGTCGGGGCCGTCCGGGCCGTCGGGAGTCAGCCGGACGGGTTCGGCGGGCAGGCCGAGTCCGTCAGGAAGGACCGGATCCGTTTCCTGCCGGTCGCGCTCCCGCCCGGTGTCTCGAGGGCCGGCCTCCATCGCCACGCGCCCTCCCCACTCGGACTTCGTACGTTGTCGATCACCGCCGGTGTCGACACCGGCCGGAGTTTGATGATGGCACGGCCCCGGGCCCCGAACAGGCGCCCGGAGCGTCCCGATGCCATCACGTGATCAGGCTGTGACCGCCCGTTCGACCAACGACTGCGCGAGTCCGGGGAGTTCCGCCCGGTCCAGGGCAGCTCCGCTGAGCCAGTGGACCCGTGGGTCCCGGCGGAACCAGGAGTCCTGGCGGCGGGCGAACCGCTTCGTGGCGCGGACCGTTTCGGCCTTGGCCTCCGCTTCGGTGCAGCGGCCCGCCAGCGCGTCGAGCACCTGCTGGTAGCCGAGCGCCCGGGAGGCGGTGATCCCCTCGCGCAGCCCCTGGGCCTCCAGTGCCCGCACCTCCTCGACCAGGCCGTCCTCCCACATCCGGTCCACGCGCAGGGTGATCCGCTCGTCCAGCTCGGGCCGGGCCACGTCCACCCCGATCTGCACGGTGTCGTAGACGGACTCGTGGCCGGGCAGGTTCGCCGTGTACGGGCGCCCGGTGATCTCGATGACCTCCAGTGCCCGGACGATCCGTCGGCCGTTGCTCGGCAGGATCGCGAGGGCGGCGGCCGGGTCGGCGGCGGCGAGGCGGGCGTGCAGGGCGCCGGGGCCCCGCAGGGTGGCCTCTTCCTCCAGCCGGGCCCGGACCTCCGGGTCGGTCCCGGGGAACTCCATCGCGTCGAGGGCTCCGCGGACGTACAGCCCGGAACCGCCGACGAGGACGGGGGTGCGCCCTTCGGCGAGCAGCCGGTCGATCTCGATGCGCGCGAGGCGCTGGTACTCGGCCACGCTGGCCGTTTCCGTCACGTCCCAGACGTCCAGGAGCCGGTGGACGACTCCACCGCGCTCCTCGGTCGTCAGTTTGGCGGTCCCGATGTCCATCCCACGGTAGAGCTGCATGGAGTCGGCGTTGACGACTTCTCCGTCGTAGCGACGGGCCAGGGCGACGCCCAGATCGGACTTTCCGGCTGCCGTGGGGCCGACGACGGCGATGACCCGCGGTGCGGGGGCTGGGCTCTTCACCGTCCCAGTCTCGCAAACCCCGAGGCATGTACCCGATCGAGCTACGTGACGGGCCGGGTACGGGGTCGTTGCCCTGGCGAGGTTCCGGCCCGGCGCACGACCGGCGGTGGCCGGTCCGGCCAAGGCGGAACTTCACCCGCACGAGTAACGTTATGGGAGTAGACATGGGCGTTTTTGATCGGTTTCGCCGGAAGGCCACGGAGCCTACCGAGGAGGTCGTCGAGTCGGCCGCCGCGGTGGAAGCCGAGGTGACCGACGAGGTCCCCCAGGCCGAGACGGAGACCGCCGCGCCGGAGGGCGTGGAGATCCCCAAGCAGCAGTGCGCGGAGGAAGCCGCGGACAGCGAGGCCGGTGAGGGCGCCCGTACGTAGGAGCTACTGCCACTGGAAGGTGTCCCATGGGCCTGCTGGACAATTTGAAGGCCAAGCTCGCGCCGGCCAAGGACAAGCTGGGTGACCTCGCGCAACAGCACGAGGGAAAGATCGGCGACGGCCTGGACAAGGTCGCCAAGGTCGTGGACTCCAAGACCAAGGGCAAGTACAGCGACCAGATCAGCTCGGGCACGGGCAAGGCGAAGGACGCCCTGGGCAAGGTCGCGCACAAGGACAGCCCCGGCGGGCCGACACCGCCGGCGTCTGCTTGACGTGATCCCGAGAAGGGGCGCGGGGTTTCCCCCGCGCCCCTTCTTCGCGTTTTCCGTGCCGGGCCCGGGGTGATGTCCGTCAGGTCGGGGCGCGCGACCCGTTCGGCCCAGTGGGCGGCGACGGGCCCCGGGGCCGGGCTAGGACCAGGCGGCGACGAAGTAGCCGACGCCGTAGGGGGCGTCCTCGTACAGCAGACGGCCTTCGAGGCCCGCGCCCTCGGCGGCGCCGGCGAGCACCTGCCAGGGGGCGCGGCCGGCCGCCTTCAGCTCGGCGGCGAGATCCGCGTCCAGGGCGGTCAGCGCGGGCAGGTCGGCGGCGCCGAGTGCCGCGGCGGCGGTCTCGTCGAAGGCCGCGGCGCGCTCGTCCAGGTAGCCGGGGGCCTTGAGGGTCCGGCAGGCGCTGCCGTCGCCCATGACGAGCAGGGCGACCCGCTCGGCGCGGGCGGCGAGCTCGCGGCCCGTCTCCAGGCAGCGGGCGGTGGTCAGCGGCTCTTCGACGCCCAGGCCCTCCACCGGGGCGCCGGACCAGGCCGTGTGGTCGAGCAGCCAGGCGGCGACGGCGAGGGACGTGGGGAGCGGGGGGCCGGACGGCGGGTCGGTCGGGGGCTCGCCCAGTCGTACCTCGACGTCGACGCCGAAGCCGTGGAAGCCGCCGCGGGTGCCCTGCGGGTACGGGCCCCCCTCGCCGGGGTCGGCGGACCCGACCACGACCAGGCGGTCGGGGCGGGCGGCGGCGAGCACCGCGAGGGCGTCGGAGCAGGCGGTGCGGGCGTCGGCGAGTTCACCGGCGGCTCCGGCGGCCACCGGGGGCACGAGGAGGGGCGGGGCGGGGCAGACGGCTGCGGCTACGAGCATGGCGGCAGCCTAGTCGCCGGGGGCGGCGGGGGGTCGGGCCCGGGGCCCGGTCCCGGGGGCGCGGTTCGGGCCCCGGTGGCCCAGATGCCTCCGGCGGCGCCTCAAACGCCGGCGGGGCTGGAACGGGCTCGGCCAGGGGCTCCGGGGCGCCCGCAGGAACGGGGCCCGCGCGCCTCGAACGGCGGCGGGGCCGGATCGGGCCCGGCCAGGGGCTCTGGTGACGCTCCGCTCGTCGGCCTCCGGCGGCGCCTCGAACGCCGGCGGGGCTGGAACGGGCCCGGCCAGGGGCTCCGGGGCGCCCGCAGGAACGGGGCCCGTGCGCCTCGAACGCCGGCGGGGCTGGATCCGGCCCGGCCAGGGGCTCCGGGGTGCCTGCGGCCGCCTCGAACGCCGGCGGGGCTGGATCCGGCCCGGCCAGGGGCTCCGGGGTGCCTGCGGCCGCCTCGAACGCCGGCGGGGCTGGATCCGGCCCGGCCAAGGCCTCTGGGGTGCCTGCGGCTGCCTCGAACGCCGGCGGGGCTGGAACGGGCCCCGCCGGGGGGCTCTGGGGCGGTCAGGGGGTGGGGGCCGCGCAGGCTGTGGGGGTCGGGGGGAGGGGGGTGGGGACGCCCAGGGTGGGGATGCCCAGCATGACGCCGGTGGGCTGGGGCGGAGCGGCGTTGCGCTTCTCCCACGCGTCGCCCGCCCGGGTGCGGCGGACCGACAGCGTCGGGCCCTCCGCCAGGAGGTGGTGCGGGGCGGCGTAGGTGATGTCCACCGTCACCACGTCACCGGGGCGGACCTCCTGGTCCGGCTTGGTGAAGTGGACCAGGCGGTTGTCGGGGGCGCGCCCGGACAGCCGGTGCGTGGCGCCGTCCTTACGGCCCTCGCCCTCCGCGACCATGACCTCCAGGGTCCGGCCGACCTGCTTCTTGTTCTCCTCCCAGGAGATCTCCTCCTGGAGTGCCACGAGCCGCATGTAGCGCTCCTGGACGACCTCCTTGGGGATCTGCCCCTCCATGTCGGCCGCCGGGGTACCGGGCCGCTTGGAGTACTGGAAGGTGAAGGCGTTCGCGAAGCGGGCCTCGCGCACGGCGTGCATCGTCTGCTGGAAGTCCTCCTCGGTCTCGCCGGGGAAGCCCACGATGATGTCCGTGGAGATGGCCGCGTGCGGGATCGCGGCGCGCACCTTGTCGATGATGCCGAGGAAGCGGTCCTGCCGGTACGAGCGGCGCATCGCCTTGAGGATCGCGTCCGAACCGGACTGCATCGGCATGTGCAGCTGCGGCATCACGTTCGGGGTCTCGGCCATCGCCGCGATCACGTCGTCGGTGAAGTCGCGCGGGTGCGGCGAGGTGAAGCGGACCCGCTCCAGGCCCTCGATCTGGCCACAGGCGCGCAGCAGCTTCGAGAAGGCCTCGCGGTCGCCCATGCCGGAGCCGTAGGCGTTGACGTTCTGGCCGAGCAGCGTGATCTCGGAGACGCCCTCGGCGACCAGGGCCTCGACCTCGGCGAGGATGTCGCCGGGACGGCGGTCCTCCTCCTTGCCGCGCAGCGCCGGGACGATGCAGAAGGTGCAGGTGTTGTTGCAGCCGACGGAGATCGACACCCAGGCCGCGTACGCGGACTCGCGCCGGGTCGGCAGCGTCGAGGGGAACGCCTCCAGCGATTCGGCGATCTCGACCTGCGCCTCCTCCTGGATCCGGGCGCGCTCCAGCAGCACCGGCAGCTTGCCGATGTTGTGCGTGCCGAACACCACGTCGACCCAGGGGGCCCGCTGGACGATGGTGTCGCGGTCCTTCTGGGCGAGGCAGCCGCCGACGGCGATCTGCATGCCGGGGCGCTTGGTCTTCATGGGCGCGAGGCGGCCGAGGTTGCCGTACAGCTTGTTGTCGGCGTTCTCACGGACGGCGCAGGTGTTGAAGACCACGACGTCCGCGTCGCCGTCGCACCCCTCGGGCGCGCGAACGTAGCCCGCGTCCTCCAGCAGGCCCGAGAGCCGTTCGGAATCGTGCACGTTCATCTGGCACCCGTACGTGCGCACCTCGTACGTGCCCTTGGCTTCCATGACGTCCACTGCTCCACCCGGCTCCACGCTGCTCATGTGACAAGGGTAGGCGGTCGGCGCGCCGTGACAGGACGCCGGTCGGCTGGCAGGATCGCGGCCATGCCCCTCGCACTGGACCAGATCGGCAGGCGCCGCGCCGTGCGGGGCCTGGTGGCCGTGCTGGCCGTGCTCGGGGTGCTGCTCTGGTGGCTGTGGCCCTTCGGGAAGGCGGAGCTGCGGGGGACCCTGGTCTTCAGCACGGGCGTGCGCACGGGGGTCTACCAGCGCTACGGGGAGCTGCTCCAGCAGGCGCTGTCGACCGACGTGCCGGGGGTCGACGTACGCCTGGTGACCAGCGAGGGGTCCCAGCAGAACCTGGAGCGGGTGGCGGCCGGCCAGGCGGACTTCACGGTGGCGACGGCGGACGCGGTGGCCAAGTACAAGCGCGACGGGAAGCCGGGGGCGGAGCACCTGCGCGGGGTCGCGCGGCTCTACGACGACTACGTGCAGCTGGTGGTCCCGGCGGTCTCCAAGATCCAGTCGACGAAGGACCTGCGGGGCAAGCGGGTCGCGGTCGGCCAGCCCGGTTCCGGGGTCCGGCTGATCTCCGACCGGATGCTGGCGGCGGCCAAGCTGGATCCGGCACGGGACCTCACGGCCGTGCCGATCGGCATCGACACGATGCCGGTCGAGCTGGAGGCCGGGCGGATCGACGCGTTCTTCTGGTCGGGCGGGCTGCCGACCAGTGCCGTGCGGGGGCTGTCGGAGCGCTTCGAGATCCGGCTGGTGCCGCTCGGCGACCTGGTGCCGGAGCTGCAGAAGGGCGGCAGCCCGACGCACTACTACCGGGCGGCGGTCATGCCGCAGGACGCTTACTCGCGGGCCCGCAACACCTCGGCGGTGGCGACCCTGGCGGTGCCGAACCTCCTGGTCACCACGGACCGGACCGGGGCGGAGCTGACCGAGCAGTTCACCCGGACCGTGATCCTCAGCCGGGACCGGATCGGCCACGAGGTGCACGCGGCGCAGCTCGTGGACCTGCGCACGGCGATCTACACGGAACCGCTGGAGCTGCACGAGGGCGCCCGCCGGTACTACCGGTCGGTCAAGCCGTAGCGCGCGGGCCCCGCCTTCAGGTGCGGGTCGGCAGGAGCATCGTCGCCGAGGCTGCCGCGCCGATGAGGCCCGCGTGGGTGCCGAGGGTGGCCGGGACGACCTGGAGGCCCTGGACGAAGGACAGGGTCGCGTACGAGGCCAGGTGGGCGCGGATCGGGCCGAAGAGGGTGTCCCCCGCGGCCGCGACGCCGCCCCCGATGACCACGATGTCCGTCTCGACGAGGGTCGCGGTGGCCGCGATGGCGGCGGCCAGGGCGCGGCCCGCGCGGTCGAAGGCGGCCAGGGCGACGGGATCGCCCGCCGCGGCGGCCGCGGCGACGCCCGCGGCCGTGCGGTCGCCCCCGGGGGCGGGGGTCCATCCCCGTTCCAGGGCCCGGCGCGCGATGGCGGTGCCGGAGGCGAGGGATTCCACGCAGCCGCGGCCGCCGCAGGCGCACGGTTCGCCGTCGAAGGCGACGCTGATGTGGCCGATGTGACCGGCGTTGCCGGTGGGGCCGGGGTGGAGCTGGTTGTTCAGGATCAGTCCGCCGCCCACGCCCGTGGACACGACCATGCACAGGGCGTTCGCGTGCCCGCGGGCGGCGCCCAGCCAGTGTTCGGCGGCCGTCATGGCCACGCCGTCGCCCGCGAGGACGGTCGGCAGGTCGGCCCCGTGCCGGGCCAGCTCGGCGACGACCCGGTCCAGGACCGGGAACCCCCGCCACGCGCCGATGTTCACCGGGCTGACGGTGCCCCGCGAGGTGTCCACCGGTCCCGCGCTGCCGATCCCGCACCGCACCGCCGAGGACCACAGCGGGGAGGTGGCGAGCTCGGCGACCACCTCGGCCACCGCCGCCATCACGGCCTCGCCGTCGGTTCCGCCCGGGGTCGGCCGCCGGGTGGTCGCGGTCATCGTGCCGTCGGCGTGCACCAGGGCGCCGGCGATCTTCGTCCCGCCGATGTCGATGGCGACGGTCGGCCCGGCGGCCTGGGCGGCCGCGAGGCGGGGCGCGGGGAAGGCTGACGTGGGAGTGGTCACGGGAGGCTCCTGGGGTTCGTACGTCAGTATGCCGCCGTTGGCGGGGCCGTACTCTCGCGGGGCTCCAACCTGGGCTGTTCCCCCTGGCGGGCGCGCGGCGGCCCGCCCGCGAGGACGGCGAGGAGTTCCTCGGCGGCGAGCCGGCCGAATCCCGCGGTGTCCCGCACCAGGGCGGTCAGCCGGGGATGGGTGACCCGGCACAGCGCCGAGTCCTCCCAGGCGACCACCGAGAGCCGTCCGGGGACGGCGATCCCGGCCTCGGCCGCGACGGCGAGCCCGGCGACCGCCATCACGTCGTTGTCGTAGACGAGGGCGGTCGGCGGGAGCGGTCCGCGCAGCACGCGCCGGGTGGCCTCGGCGCCCTGCGCGTCGGAGTAGTCGGTGGTGATCGAGGAGACCTCGGCCTCGGTGAGCCCGCGCCGGTCGGCCTCGGCGCGCAGCGAGGCGATCCGGCGGGCGGTGTGGGCGAGGCCGGGCAGTCCGGCGACGTGCGTGATCCGGCGGTGCCCGAGGTCGTGCAGGTGGTCGAGGATCCGGGCCATGGCCCCCGCGTCGTCGGCCCACACCGAGGAGAGCACCGCGGGCCCCGGGCCGCCCGGCGCGCCGACCGTGACGGCGGGCAGGCCCAGCCCGTCGAGGAGCCGGGGGCGCGGGTCGTCCGTCCGCGGGTCGACGACGAGCACCCCGTCCACGCGCCGCTCGGCCCACCAGCGGCGGTAGAGGGCGCATTCGGCGTCGAGGTCGTCGACCACCTGGAAGAGCAGGGCGGTGCGCTCGGCCGCCAGGACCTCCTGTATCCCGGCCACCAGCTGGAGGAAGAACGATTCGACGCCGAGGGTGTGCGCCGGGCGGGCGAGGACCAGGCCGACGGCGCCGGAACGCTCGCCGGACAGGGCGCGGGCCGCGATGTTGGGCTGCCAGCCCAGCTCCTCGGCGACGCGCCGGATCCGGGCCCGGGTGTCCTGGGAGACGCCCGGACGGTCGTTGAGCGCGAAGGACACGGCGCTTTCGGAGACTCCGGCCTGGCGGGCGATGTCCTTGATGGTGGGTCTGCGGGCCATGGCCTGCCTCTTCATCCTTCGGGTACGTGTGCTGCGCGTGTCGCCTGCCGCGGCCGCGGCGCGGGGGCCGCGCCGGACACGTGGAGGGCGATGGCCGGACCGTACGCGATCCTGCCCTGACACACCGCCTTGACCACGGCCCAGTACGTCCCCGGCGCGGTGCCGGGCGGCGGGTGGACCTCGAATTCCAGCTCGGCCGGCGCCCCGTCGGGCACGTGCAGGGGCAGCGAGGCGGGGCCGATCAGCCGCCGGGTGCCGTGCGGCGACGCCAGGTACGCCCGTCCCGTCAGCGGGGACCGCGTGCCGGTGCTCCCGATCGTGGCCCGTACGACGGCCCGCGCGCCCGCGGTGACCGCCACCTCGGCGTCGGGGGCGGCCACCCACAGCCCGGCCGGGGTCTCGCCGCCGGGCACGGTCACGGTCAGCACGTCCTCGAAGCGGCCCGCCGGGGTGTGGGCGACGACCCGGACCAGGTGGTCACCGGGGGCGGGCGCCGGACCGGGTGCGACGGCCAGCGTCCGCCGCACGTGCCCGCCGTCGGGCAGCTCGGCGTCGTGGACCCGCCAGGCCGTCCACCACCCCTCGGGCGGGTGGACCTCCAGGCGCACCCGGCCGCCCGCGCCGTGGGCGGCGAGCGTGACCCGGGCTTCGCGCGGGGCGCCGTCGACGGTGACGGTGTAGGGGGCGTCGCCGAGCGGGGCCGTGCCCGTGTTGTGCAGCCAGTAGCGGCTGAACACCGGCTGGTGGGGCTCCTCCTCCCCGGCCCGCTCCGGGCGCGGGGAGCGGACCGGGAGCAGGACGGTGGTGGTCGCGCCGCCGCGGATCCGGTCGGGGAAGGGGCCGAGGGGACGGCCGAGGAGGTCGGCTTCGACGGGGCGATCGGCGGGGCGATCGGTGAGGCGATCGGCGAGGAGGCGCACGGGGGTCGGGCGGCCGTGGGTCTCGCGCAGCCGCACGGCGAGGTCGCCCCGGCCGGGGGGCCGTTGGACGGTTTCGACGAGGACGCGGTCGGCGGGTTCCACGGCGAGGAGGGAGCGGGCGGGCGGGTTGGGGCCCGCGCCGGGCGCGGCGACGACTGCGGTGAGCGGTTTGTTGAACGCGCGTCCCCTGCGCACCAGATCGGCCGCCCGCCAGTCGCCCTCGGCGGCGACCAGGGCGTGTTCGAAGACGTGGGTCCAGTGCTGGAGCTGGAAGGAGCTGCCGTCGGGGGCGGTGCGCCGGGGCGGGTCCATCCAGGCGCCGCTGGGGCGGCCGGTGCAGGAGCGCATGAGGGAGCCGTGCAGGCGGCCCGCGGTGTCGACGGCGAAGCCGGGGGTGCCCCGGCCGAGCAGCGCGACCGTGCGGTCCTCGAAGGCGGTGTGTTCGGCGGCGCCCTCGGCCGGGAGCGGGTGGTGGGCGTCGATCCGGCCGGCCTCGGCGAGGGCGTGGGCGAGGTCGCCGGCGCCCCCGGTGACCACCAGGACGGGCAGGTCGCGCAGGCCGGTCAGGTCGCAGCCGGGCCGCCACACCTCGCGCAGCGCGGCCCGGGCCGGGACCCACACGACGGGATGGTCGCGGACGGCCTCGGCGTACGCGCCGTCGCAGGCGGCCAGGACCTGAGCGGTGAAGGAGTTCTCCGCGGGTCCGCCGAGGGCGATCCGGACGTCGGGGAGGCTGCTGTCGACGGCCAGGTCCCCCCATCGCGGCCCGCGCGGCCGGGTCGGGGTGGCCGTGACCCCGTGCCGCCCGAGGGCGGTGACCAGCTCGCGCAGCCGCGCGGGAGCGCCCGCGTCGGGCAGCACGATCTCGGCCGCGCCGAGCGCCCGCCGTCCGGCCGGGTTGCCGTCGGGCCCGGTCAGTGCCGCGCGGAGGGCGCAGGACAGCGCGAACCAGTTCAGGCAGGGGCTGTCCAGGGTCCAGGGGGCCCGGGTGTGGTCGGCCCCGGTGTCGGCCGCGGGGAAGGCGAAGCCGCGGCCGACGGCCGAGGCCGCGGTCTCCGCGACCGGGAGGGCGCCGGGCACGTCGGCGGGGACGCGCAGCCGCACCAACTGGTCGCTCCCCTCGAACGCGTCGACCCGGGTGGTGAGTTCCACCCGGTCGAGGCCGTCCCAGAGGGTGGTGGTGCGGGTCCAGCGCAGCGGTCCGGTCCGGCCGGTGGCCACGATCCGCGCGCCGAGCGGACCCCGCTCGGCGTGGCAGGTCAGGGCGGGCTCGGCGGCGGAACCGATACCGGGGCCGCGGGGCAACAGGTGCCAGGGGCCCTCCTCGAAGTAGGGGTGCTGGGCGTACTCGTCCTGGACGACCAGCTCGTCGACCTGGCCCTCCGCGAGCAGTTCGCGTCCCGTGCGGCGGTCGAGCAGGCGGGCCAGGCCGCCGCCGCGCCCGGGGTCGGCCTCGGCGCGGAAGGCCCCGTTCTCGATGACGTGTCCGGCTACGGGCGCCCAGCCGCCGGAACGGGCCGGGCCGCCGGTGCCGGGGGCGGGGGCGGCGCTGAGCCACCAGGTGCGGTGGCCGAGCGGTGGCACGTCCGCGGCGAGGAAGACCAGCTCGGCGGTCCCGTCGGCGACGGCCTCCAGGTGCACGGGGGCGCGGTGGCCCTCGTCATCGCACACGGTGATCCGGCACGGGTCGACGCCGACCCCCTCGGATCCGACCCCCTCGGATCCGGCCCCCTCGGATCCGGGGCCGGCGGGTCCGAGGGCGGCGAGGTCCACGGTGGCGCGGACGAGGTCGGTCCGGGTCCAGGACAGCGGGTTGTGCACGGTGACGGCGAGGGGAGCGCGCGGCAGGTCCCGGGCGTGGTGGGAGGCGGGGGCGCGGGTGTCGGCGGCGTCGGTCAGGACCCGCAGGGCCTGCGCCCGTACCCCCTCGGCGAGGTCATGGGCCTCGCGCCAGGTGGGCAGCAGGTCCAGGTAGACCTGGTCCGAGAAGGTTCCGGTGACGGCGTCGTGATGCGCGGCATGGAGGATGTGACGCCAGGCCTTGTCGAGGGTCTGGCGCGGGTAGTCGGCGAGGCCTTCGGCGCAGGCCAGAGCGACGAAGGTCTCGGCTTCCTCGACGAGGTTCTCGGCAGCCCTGTGAGCCTGCTTCACATCGGCGTAGGTGACGTCCTTGCCGGTGTAGACGGGTCCCATCTCACGGGTGACGGGAAGCGGTTCCTCGCCGCGCGCGGCGAGTTCGGCACGCACGGCCTCGAAATGGGCGCGCGGGCCGGAGTGTTCCATGCGCGGCCAGCAGTAGCGGCGGTTCCAGGCGTGCTGGACGTCCAGGCCCCAGCGGTGCGGCCAGGAGAAGTCGGTGCCCATGGGGATGAGGACGTTGCGGGTCGCGGCGCTCTGGCGCAGCAGCTCGTAGAGGTCCAGCAGCTGCTCGGCGGCGCTCTCCGCGTCGGGTGCGCTCTGGGAGGACCAGCCCGCCGAGTAGTGCGCGGGCAGGTAGTGCAGCAGCAGCCCTTCACCGCTGGGCGCGATCCACTCGTACTCGGCGGGCAGTTGCATGGCGGTGGGGGGCCGCAGCGGGGCGCCCCAGGTGTCCATCATCGGCCCCCACTGGTGGTGGGGCCCGCGGGCGAGGACGGCCGAGTCCAGGCCCGCGCCCGCCATCAGGGCGGGGAAGGACGGGTCGTGGCCGAAGACGTCCAACTGCCAGGCGGTGCGCGGGTCGGCGCCGAGGGTGCCGCGGTGCAGGGCCAGCCCGTGAACGGCGCTGCGGACGGTGGATTCGGCCGAGGTGAGGTTGGTGCTGGGCTCGTTGTAGGTGCCGCCGACGATCTCCACGCGCCCTGCGGCGATCAGGCCGAGCAGCTCGGCCCGGTCCTCCGGGTGGCTGTCCCACCAGGGCTTGAGGTAGTCGACCTCGGAGAGCACGAAGGTGTACGCGGGGTCCTCGCGGGCCTGTTGGAGGTGCAGCGGGACGAGGGTGAAGGCCGGGACCCCGATGTACTCCCAGCCGGGCACGGGGGCGCCGGGCGCCGTCGGCGCGTCCCACAGGGCGGTGTAGGCGGCCTGGGTGTTCCACCACATGGGGTCGTAGTGGAAGTGCGGGACCAGGCGCACGGTCCAGCCGGGTTCGGCGACGGCCAGGGGGAAGGGGTGCTCGGCGAGCGGGCGGCCGTCGGCGGTGGTCACCCTGACCGTCGCGGGCAGCCGGTCGCCGGGGGCGGCCCCGGGCGTACGGACGGCCACCTCGACGGTGGATTCCACCGGCCCCCCGGTGTCGGCGCGCACGATCCGCGGGTGCGGGGTGGTGACGCCGGGGCCGTGCACCCCGACGTACAGCGGCCCGGCCGGCCGGGCCCGACGGATCCTGACGCGGATCACCTGGCACGGGTCGGCGGACGCTCCGGTGAAGAGGGCCGGGGTGGTGACGGATGTGACCGTGATACCGCTGTCCCTACCGCTGTCCATATTCCGCACACTTCCTTGTGGGACCATTGACAAGCTCGAACTAAAGCGCATTAGTCGCATCAGCTTCACTCGTGACGACCCGCCTGTCAACGGGACTGAAGCGCATAAGTAGGCGATTCCCAAAGGTCAGGGACTTTGCACCGCCGATGACGGGACGTTCGCGGTTATGGGCCCTGTTGACTTTCCCCCGCGGAGGGCGGCAGCGTGGGGCGCCGGGGGGAATTCCCGCACCCCGCGACGCCCCGGTTCCTCCGACTCCAGGACACTCATGCACCGCGCTGCCGTCCCCGTCCCCCTCGTCTCCGCCCCCGTCGCTCCGGCCCCGGGCGGTCGCCCGCGCGGCCTCCGGTTCGGCGCGAACTACACCCCGACCCGCGGGTGGTTCCACCACTGGCTGGACTTCGACCTCGACGAGGTGAAGGCCGACCTCGACTCCCTCGCGGCCCTCGGCCTCGACCACGTCCGGGTCTTCCCGCTGTGGCCGCTCTTCCAGCCGAACCGGACCCTGATCCGGCCGCGCGCGGTGGAGCAGCTCGTCGAGCTGGCGGACGCGGCGGGCGAGCGCGGCCTCGACGTCGCGGTGGACGGCCTCCAGGGCCACCTGTCGAGCTTCGACTTCCTGCCCGCGTGGACGCGGACCTGGCACCGGCGCAACATCTTCGACGACCCGGAGGTCGTCGCCGGGCAGGAGGAGTACCTGCGCACGCTCGCCGCCGCCCTCGCCGACCGACCGCACTTCCTCGGCATGACGGTGGGCAACGAGATCAACCAGTTCTCCGACGACCCGCACCCCGATCCGGACCGGATCACCCGGGAGCAGGCGGACCGCTGGCTGGAGCGGATGCTGGCGGCCTGCGAGCGCGGGGCGCCGGGGAAGTTCCACCTGCACGCCGAATACGACGCGGCCTGGTACCAGGACGGGCACCCCTTCACCGTGGCGCAGGCCGCCCGGCTCGGCGCGGCCACCGCCGTCCACTCCTGGGTGTTCAACGGCACCGCCCAGCGCCACGGCCGCACCGGAGCGGCGACCGAACACCACGCGGCCTACATGATCGAGATGTCGAAGGCCTGGGCGACGCATCCGCACCGCCCGGTCTGGCTCCAGGAGGTGGGCGCCCCCGCCCCGCTGATCCTGCCCGCGCACGCCGCGGCCTTCACCGAGGCCACCGTGGCCAACGCCCTGGACTGCCCGGACCTCTGGGGCGTGACCTGGTGGTGCTCGCACGACGTGAGCCGCGAGCTCGCCGACTTCCCGGAGCTGGAGTACGGCCTCGGCCTGCTCACCAACGACCGCACCACCAAGCCCGCGGGCGAGTCCGTCGCGCGGATCGCCAAGGAGTGGCGGGGCCGCGAGCACCGCCCGCCGGTACGGTCCACCGCGCTGGTGGCCGACGTCGGCGGGGCGCTGGCCGCACCCCGGCGCTCGGTGTGCGCGCCCGGCGGCGCGTTCTTCGAGGCCTGGGCCGTGCTGGCCGCCCGGGGCGTGCGCCCCGCCGTGGTGCTGGCCGACCACGCCGAGGACCGGGCCCACCTGGCCGCGCGCGGGATCACCGAGGTGCTCCACGTCTCCGACGTCCACTGACCGCACCACCCGCACGGCACGGAACCACCCGCACAGCACCGCCCCATCCCCTCCCCTCTCTGAGGAGACCTCATGTCCGAGACCGACCACGCCGTCGACGCTCGTTCCGGTGCCCCCGACCCCCTCCCCGGCCCCGACGCCGCTCCCGGTTCCCTCCGTCCCACCCGGCGCGGGCTGCTGCTCGCGGGCGCCGGGGCCGGGGCCGGTGCGCTGCTGGGCGTGTCCGGCCCGGGAGCGGTCGCCTCCGCGGCCACCCGGGCGCCGCTCGCCGCTCCGGGGGACCAGGCCCCGTACGCCTCGTACTGGTTCCCGGACTCGCTGCCGGCGGGGAGCCCCGGGGCCGGGATCGTGTGGCGCTCGCTGAAGCAGTGGCGGCCCGAGACCGACCCCGACCTCGCCCACAACACCGCGACCGTGCCGCTGGCCGCGCGGTTCACGCCGGTGGCCGCCAACACGACGGCGCGGGCCGGGCAGGCCCGGATCTCCTCGCTGGTCTCCTTCGGGCCGACGGCCGGGAACCCCTCGCAGGGCAGCGCCAGCGCCGACTACTACGCGCTCACGCACTGGGCGTACCTCGATGAACTGGTCTTCTGGGGCGGCTCCTCGGGCGAGGGCATCGTGCTCGCCCCCAACGCTCCGGTCGTCGACGCCGCGCACCGCAACGGCGTCCGTGTGCTGGGCAACGTCTTCCTGCCGCCCGTCGCCTACGGCGGGGACCTGCGCTGGACCCGCGACCTGGTGCAGCAGGACTCCCTCGGCCGCTACCCGATCGCGGAGAAGCTGGCGGAGGTGGCGGCGACGTACGGCTTCGACGGCTGGTTCGTGAACGCCGAGACCGACGGCGGCGACAGCGAACTCGCCACGCGGATGCGGGGGTTCCTGCGCGCGCTGCGCGCGGCCGGGGAGCCCAAGGGCCTGCGGATCACCTGGTACGACGCGATGAACAGCACCGGCCGGGTCGGCTGGCGGGGCGCCCTCGACCAGCTCAACCAGGAGTTCTTCGAGGACCGCCAGGGCAAGGTCTGCGACACCCTGTTCGTCGACTTCCGCTGGAGCGCGGCCTCGTTGGCCTCCTCCGGCGCCCTCGCCGGGCAGCTCGGGCGCGGGCGCTACGAGCTGTGGGCGGGCGTCGACGTCGAGTCGGCGGGCTGGAACGCGGATCCCGGGTGGGACGCGATCGTGCCGCGCGGGCGCGACCACGTCGTCAGCTACGGCTTCTACCGGCCCGAGTGGACCCGCAACCACCTCACCGACCGCTCCCCCGGCGCCTTCCACGCCGCCGACGACCGGTTCTGGACCGGCGAGTCCCTCGACCCCTCCCGGCCGGCGACGGGCAGTGCCTGGCGGGCTCCGGCCACCGTGGTCGCCGATCGCTCCACGGTCACCGCCCTGCCCTTCGCCACCACCTTCAACACCGGTCACGGTCTGCGCTGGTACGAGAACGGCGCGGTCACCTCACCGACCCCCTGGAACCACCTCGGGCTCCAGGACCGGCTGCCGGGCCGCCGCTGGGTCGTGCGGAGCAGCGGGACGCGGCCCACCGTGACCCTCGACTTCGCGGACGCCTGGCGGGGCGGCTCCAGTCTGCTGGTCGCGGGGACGCTGGGCGCTGCGGCCACCGTCGGCCTGCACGCGACGCGGCTGCCGCTGACCGGCGCGAGCGTGCTGGAGCTGGTGTACCGCGACGAGGCGGGCGCGGTGGACGTGGAGGTCGGGGTGGCCGTCCGCGAACCGTCGAAGCCGGGCGCGGCCGTCCCGTACACCTGGCTGAAGGCGCGCGCGCCCGGCAGCGGGCAGGGCTGGCGGACCGCCCGGGTGCCGTTGTCCGCGCTGGCCGGGAAGACGGCGTACGGCCTGGCGGTGCGACTGACCCGGATCGGTGGTGGCGCGGTGCGCTGGCGGCTCGGTTCCCTCGCGGTGGCCGACGGGCCCGAGCGGCCGGCCGCGCCGGGCGGAGCGCGGGTGGACGCGGCGGCCCGGGAGGCCGCGTCGGCCTCGCTGCGGCTGTCCTGGCAGCGGGCGCCGGGCGCGGTGCGCCACTACGAGCTGTACCGGGTGCTGGCGGACGGGACCCGGCGCTTCCTCGCCGGCACCTGCGGTACGGCCTTGTACGTGCCGGGGCTGGAGCGCGCCGGTCAGGAGGCGCGGACCGCCTTCGAGGTGCGGGCGGTGGGCGAGCTGTTCACGGTCTCGGAGCCGGCCGGGACCGCCTACACCTGGTGACACCGCCACCCGGCCGCGCCACCGACGTCACCCGCGTCACCCGCGTCGTCCGCGTGATCCGCGTGATCCGCGTGAACCGCGTGAACCGCGTGAACCGCGTGAACCGCGTGAACCGCGTGAACCGCGTGAACCGCGTATCGCGCGTCAGCCCGCGTGCGGTCCGGTGCGCGGCACCGTGACGGTGACGCGCAGCCCGTGGGGCGGGTTCGTCTCGTACGAGAGGGACCCGCCTCCCGCGGCGAGCAGGGCCCGGGAGATCGACAGGCCGAGCCCCGAGCCCTTGATGTTCTGGTGGCGGCCGCTGCGCCAGAACCGGTCGCCGACCCGGGCCAGCTCCTCCTCGGTGAGGCCGGGCCCCCGGTCGGCGACGCTGACGAGGACCGAGCGCCCCTCGGCGTTCACCGACACCCGCACCTCCTCGCCGGCGGGCGTGAACTTGAGGGCGTTGTCGATGACCGCGTCGAGGGCGCTGGACAGGGCGATGGGGTCGGCCCAGCCGGTGACGGCGGTGCGGCCCTCCTCCGTCAGCCGGACCCCCTTCTCCTCGGCGAGCGGGCGCCAGGCGGCGACGCGCTCGCCGGTCAGCTCGCCGATGTCGGTGAGGCTGATCTCGGCGGAGGTGTGCTCGGCCAGCGCCAGGTCCAGCAGGTCGTCCAGGACCTGGGTCAGGCGCTTGCCCTCGGTGCGCACCGAGGCGATCTCGGCATTGCCCTCGGGAAGTTCGAGGGCGAGCAGCTCGATGCGCAGGAGCAGCGCGGCGAGCGGATTGCGCAGTTGGTGGGAGGCGTCCGCGACGAACGCCCGCTGCTGCTCCAGCACCTCTTCGACGTTGTCGGCCATCTCGTTGAACGATCGGGCCAGGCGGCGCAGTTCCGGCGGTCCGCCGCCGGCGGCGACGCGCGAGTTCATCCGCCCGGTGGCGATCCCGTGGGCGGCCGCGTCCAGGGTCCGTACGGGCTTGAGCACCCAGCTGGTGAGCCGTAGCGCCGCCCCGAAGGCGACGAGCATGGCGGCGGCCAGTCCCCCGATGATGAAGAGCCAGCCGCGCAGGGTGCTGGCGCGCATCCGATCGGTGGGTGATTCGGTGACGACGACGGCGACGACGTCGCCGTCGAGCACCACCGGGGAGGCCACGAGCAGCTTCCCGCCGCGCTGCCAGGGCCAGACCTGGGCGGGGTCGTGGCTGCGCCGGCCGGCGAGGGCCTCCTCGAAGGCGCGCCGGCCCTCGCCGGTCTCGGGGAGCTGCCACCAGCCGGGGGCGCGGGCCATGGCGTTGTCGTCGCGGTAGAAGATGCCGACGCGGATCCCGTACAGCCCTTGGTAGCGGGCGAGTTCGAGCTGGAGGGTCTCCCGGCGGTCGTCGGCGCCCGTGTCCCCGGACCCCTCGGAGTCGATGACGAACTGGGCGAGGGCGGCGAAGCGGGCGCTGTCGTCGATCCGGTCGACGACCACCCGCTGCTGCTGCGCGGCGGCCAGGCTCACCGCGAGCGGGAAGCCGAGGGCGAGCAGGGTGCCCGCCATCAGGACGACGAGCAGGGGCAGCAGCCGGGTGCGCACGGTCGGTCCGTTAGGGGGCGGGCGGAGCGACGAGCCGGTAGCCCACCCCGCGGACGGTTTCGATGAGCGCGGGCATCGCGAGCTTGGAGCGGAGCGAGGCGACGTGCACTTCGAGGGTGCGCCCGGTGCCTTCCCAGCTGGTGCGCCAGACCTCGCTGATGATCTGTTCGCGCCGGAAGACCACGCCGGGGCGCTGCGCGAGGAGGGCGAGCAGGTCGAACTCCTTGCGGGTGAGCGGTACGTCGGCGTCGTCCACGCGGACGCGCCGGGTGGGCAGCTCGATGCTGACGCGGCCGAAGCGGACGACGGCGGGGGAGCCGGCGGGCGCCGCCGAGCCGTCCTCGGAGGCGCCGGTGCGGCGGGCCACGGCGTGGATCCGGGCGAGCAGCTCGCCGGTGTCGTAGGGCTTGGTGACGTAGTCGTCGGCGCCCATGTTGAGGCCGTGGATGCGCGAGCGGACGTCGGCCCGCGCGGTCACCATGATCACGGGGGTGGTGGTGCGCTTGCGGATCTTGCCGCAGACCTCGTAGCCGTCCTGGTCGGGCAGGCCGAGGTCGAGCAGGATCACCCCGTAGGGAGTGACCCCGGCGGCGGGGCCCGCGGGCAGCAGGGCCTGGAGGGCCTCTTCGCCGTTGCGGGCGTGGGTGACCTTGAAACCGTGGCGGGCGAGGATCGCGGACAGGGCGGCGGCGACGTGGTCGTCGTCCTCGACGAGCAGCAGTCTCATGCGTCCCCCTTTCCTCATCTCGCCATGTGGGCAAACATGGCCACCATGCATCCACGCCGATGCGGGAGCCCACGTCAAGGGCGTTCCGGTTCGGGGCGCCTTCCGTTATGCACCCGGTACGGGCACGCGCCGACCGTACACGGAGCGTGGCGGGGCGAGGCCGTATCGTTATCCTCAATTCTCGCTCAGATGTGATGACGGTGTGCTCATTGCCTCATTACTGTCCTCCCCAACCGAGGTGGACGGAGCAAGAAGCCGATGAGCGGAGTATCAGTGACCGATGGCACGCAGGACGCGGCGACCACCGCGGACAGCCTGGTCGTACTGAGCAACGTCAACAAGCACTTCGGCGCGCTGCACGTGCTTCAAGACATCGATCTGAGCATTGCCCGTGGCGAAGTCGTCGTGGTGATCGGCCCCTCGGGGTCGGGCAAGTCCACGCTGTGCCGGACGATCAACCGGCTGGAGACCATCGATTCGGGCACCATCACGCTCGACGGCCGTCCGCTGCCCGCCGAGGGCAAGGAGCTGGCCCGGCTGCGCGCCGACGTCGGCATGGTGTTCCAGTCGTTCAATCTCTTCGCGCACAAGACGGTGCTGGAGAACGTGATGCTGGGCCAGCTCAAGGTCCGCAAGACGGACCGGGCGGCGGCCGAGGAGAAGGCGCGCGCCCTGCTGGACCGGGTGGGCGTCGGCACGCAGGCCGACAAGTACCCGGCGCAGCTGTCCGGCGGCCAGCAGCAGCGCGTCGCGATCGCCCGCGCGCTGGCGATGGGCCCGAAGGTGATGCTCTTCGACGAGCCGACCTCCGCGCTCGACCCGGAGATGATCAACGAGGTGCTGGAGGTCATGCAGCAGCTCGCCAGCGAAGGCATGACGATGGTCGTCGTCACGCACGAGATGGGCTTCGCCCGCTCTGCGGCCAACCGGGTGGTCTTCATGGCGGACGGAAAGATCGTCGAAGAGGCCACGCCCGACCAGTTCTTCAGCAATCCGCGCAGCGACCGCGCCAAGGACTTCCTGTCGAAGATCCTGCACCACTGACGCCTTCGTCTGGTAGTGATCCGGTCGACGGGGAAACATCGTCGCCCGTCGTACAACAACGTCTCATCCGAGGGAAGTTCACCATGAAGGTTCTGAAGGTCGGCGCGTCCGTCGCCGTCGCCGTCGCCCTGGCGCTGACCGCGACCGCCTGCGGCAGCAGCAAGAAGGACGACACCGCGAGCGACGCGGGCAGCACGGCGGGTGCCAAGAAGGACAAGATCGTCATCGGCATCAAGTTCGACCAGCCGGGTGTCGGCCTGAAGACCCCCGACGGCAAGTACGCCGGCTTCGACGTCGACGTGGCCACCTACGTGGCCAAGGAGCTCGGCTACACGCCCGACCAGATCCAGTTCAAGCAGGCCGTCAGCGCCGAGCGCGAGAACCTGATCGCCAACGGCGACGTCAAGTTCATCGTCGCGAGCTACTCGATCAACGACAAGCGCAAGGAGAAGGTCGACTTCGCCGGCCCGTACTTCCTCGCGCACCAGGACCTGCTGGTCCGCGCCGACGACACCTCGATCACCAAGCCCGAGGACCTCAACAGCAAGAAGCTGTGCTCGGTCACCGGCTCCACCTCGGCGCAGAACGTCAAGACGAAGCTGGCCCCCAAGGCCGACCTCCAGGAGTTCCCGGGCTACTCCGAGTGCCTCACCGGCCTGGAGAGCAAGGCCGTCGACGCCCTGACCACGGACAACTCGATCCTGGCCGGCTACGCGGCGCAGGACAAGAACAAGGGCAAGTTCAAGCTGGTCGGGCTGAGCCTGAGCAACGAGAACTACGGCATCGGTCTGAAGAAGGGCGACAAGGAGCTCCAGACCAAGATCAACGCCGCCATCACGAAGATGGAAGCGGACGGTTCCTGGGAAGCGGCCGTGAAGAAGAACTTCGGTCCGGCCAACTACAAGAACGAGCCGGCTCCGAAGATCACCGAAGGCAGCTGATTCATCGGTGAGGTGCGTCGCCGCCCGCCTGTCACGGGCGGCGCCGCACCTCACCGGCCATCCTGGGGAGAGCGCAGGGCATCGTGTTCGATTTTCTTGATTCCGGGCAGTACGACCTGCTCGGAGCCTTCTGGGTGACGGTTCAGCTCACCCTCTACTCGGCGGCCGGATCCCTGGTCTGGGGCACCGTCCTGGCCGGTATGCGCGTCAGTCCCGTTCCCCTCATGCGGGGCTTCGGCACCTTCTACGTCAACGTGGTGCGCAACACGCCGCTGACCGTGCTGATCATCGGGTGCTCCCTGGGCCTGAACCAGACGCTCGGCATCACCCTCGGCGGCGGCAACTTCAAGGACATCGGCTTCCGGCTGGCCGTCCTCGCACTGACCGCCTACACCGGCACCTTCGTCTGCGAGGCGCTGCGCTCGGGCATCAACACCGTGCCCGTCGGTCAGGCGGAGGCGGCGCGCGCACTGGGGCTCAGCTTCTTCCAGGTGCTGACCCTGATCGTGCTCCCCCAGGCCTTCCGGGCGGTCATCGGACCGCTCACGAACGTACTGATCGCCCTCACCAAGAACACCACGGTGGCGGCGGCCATCGGCGTGGCCGAAGCGGCCCTGCTGATGAAGGAAATGATCGAGAACGAGGCGCAGGCGCTCTTCACGGTCTTCGGCATCTTCGCCCTCGGCTTCGTCCTGCTGACCCTGCCCACGGGTCTGCTGCTGGGCTGGGTGGCCAAGCGAGTGGCGGTGAAGCGATGACCTCCGTGCTGTACGACACGCCGGGCCCCAAGGCCAAGGCGCGCAACTGGCTGTACTCCGCGATCTTCCTCGTGGTGCTCGGCCTCGCCCTGTGGTGGATCCTCTCCACGATGGCGGACAAGAACCAGCTCGACGCCGACAAGTGGACGCCCTTCGCCACCGACGGCGAGATCTGGTCGACCTGGCTGATCCCGGGCGTGCTGGAGACGTTGAAGGCCGGCCTGATCGCGATGGTCATCGCGCTTCCGCTGGGCGCCCTGCTCGGCATCGGCCGGCTCTCCGACCACGCCTGGGTGCGGGTCCCGGTCGGCGCGTTCGTCGAGATCTTCCGCGCCATCCCGGTGCTGATGCTGATGCTCTTCGGCTCCGCGCTGTACGTGCGGTTCAGCGACGTCAGCTCGGAACTGCGCCCGCTGTACGCGGTGGTGACCGGCCTGGTCCTCTACAACGCCGCGGTCATCGCGGAGATCGTCCGGGCGGGCGTGCTGTCGCTGCCCTCCGGCCAGACCGACGCGGCCAAGGCGATCGGCATGCGCAAGGGCCAGACCATGGTCCACGTCCTGGTCCCGCAGGCCGTGACGGCGATGCTGCCCGCGCTGGTGAGCCAGCTCGTGGTGATCCTCAAGGACACCGCGCTCGGCGGCTCGCTGCTGGGCCTGGCCGAGCTCCTGTCGATGGCCCGCCAGATCTCGGCGAACTACAGCAACACCATCGCGAGCCTCGTCGTGATCGCCCTGCTCTTCATCGCCATCAACTTCGCGTTGACCACGGCCGCTTCGGCGCTGGAGCGGCGACTGCGCAAGTCGAAGAAGAGCACCGGTGCCACGGTCAACATCACCGACGTCATGGACGCGGGAATGGGCACCGGCGGCGCGGTCTGACACGCGCCTGACACCCGGTCAGTATGATGGCGTGATCCCTGTGGTGCGGCGGAGGACTTCCGTCGCACCACAAGGCTTCACACCTACCAGTGTCACTTGACGCATGCCCTTCCAGTCGGTTGCATACGTTCTGTGATCACATACCGGACATCGGGAGCCGTGCCGTGGACCCGGTGATCGTCGTGGGCGCGGGACCGGTCGGACTGACCCTCTCGCTCGCCCTGGCCGGCGCGGGCGTTCCCTCCGTCGTCCTCGACGAGGGTCCGGGCAAGGAGGAACCGCGCCCCGCCCGCACCGTCGTGCTGCACGCCGACACGGCCGCGATGGCGCACCGCCTGGGCTGCACGACCCTGCGCGACGAGGGCGCGCCCTTCGTCGCCTGGCGCACGATGCGCCGCGGCCGGGACACCCACCGGACCACCTTCGAGGACGCCACCGCCCCCCTGCACCTGCCGCAGCACGCCCTCACCCGCGGCCTGCGCGACGCCGCCGCGGCCCATCCGCTGGTCCAACTGGTCACCGACAGCCGCCTCGACGCCCTGGAGCAGGACGCGCTCGGGGTCACGGCGCACACCCGCGGGCCCGCGGCCACCTGGTGGCGCGGCAGCCACCTCGTCGGCTGCGACGGCGCCCGCTCGACCGTCCGCAAGCTGCTGGGCATCCGCTTCCCCGGGCGCACCGGCGTGGAGCGGTACGCCGTGGCGGCGCTGCGCACCGAACTCCCCTGGCCCGGCGAGGCCCTGCTGCACCGCAGCCGCTCCGCGAAGACCGCCGAGGTCACGGCGCGGCCGCTGCCCGACGGGGTCTGGCGGCTGGACTGGCTGCTGCCGCCGCGCGGGGAGCTGGTCACGCCCGACGCGCTGATCGGGATGATCCGCGACACCCTGGCCACCTGGTGCGGGGGCAGCACTCCCCCGTACGACCTGATCGACACGGGCGTCCACACGCTGCACCACCGGCTCGCCCGGCGCTGGCGCGACGGCCGGGCCTTCCTCGCCGGGGACGCCGCCCACCTGCTGGGCGCGCTGGGCACGCAGGGGGTCGAGGAGGGGCTGCGGGACGCCGAGAACCTGGCCTGGCGGCTCTCCCTGGCCTGGCACCAGGGCGCCTCCGAAGCCCTGCTCGACGGGTACGAGGCCGAGCGGCGCACCGCGGTGGCGTCCCGGCTGCGCGCCGCGGACCAGGCCATGCCCGTGCTGCGCGGCGGGGGCGGGCTGCGCACGTACGTACCGGGCGCCGCGCGCAGCCACGAAACGCTGCTCACGGACGGCCACTTGGGGCGCGGGCCGCTGGGCGCGCCCCCGGCGTACGCCCCTCCCGTCGCGGTGCGCGAGGTCCCGACCGACACGGAACCGGGGGGCCAGGCGGCGAACGTGCCGGTGACCGCGCCGGACGGGGCGACCGTACCGCTGCGCGACCTGCTCGGCCGGGGGCGCCTGCTGGTGCTCCTCGTCGCCCCGGGAACCGGCGTGTGGGACCGGCGGCACTGGGTCGGCGCCGGGCTGATGCCGCGGCTGGCGGCCGCGGTCAGCGCCCTGCCGGTCCGCGCCGAGCTGCTGGTCGCCGATGGCTACCCGGGGGCCGCGGCGCACACGGTGCTGCTGCTGCGCCCGGACGGCCACCTCGCGGCGACCTTCGCCGGGGTCCGTCCCGACGAGCTGTACGAGGCGGCGGACGCGGTACGGGCGGGCGCCCCCGAGTCGGGACCGCCCGCGCTGCCGGCCCCCGCGCCGCGGGCCCTGCCCGAGGCGTCGGCCACACCCCACCCGTGATCGATTGACCCTCAAGTCCGCCCGTGGTTCACTCGCGAACATGACCGGTCACGACGTACGCCTGTGGCGGAGGGTCCACATGGACCTCCTCCGCTATGCGGGCTGCGTCTGTCGCCCTTCCTGCTGATTCGCCTTCCTCCCGCGCGCCGACGCGCGCTTTCGCGAACTCCCAGGACGGTCATTCCCGATGTCTGCATCCCTGCTCAGCCCTGCCCCGGTGGCCACCGGACCGGGCGCCGCCGAACTCCTCGACTTCGCCCGGCGCACCGCCGCCGACTCCGAGCTGGTCGCCTCCCTCCCCCTGGACCCCGAGGGCCGCACCTGGGTGCGTCTCGACGGCCCCGGGGGCAGCGAGGCCTGGCTGATCGGCTGGCCTCCGGGCACCGGCACCGGCTGGCACGACCACGCCGAGTCGCGCGGCGCCTTCGCCACCGCGCGCGGGCGCCTCACCGAGCACTCCCTGTCCGTCCGACTGCCGGCGGAGGGCTGGCGGTCCCTGCACCTGGCCTCCGGTCTGGACCGCACGCGGACCCTGGGCGCGGGCGAGGGGCGCGCCTTCGGCGAGCACCACGTGCACGAGGTGCTGAACGCCTCCGCGACCGAGCACGCCGTCTCGGTCCACGCGTACTACCCGCCGCTGCCGCTGATCCGGCGCTTCAGCCGCAGCGGGGCCGTGCTGACCCTGGAGCAGGTCGAGCGTCCGGCGGACTGGCAGTGAGCGCCGCGCCCGTCGGCATCGACGAACTGCTGGAGCGGGTCCGCGCCACCTACGAGCGGATCGGGGCGGCCGACGCCCACGCGGCCGCCCGCGAGGGTGCGCTGCTGGTGGACATCCGTTACCAGGCGCTGCGCGAGCGCGACGGGCTGATCCCGGGCGCGCTGGTGATCGAGCGCAACGAGCTGGAGTGGCGCCTGGATCCGCGGGGCAGCCACCGTGTCCCCGAGGCCACCTCGCACGACCTGCGGATCGTCGTGATCTGCAACGAGGGGTACGCCTCCACCCTGGCGGCGGCCTCCCTGCACGCCCTGGGCCTGACCGGGGCGACGGACCTGACCGGCGGCTTCCAGGCCTGGAAGGCCGCGGGGCTGCCGGTGGCCCTCCCGGGCTGAGGGGCCGGGGCCCTTCGGGGTTCCGGGGAGCCGATGCCCTCCCGGGGGGTGGGGGCCTCTTTCGGCCGGTTCCCGGCTCTCTCCCTCCGGGGGCGCCTCAAACGCCGGCGAGGCTGGTAGGGCCAGCCCCACCCGGGGGCCTCAAACGCCGGCGAGGCTGGTAGGGCCAGCACCACCCGGGGGGCCTCCAACGCCGGCCAGGCTGGCAGGGCCAGCCTCGCCGGCGGTTGAGGCGCCCCCCGATCGCCTATCCCTTGGCCGAGGCCACGTCCACGGGGCGTACCCGCAGGGCCGCGCGGCCGGGCAGGGCGGTGGCGAGCAGGGCCAGGAGCCCGGCCCCGCCGACCACCACGCCGTAGGCCGCGGGCAGCACCGCCGGGGAGGCGCTGCCCGTCATCCCGACGCTGAAGGCGGTGAGGACCGCGAGCGCGATCGCGGAGCCCAGGCCCACGCCGATCAGCAGGACCGCGAGCGCCTCGGTGCGCAGCATCCGCAGGACCTGGCGCCGGGTGGCCCCGGCGAGGCGCAGCATGGCGAACTCGCGGAAGCGTTCCGCGGTGGACATCGCCAGCGTGTTGACCACCGCGATCGCGGTGAAGGCGAGGACCAGGCCCATCGCGAGGAGGTTCACCTCCGCCTGCGCGTCCTGCCGCTCGGCCCGCGCCGCGTCCGCTTCCGCGGCGCTCAGCACCACCGTGCCGGGGAACTCCTGCAGCGCGGCGGCCAGCCGGTCCCGGCCGGTGCCCGGTTCGGTCGCCACCAGGACGGCGGTGGCCAGCGGGTCGTCCACGTGCGCGGCCACCAGGTCGTGGGCCAGGGTCAGGTCGCCGAACCCGAGGCCCCGGGCGTAGACGGCGCACACGGTCACGGTGACGGGGGTCCCGTCGCCCAGGGTCAGGGAGAGCGGGCTGCCGGGCCGCAGGCCCAGCTGGTCGGCGGCCAGCTCGCTGACGGCCGCGCCGCGCGGGCCGAGGGCGTCGAGGCTGCCGGCGGTGACGCGGGGGTCCCAGGTCCGGGTGAGCCCCTGCGGGGTGACGCCTTGGGCCGCGTACTTCGTCAGGCCCACCCGGACGGTCGTGCCCACCAGCTCGGTGGCGGCGGTGACCCCCGGCGTGCTGCGGATCCTCGCCGCGGCTCCGGCGGTGACGCCCGGCCCCTGCCCGGCGACCACCCAGGGGGCCCGTACCCCGGCACGGGCCTGGGCGCGGGCCGCGTCGCCGAGGGTCGGCGTGACGAACAACACCGTGCAGGTCATCCCGACGAGCAGGGCGATCGGGGTGACGGCGGAGGCCATGCGGGTGGCGTTGCCGCGCAGGTTGGCGGTGGCCAGGCGGCCGTTCGCGCCGAGCAGCTTCAGCGGGCCGGACAGCAGCGCGGTGGCGGCGCGCACCAGCAGCGGACCGAGCAGCGAGACCGCCCCGGCGAGGACCACCACCGCGAGGAAGGTGACCGGGGTGGAGGCGGGTTCGGTGCGCAGCGTGGAGAGGACCGCGACCAGGACCGCGCCGCCCGCCAGCAGCAGAGTGCCGATGACGATCCGGGTCCAGGCGGGCCGGCCGCGCTCGACGGCGGCTTCGGCGAGGGCTTCGGACGGGCGGATCCGGGCGATCCGGCGGCCGGTGATCCGGGCGGCGGCCCACGCGCCGCACAGCGTGGCCGCGACGGCGGCGATCATGGGGAAGATCCCGGCGGTGCGCTCCAGGGTGGCCGGTATCGCGCCGGTGCCGATGAACCGGCCGTGCAGCCAGGCGGCGAGCGGCAGTCCGGCGAGGGCTCCGGGGACACCGGCGGCCAGGCCCACGAGCAGGGCCTCGCGGCCGAGCATCCGGCGCAGCTGGCGGGGGGTCGCGGCGATGGCCCGCAGCAGGGCGAGTTCGCGATGGCGCTGCTGCACGGAGAGGGCGAAGGTGGCGACGACGACGAGGACGGCGACGAGGAGCGAGGTGCCGCCCATCGCTCCGCCCATGGAGACGAGCTTGGTCCGGGCGCCCGCAGCGTCGAGGAACTCGACGGAGCCCCGGTCGTCGCCCCGGGACACCTGCGCGGTGGTCCCGGCCAGGGCTTCGCGGACCTGCGCGGCCAGTGCGGCGGCGCTCACTCCGGGGCGGGGCAGGACGCCGATCGCGGTGATCCGCCCGTCGCGGGCGGCGAGCCGGCGGGCCTCGCCGGAGTCGAAGAAGAGCGAGGTCTGGTGGCCCAGGGCGCCGCCCGTGGTCCGGCCCGCCGCCCGCGCGACGCCGCTGACCGTGTACGTACGGGGCTCCGCGGTGGCCTGGACGGTGAGCCGGGAGCCGGGGCGCAGGCCGGCCGAGGTGGCCAGCTCGGGGTCGATGACCACGTCACCGGCGTTCCGCGGGGCCTGCCCCTCGGTCAGGGTGAAGGGGGTCAGGGCAGCGGATTCCCAGGCGTGCCCGTAGGACCGCTTGCCGGTGCCGTGTGCCACCAGGGGGACGGCCTGGAAGGTCAGCTCCGGCACCGCTCGCGCGGCTCCGGGCACGGCG
Source organism: Streptomyces sp. NPDC028419 (assembly GCF_055565515.1). Classification (NCBI taxonomy): domain Bacteria; kingdom Bacillati; phylum Actinomycetota; class Actinomycetes; order Kitasatosporales; family Streptomycetaceae; genus Streptomyces; species Streptomyces sp. NPDC028419. Next base: position 46,871 of record NZ_JBVHUE010000019.1, on the reverse strand, counting down.
GCGACGGTGTCCAGGGTGGCGGCGGGCAGCCACGCCCGCTCGGCGACGGGCTTGGCCTTCTCCTTGACCTTGGTCTTGCCCTTCTTCTCCGTGACCGTCCTCTCGTGCACGTCCTGGTCGGCGGAGACGACCACCGGCGCGCCGGCGTAGCGCTCGGTGGCGATCACTGCGCGCAGGCCCGTTTCGAGGAGGGTGCCGCAGGCGGTGACGAGGGCCGCCGCGCACAGGAGGGCGACGAAGGCTCCGAGGAAACCGGCTGTGCGGTCCCGGACGCTCTGGAGGGCGTAACGCAGCATCATGCGGGCAACTCTGCTGCTCAGGACCCTGGTTGAGCAGTGGAGCACCCCGGCGTACTGCCCCGGGGGCTACCCCTACCCCGCCCCGGGGGCCGCCGTGCCGGGCTCAGAACGCCCGGTACTCCGGGCCGCCGAGGTCCTCCGTGTCCTCGCCCTCCTCTGCGAGGGCGCGCCGCACCACCCGGAGGGCGACGCCCTCCCCGTAGCCCTTGCGGGCCAACATCCCGGCGAGGCGGCGGATCCGCTTGTCCCGCTCCAGACCCCGGGTCACGCGCAGCTTGCGGTCCACCAGCTCCCGGGCGGTCCGCTCCTCCTGCTCGGGGTCGAGCTGCTCCAGGGCCTCCTCGACCAGGGTCGCGTGGACGCCCTTGGTGCGCAGCTCGCGGGCGAGGGCCCGGCGGGCGAGGCCGCGGCTGTGGTGCCGGGACTCGACCCACGCCCCGGCGAAGGCGGCGTCGTCGATCAGGCCCACCTCCTCGAACCGGGAGAGGACCTGCTGGGACACCTCCTCGGGGATGTCCCGCTTGGCCAGTGCGTCGGCGAGCTGTTGCCGCGTGCGCGGGGACCCGGTGAGCAGGCGCAGGCAGATCGCCCGCGCCTGCTCTTCGGGGCTCTGGGGCGGCAGTCCCCGCTCGGCTCGCGGCGTGCCGGAACCGCCCGCCCCGCTCTGCTCCCGCACGGTCAGCTCTTGGCTACGGCGGCCTTGGCCGTCTTGGCCTTCGTCGCCGGGGCCGGAACGGACTTGGCCGCGTCATCGGCCGCCGCGGCGGCGCCCGCCGCATCCGGACCGGGCTCGGCGGCGGGGGCCTTGCGGATGCCCACGCCCAGCTTCTCCTTGATCTTCTTCTCGATCTCGTCGGAGAGGTCGGGGTTGTCGCACAGGAACTTGCGCGCGTTCTCCTTGCCCTGGCCGAGCTGGTCGCCCTCGTACGTGTACCAGGCACCGGCCTTGCGGACGAAGCCGTGCTCCACGCCCATGTCGATCAGACCGCCCTCGCGGCTGATCCCGTGGCCGTAGAGGATGTCGAACTCGGCCTGCTTGAAGGGCGGCGCGACCTTGTTCTTGACGACCTTGACGCGGGTGCGGTTGCCGACCGCGTCCGTGCCGTCCTTGAGGGTCTCGATCCGGCGGATGTCCAGACGCACCGAGGCGTAGAACTTCAGCGCGCGACCACCGGTGGTGGTCTCCGGCGAGCCGAACATCACACCGATCTTCTCGCGGAGCTGGTTGATGAAGATCGCGGTGGTCTTGGACTGGTTGAGCGCACCGGTGATCTTGCGGAGGGCCTGGCTCATCAGGCGGGCCTGCAGACCCACGTGCGAGTCGCCCATCTCACCCTCGATCTCCGCCCGCGGCACGAGCGCCGCGACGGAGTCGATCACGATGAGGTCGAGGGCGCCGGAGCGGACCAGCATGTCCACGATCTCCAGCGCCTGCTCACCGGTGTCCGGCTGGGACAGGATGAGGTTGTCGGTGTCGACGCCCAGGGCCTTCGCGTACTCGGGGTCGAGCGCGTGCTCGGCGTCGACGAAGGCGACCGTACCGCCGGCCTTCTGCGCGTTGGCCACGGCGTGCAGGGTCAGGGTCGTCTTACCGGAGGACTCCGGCCCGTACACCTCCACCACGCGGCCGCGCGGCAGCCCGCCGACACCGAGGGCGATGTCCAGCGCGGTCGACCCGGTGGGGATGACGTCGATGGGGTCGTTCGGCTTGTCGCCAAGACGCATGACCGCGCCCTTGCCGAACTGTCGTTCAATCTGCGCGAGCGCTGCGTCGAGCGCCTTCTCGCGGTCGGTGCCTGCCATGGGTTCCACCCGATTTGCTTGAGTCGATCGCTTCACGCCATTGACGCTAACGCCTGCCACTGACAACGCGCCTCCACGCCCGCTGCTCCTGTGGATAACCCATCAGAATGGATGTTCGATTTCCCTGTCAAGCGCGCCACGCCCACCCCACCGGGTGCGGGCCCCGGGCGGCTGTTCTAGCGTCGAAGGAGGGAGGAAATGCCCTGCCGAGCCGTCCGGTGCGGGGACCGGAGCCGTGCGGCGCCGTGTCGGCCGCACGCGCTCGGCGCCCGTTCCACGCGGCCCCGCCACGTCCGGATCCAGGATCCCGGATCCGGATCGATCCCGAATTCCCGGGCCGCGCGCCGACCGATCCCGGAGAGCAGGTGCGTCCCATGCGCACGTCGACCCGTATCGCGAGCGTTCTCACCGGCCTGACCCTCGTCTTCGGCGGTGCGGCCCTCACGGCCCCCGCCGCCCACGCGGACGTCAACGCCTGCATCAACCAAGTGGAGCGGGAGCTGCGGGGCGGCGAGGCTCCGGAAGCCGTCCGCGCCGCGTGTTACGTCGGTGTGGCCGGCGCCGCCGACGAGTGCGTGGCGGGCCTCGCCGAGAGCAACGTGACCCACGCGACCGCGGTGGCCGCCTGCGCCGCGGCGGGCCGGTAGGAACCGCGGCGGGTGCCCGGCTCCGCGCTCACAGGCTCCTGACGAGGTCGTCGAGCGGGGCCGGGACCCGTGCGGGGTCCAGGGTCTCGGCCAGCAGGCGGCCGTAGCGGATCTTGCGGCCCTTCTTCGTGCCGAGGAAGCGCCGCAACTGCCGCTCGCGGGAGCGCCCGTGCTGTGCGGGTTGGCGCAGGAAGGTCTGCCAGGGCCGCAGGTCCCCCTCCTCCCGGATGATCTCCTCGACCCGCGGCGCGCCCAGCGCGCGGATGAGTTCGTCCTCCAGGTCCGCCACGCACACGAAGAAGCCCCGGCGCGGCGCCCCGGCCCGCTCCAGACCGCGGTCGTAGAACCCCTGCTCGCCCTCGTCGCACAGGCCCCGCAGGCGCAGCCCGAGCCCGGGCGGTCCCAGCAGGCCCGCGTAGCGGGCGATGCTCATCGCCCCGCCCATCGCCACGACGCACACGCCCTCGGCGGCCAGGTCCCGGCCGCGCCGGGCGGCCAGCACCTCGACGGCCTCCAGGTCGCTCGGCCCCTCCAGCAGCACGGCCGTGCGCAGCCCCAGCTGCGCGGCCAGTTCGCCCGCCGGATCGCCGGAGCCTCCCGCCGCCCAGTGGCCGACCGCTTCCCGGAACGCGCGCATGTCCGTCATGCAGCGATTCTGCGCCCGGACCGACCGGTGCGGCATCGAATATTCGGCGCACCCCCGGCCGACCGGGGCGCCGCGCTCCCCCGCGTACGCTCGTGGCGTGCCCGTGCCCGTGTCCCTCCCCGCCGATCGCCGCCCGCACCGCGTCGCCGTCCTGGTGCTCGAAGGTGCCAAGCCCCTCGACGTCGGCATTCCCGCGCAGGTGTTCACGACCCGCGCGAGCATGCCCTACGAAGTGCGGGTCTGCGGAGCGGCGCCCGGTCTGGTGGCGGGCGGCGACGGGCTGTCGTACGCCGTCGCCCACGGCCTCGACGCGCTCGCGTGGGCCGACATCGTCTTCGTCCCCGGCTACCGGTTCCCCGACCGCGACGACCCGCCGCGGGCCGTCGTGGACGCGCTGGTCGCCGCCCACGACCGGGGCGCGCGCCTCGCGGCCATCTCGACCGGTGCCTTCGCCCTCGCCGCCACCGGACTGCTCGACGGGAAGCGCGCCACCACGCACTGGCACTACGCGCGGGCGCTCGCGGCGAAGTGGCCCTTGGTGCGGGTCGACGAGAACGTCCTGTTCGTCGACGAGGGCAGCGTGCTGACCTCGGCCGGAGCGGCCTCGGGCATCGACCTGTGCCTGCACATCCTGCGCGGCGACCTCGGGGTGGCCGCGTCGAACCACACGGCCCGGCGCCTGGTCGCGGCCCCCTACCGCAGCGGCGGGCAGGCGCAGTACGTCCCGCGCAGCGTGCCCGAGTCGCTCGGCGAGCGGTTCGCCGCCACCCGCGAGTGGGCGCTGCACCGGCTCGGCGAACCGCTCACCCTGGAGGTGCTGGCCCAACACGCGGCCGTGTCGCCGCGCACCTTCTCGCGGCGCTTCGCGCAGGACACCGGCTACACCCCGATGCAGTGGGTGATGCGGGCCCGCATCGACATGGCCCGCGAGCTGTTGGAACGCTCGGAGCGGGCCGTCGAGCAGATCGCCGCGGACGTCGGCCTCGGCACCGGCGCGAACCTCCGGCTGCACTTCCAGCGCATCCTGCGCACCACGCCGAGCGAGTACCGGCGCACCTTCGCCCGGGGCGAGTAGCCGCGGTACCCGGGGCGGGCGTGGCGCGATCCTTGCGGACCGTGGCGATCTCGCCGCTGTCACGCGCGGGCGCGGCGCGCGAACCTGGAGGGGAACCGAAGGGACACGGATACTCATGACTCGCATCGCCATCAACGGATTCGGCCGCATCGGACGCAACGTGCTGCGCGCCCTGCTCGAACGCGACAGCGACCTGGAGGTCGTCGCCGTCAACGACCTCACGGAGCCCGCCGCCCTCGCGCGCCTGCTCGCCTTCGACACGACCTCGGGTCGGCTCGGCCGCCCGGTGCGGGTGGACGGGGACGACCTGGTCGTCGACGGCCGCCGGATCACCGTCCTCGCCGAGCGCGAGCCGGAGCGGCTGCCCTGGGAGAAGCTCGGCGTCGACATCGTGCTGGAGGCGACCGGCCGCTTCACCTCGGCGACCGCCGCCCGCGCCCACGTCACCGCGGGTGCGCGCAAGGTACTGGTCAGCGCTCCGGCGGACGGCGCCGACGTCACGCTCGCCTTCGGGGTCAACACCGGCGCCTACGACCCGGCCGCGCACACCATCGTCTCGAACGCCTCGTGCACGACCAACGCGCTCGCGCCGCTGGCCTCGGTGCTCGACGACCTCGCGGGCATCGAGCACGGTTTCATGACGACGGTGCACGCCTACACGCAGGAGCAGAACCTGCAGGACGGTCCGCACCGGGACCCGCGCCGCGCCCGCGCCGCCGCGGTCAACATCGTGCCGACCACGACGGGCGCCGCGAAGGCGATCGGGCTGGTGCTGCCGAACCTCGCGGGCAAGCTGTCGGGCGACTCCATCCGGGTCCCGGTCCCGGTCGGATCGATCGTCGAGCTCAACACGACGGTCGCCCGCGACGTGACCCGCGAGGACGTGCTGGCGGCCTACCGCGCCGCGGCGGACGGACCGCTCGCGGGGGTGCTGGAGTACTCGGACGACCCGCTGGTCTCCTCCGACATCACCGGCAACCCGGCCTCGTCGATCTTCGACTCGGCCCTCACCCGGGTCGACGGCCGCCACATCAAGGTGGTCGCCTGGTACGACAACGAGTGGGGCTTCTCGCACCGCGTCATCGACACGCTCGAACTCCTCGCCCGTACCTGACGAGCACGGCGCCCCCGCCCCGCGCGACGGCGGGGGGGGGGGCGCGGCGGTGCCATGCGGTGCGGTGCGGTGTTACGGCCGCGGCAGGACGCAGCCGGGACGGGTCAGGTCGATCGTGCTGCCCGCGCCGATGCAGGGGACGATGATGTAGGTCTCCTGCGCGTAGTTGATGCCCTTGCGGACGGTCACGTTGCCGTTCTGGTCGACCTCGCAGGGGTTGTTCTCCGTGCAGCGCGCGCCGTCCTCGTTGCCCGTGTTGTTGACGGCGACGACCCGGCCGGTGGCGGTGTCGATCACCGGCGAGCCGGAGGTGCCGCCGATCGTGTTGCAGGCCGAGGTGTAGCGGATCGAGTCCTTCCAGGTCCAGTCGCCCTCCTTGAGGCGGTAGACGAACCCGTCGACGTTGCAGGTGTAGATCCGCTTCCAGTAGCCCGAGACGACCTTGATCGAGGCGCCCTGCGTCGGGTGCGCGTCGTTGAGGGTGAGCGCGCTGATGCCGTACTGGCTCTGTATCTGCGCGTAGGTCTTGGTCAGTTGGTAGATGGAGATGTCCGTGTCGGTCATCGTCGCGTACGAGACCTTGCTGGCCCGCAGCGTCGCGACCTTCGTGCCGGACCCGTTCAGCAGCGAGAACGACCGGCTGGACGGCTGGTCCTTGATGACCTCGCCGGCGGCCGGGAAGCCGGTTTCCAGGCAGTGGCCGTTGGAGAGCACGAGCGCGGGGTCGCTCGCGAGGGAGTTGGGCGTCCGGACGACCGAGCCGGAACAGTTGCTGAGCGCGACCGTTCCCGCGTAGTTGACCGTGACGGCCTGCGCGGCCTTCTCCTGGGGTGCGGAGGCCACGGCCGGGGCCGCCGCCGCACCCATCAGGACCAGGGAGAGCAGCGCGCCGGCGAGAGGCTTGTTCATGTGGGGGTTCCCCTCTGAAATGACGATGCAACCGAAGATCCTCCGGTTGTCATGCGCATTGTTGGGACCCCGGCCCCAACTGGCAAGGGGGCCGCGTGAGTTGCGGACGCTCTGGTTCCGGCCATGATCGACGGGCGCCGCGCGGGCGCCACGGAGCCGAGATCGATCGCGATCAGGGGCGGGCCCAGGACCCGGCATCGGCGCGCAAGTCACCTCTCGGCCTGATTGCGCGCCTCCCGGAGCCGGGGAAGGCCCCTGAAAATCCGACTCAGCCGGTGAACCCCGGTACCACCAGACCCGATTCGTACGCGATCACCACGGCGTGGGTCCGGTTCTGCGCGCCGAGCTTGGTCAGCACGTTCCCGACGTGCGTCTTCACCGTCTCCAGACTCACCCTCAGCGCCTGCGCGATCTCCGGGTTCGTCAGGCCGGTGGCCATCGACCGCAGCACCTCCTCCTCCCGCTCCGTCAGCGCCGCCTTCGGCAACGCCTCGGCGGAGCCCAGCGGGCGGGCGGCGACCATCCGGCGCAGGGCCGCCGGGAAGAGGATCGCCTCGCCCGCCGCCACCACGCGCACCGCCTCGGCGATCTGCCGGACCGGCAGCCGCTTGAGCACGAAGCCGCTGGCCCCCGCGCCGAGCGCCGCGGTGACGTAGCCGTCGTTCTCGAAGGTGGTGATCACCACGACCTTCGGCGGGCCGACCCGGCCCGCCGCCCCGGCCGGCCCGGCGAGGAGCTCTCGGGTGGCCTCGATCCCGTTGCGGCGCGGCATCCGCACGTCCATCAGGACCACGTCCGGCCGCAGCCGCCGCGCCTGTTCGACGGCCTCGACGCCGTCGGCGGCCTCACCGACCACCGCGATGCCCGGCTGCGCCGCGAGCAAGGTGCGCAGTCCGCTGCGCGTCACCTCGTCGTCGTCCGCGATCAAGAGGGTGACGGCGGTACGGGCCGGCCCCGCGTCGGCGCCGGTCATGCCGCGCACCGCGCCGGCAGCCGGACGGCCAGCCGCCAGTGCCGCGGCCCGTCCGGGCCGACCTCGATCTCACCCTGCAGCAGCCGCACCCGCTCGGCGAGGCCGGGCAGGCCGTGCCCGGACGTCCGGAAGCCCCGCGCGCCCGCCTCCGTACGCGCGCCCGCGCCCGCCCCGTTGACCACGCTGAGCTCCAGCCCGTCCGGGGCCGCCGCCACCCGGACCTCGATCGGGCCGCCGCTCCCGTGCCGCAAGGCGTTCGTCAGGCCCTCCTGAAGGATCCGGTACGCGGCCCGGGAGAGCGTCCCCTGCACCTGGGCCGGCTCGCCGGACAGCTCCACGTCGAGGACCGCGCCCGCGTGTCGCAACCGGTCGAGCAGGTCGGGCAGATCGGCCAGGGTCCGGGTCGGCGCCGTGTCCGCCCGCTCCTCGCGCAGGACGCCCAGTACGTAGTCCAGGTCCTCCAGCGCGGCCCTGGCCGACTCCTCGATGCTGCGCAGGGCGGCCCGCGCCGCCTCCGGGTCGGCGCCGAGCACCTCGCCCGCGACCGCCGCCTGGATCGTGGTCGCGGTCAGCGTGTGCCCGATCGAGTCGTGCAACTCGTGCGCCAGCCTGTTGCGTTCGGCGAGGCGCTGCTCCCGCTCGGCCATCAGCGCGAGCCGCTCGGCCGACGAGGGCCCCAACAGCCGGGGCGCCAGCCACCGCAGCACGCCCGTCACCACCGCGCACACGAGCGCCGCGAGCAGCAGGCAACAGAGCGCCAACAGCCAGCTCCGCCAACCGCCGTCGGACCGCAGCGACCGACCGAAGAGGCTCAGCCCGGCTTCGGCGTCCAGCCAGCCCTCGGGGAGGGCGATCCCCATGAGCACCAGCACCCCGCTCGTCAGCGCCCCCGCCCACCCCAGCGCCACGTGCAGCAGCAGCCACAGGGGAGTCCGCCATCGGTCGGCGCCGGCCGCCACGGCCGCGGGGGCCGGCAAGGGCACCCGCAGGAGCGGTCGGGCGAAGGCGATCAACGCCCGCCGCACGGAGCGGGCCAGGCCGACCGAGCCGATCAGCACGGCCCAGACCAGGAGGACCAGGGCGACCTGGGCGCCGTAGGGAGCGGCTGGCCACGCCCATGTCGCCAGCAGGGCGAAGGGCAGCAGCACAAGGCTCGCCAACGCGCCGCAATAGGCGAGCAGCATGCCCGCGTACGTAGAGCCGCGCAGCAGCGGCCGGAGTCCCCTGACCATGATCGCCCCAGTATGACCGGGCCGCCCGGCGATGCCCTCCCCCGATCGGGGGAGCACCTCCTCCCGCCTTCCCGCGATGCGCCCCGGCGCCGCCGCGAGCCAGGATCGTGCCCTGAACAGCCGACCGGAGGACGCTCGATGAACAGCACGATGAACAGCTCGACGAACACCCAGGAACGCACGCAGGCCCTCACCGGGGGCGCGCAGGGGCCACCGCACCGCACGCCGTCGACCAACGGCCCGGCCGGGGCCGCCCTGGTGATCGGCGTCATCGGCCTCGGCACCTCGGTCTTCCTCATCGGCGGCCTCTTCGGCTGCGTCGGCCTGGTCCTGGGCGTCGTCGCCCTGACGAGGGCCGAGCGGACCGCCGTCGGCCGCGGCTCGGCGCTCACCGGCCTGGTGACCTCGGCCCTGGCCATCGCGGTGTCCGTCCTGGTCGCCGTCTTCTTCGTCTGGTACGCCAACAAGACGCAGGAGTGCTACGAGCCCGACGGTCTCCGGCAGTACGCGCAGTGCGTCCACCAGCAGCTCACCGGCAAGTGACCGGCGCCGAGCGCCCCTACCCGACGAGGACGAGCATCACCGTGCGCCACACGAGAACGACCTCCCGCATGATCGTCGGCCTCGCGACGGCCTTCCTCTGCGCACTCGCACCCGCGACGACCGCGTCCGGATCCGCCGCCGCGGCCGCGGACCCCCTGCGCCCGTACGCCCAACAGGCTCCGCGGTGGCAGCGCTGCGACGCGGAGCACCCCGCCACCTACACCTGCGCGACGCTCACGGTGCCGCTGGACTACGGCGATCCCGGGGGCAGGACGATGGAGATCGCGGTGTCCCGGGTGAGGGCGACCGGCGCAACGGAGCGCCGCGGCGTCCTGCTGCTCAACCCCGGTGGCCCCAACGGGCCGGGCCTGGACCTGCCCGTCAGCCTGGGAGCGGACCTCCCCGCGGAGGTGAGGGAACGGTACGACCTCATCGGCTTCGACCCGAGGGGCGTCGGGCGCAGCTCGCCCGTCAGCTGCGGTCTCACCGCCGAGGAGCAGGACCTGGAACGCCCCTACTCGCCCGGTACCTTCGCGAAGGACGTGGAGTGGGCCCGTACCGTGGCCGCCAAGTGCCGGGCCGGGGAGGGCGACAGGCTGCGCCACATCACCACCCGCAACACCGCTCGCGACATGGACCTCGTCCGGGCCGTGCTGGGCGAGGAGAAGATCTCCTACCTGGGGTTCTCCTACGGCACCTACCTCGGCGCCGTCTACGCGCAGATGTTTCCCCGGCGAACGGACCGGTTCGTGCTGGACAGCGCGCCCGACCCCGCGGGGTACGGGCGGGGCATGTTCCAGGAGATGGCGCGCGCGGCGGGGCCCGCCTTCACGCGGTGGACCGAGTGGACCGCCCGGCGCCACGCGACGTACGGACTGGGCCGCACCCCGGCCGAGGTCCGCACGACCTTCTGGGACCTCGTCGCCCGGGCCGACCGCGCACCCGTCGACCTCGACGGGACGCGCTACACGGGTGACACCATCCGCGCCCGGCGCGCCATGTTCTCCCGCGTGGAGCGGGCCGCCGCATGGGTCGCCGAGCTGAAGCGGGCGGCCGGGGGCGAGGGGCCGGAGCCGTCCGGCGGGCCGGAGCGGCTCCCGAGCCCCCTCCCGTCGGCGTCCGCCCGTGACGTTCCCCCGGACAACGAAGCCGCGAGCGCCTGGACGGTGCTGTGCGCCGACACCCGCGAGTCGTGGCCGCGCGACCCCGAGCGCTACCGCCGCGACGCGGTCCGCGACAAGGCCCGTTATCCGCTCTCCGGCGACTTCGAGTCCGGCATCAGGCCGTGCGCCTTCTGGGAACCCGGCAGCGAACCCCGCACGACGGTGGCCAACGGGGTCCCCGCGCTCATCCTGCAGAACGAGTGGGACCCCGCGACGCCCCTGGCCGGCGGCCGGGCCATGCACCGGGCCCTGAGCGGATCCCGGATGGTCACCGTCGCGGGCGGCGAGGGGCACATCGTCAACGGCACCAACGCCTGCGCGGACGAGAGCGCCGCGCTCTACCTGACCACGGGCAGGCTCCCGGCGAAGGACCTGACCTGCTGAGCCCCCACCGGGCTCGGGGGGGGGGGGGGGGGGGGGGGGGGGGGGGGGGGGGGGGGGGGGGGGGGAGGGGGGGGGGGGAGGGGGGGGGGGGGGGGGGGGGGGGGTTGGGGGGGGGAT